>JAFQOH010000074.1:0-120792 GCA_017403345.1 Thermoguttaceae bacterium
GAAAGGCGACGAAAATAGATACTGAAAGGCGACGAAAATAGATACTGAAACACGACATCTGCCGTCGGCGGCAGTTCAAACGGGATCTTTTCAGCCATTTTCGCAGCCTCCCCCTTTCACACCAAACACACACTCCAAACGCCCATCCCACTGTCTTTCTGATTATACCATGAAAATTGGAAAAGTCAAGAAAAGTTTCGGAGAAAAATGGAAAGAAAAGTTAAAATCAGCCACATTTGGTACTTGCCGCGAAAAAAAGAGCGAGGCGGCAAAACCTCGCTCTTCGTTTCGATGGCTTGCGATGCCCTAAAGTGAGGATCACTCAAAATAAAAAAAGCAGAGGGGTTAAAGCGGAACTAAATCTGCTCCTGAAGGGCTGCGTCTTTTTGCAGGATCTTTTCTACGAGCGATTTACGGTATGCCGTAAGTTTCTCCGCGAGTTCGTCATCAGAGACCGCCAAGATCTCGACCGCGAGCAGACCGGCATTTTTCGCACCGCCGCTTCCGGTTCCGACTGTCGCGACCGGAATGTCACCGGGCATCTGAAGCGTCGAGAGGATGGAATCCAGTCCACCCATCATTTCCGTAGCGACCGGGATCCCAATAACGGGAAGCGTCGTATGCGAGGCCGCTACGCCTGCGAGATGTGCCGCTCCGCCTGCCGCCGCGATAATGACACGGAAACCGTTGGCGCGGGCCTTTCCGACAAAATCTTCCACCAGATGCGGAGTCCGGTGCGCGCTCATGACGTGCACTTCAAACGGCACGCCAAAATCTTTCAAAACGGTAATAGCGTTCTTGATTTTCGGGAAGTCGCTGTCGCTCCCCATGATGATGCCCACAAGCGGTTTCTTTTCCATGATCTTGGACGTCTTTCGTTTCAATTCCAGATAAACGGATTCGCAAACGGAACACCGAACAGTCGAAGGATCCCCTTCCCCCGACGGCTCTCATTCCGGTTTCGGCAACTTCCCCGAAACATTACGTCTGATTTTACCTGATTCCCCGCGAAATACAAGCGGGACCCCCCGTTTTTGCTTCCTTTTTTGTCTCATTTTTCGACGTTCTTTTCAAAAGACCGTCTTTTCAGATGAATTTCATCCAAAGATCTACCCTACAAACCAAAGGATCTCACACCCCCAAAAAACGAGAAAGCTCCCGCACATCAGCAGTGCAGCGGTCATACGAACTGGCCGTTTTCGGAAATGCGAGAACACTCCGAAACGATTGACTTTGCCTCGATCCATAGCAAAGTTCGCTGCAAAAAGAAGTAAGATCGGCACGAGCGGGAGATGGTAGCGTTCATGCGCGAATGCTAGAGAGTGCAGGATCCAAAAGTAAAGTACTACCGCCGTCAGAAACGCCATTCCGGCTCCCGTTCCTTTAGGAAGCTGAATGGAAAAGATTCCCCAGACCGCCGTCAGGAAAACAAGAGCATATACACCGAAAATGCAGAGCGTTAGCGCCGCAAAAGTCAATTTTCGCACTGTTGGCGACTCGATGCGTTCAATTCCCCAGAATCCTTGATGAAGTCCAGCAGGTACGGAACGCTCCAGCTGCCAGAAACAGAGAGCTTTCACCGCATCGCGTTTCAGTGTCTGTGCAGGGTGCGTTTTGATGTACTTTTTCGCGTAGTCCGCAGCAAACCGATCTTTTTCTCCCTGTGTTTTGGGATTCAGGGAAATATTTTCATTTTCGGCCAAGTCTTCTTTCAAGACCGTGTACCAGTCATGCGGAGGCGTCATCGAAATGGCGTCCCATGCGCGGTAAAGCGGCGTAAATTCGTAGTTTCCCATCATGAGATTTCGGCCGCTCATACAATCGATGGCCGTGAAGGTCTTCTGGAGACGCGTGTTTCGGACCATCCACGGAGCCATGCCGATGCCGGAGAAAAGAACGAGCAGGAGCGCACCCGCTGTTCGTTTCTTCCACGAAAGCGCTCCATTCGGCCAAATCAGAATGAAGAGCGAAAACGGGATCGGCGCGAGCCACAGTATACTGCGCGTCAAAGCTCCCAGCGCTATGAAAATGCCGCAGAATCCCGCGGCATAAAGCGACCCGGTCCTCAAAAAACGTAGACCGGTCCAGAGAACGAGAAGGAGCCAGAAAGTGAAAAATGTCTCGGTGAGGAGGAAAAAATTCTGCGCCAAAAGTGACGGATAGAAACAAAAAACCGCTGCCGCCAAAAGTGAAGCACGCCGCGAGAGGAACCCCGTTTCGAGCGCAAGTCCGTACACACAGACCACGGAAAGAAGCGAAACAGCGATCTGCACGCACCGGACCGCAAGGTGATTCTGTACGCCGAAGACTCCGTAAAGCACGGAAAGGAACCACGGATAGAACGGCGGCCGGATCGAAACAAACGCTTCTTCCTGCGTTCCGTAGTTTCCCGTCTCGTGAAGGTAGACTCCGATGGCATCGTAGTGCTGCTCGTCTACGATCTGGAGTGTTTGACCGTCAAAGACTGTGAGGATCAGAAGACGGACCGTCAGACCGAACGCCAGGATCAACACAAGCGCACACCATCCCGTCCAGAAAGAAAACGGCGCCATTTCTCCCCTCTCCGTTCCTTCCGTTCGCTCCGTAACAGCCTCCATCAGGTCTTCCGAAACGATTCCAGCTGATTCTGTTTCCGACACGGCCGTCTGCGTCTGATCTTCCGCCATGAGTGGCTCCTGATTCAAAAAAAGTTCATCGTTTTGCTTAAATTCCAATGGTTCTCGGATCATGAGACCGTCGAAAGGACGGATCACGCCTCCACTGCGTTTCCTGCCCCATTCACGGTCTCACGAAGTCGGAAAATTACGTCATTTCTGCGTTTTGTAGCGTTTCACGCGTTCCACGAGGTCCTTGTTCGTGCTCTTTTCAATGACCAGATCCATCGCAGGAATAAAATCAGCACTGTTCTGCTGACGGAGCACATTGTCGTGTGCGTGGTCTGCGATCGCCGCAAACGCAGCCTCTGCCAGTTCCGGATCCGCTGCGCATTCCACGGCAAAACGGAGACTCTTCACCGTGCGGTTGGCAGCCAAACGGGAGAGGATCAGGCGTTTCTCATCGATGCGGACGGCGATTTTGAAAGCCTCCTGAAGTTTCGCCAGTTTGCCGTCTTTGGAGATGCTGATCCCGATCTTGTCATCCGGGAGAGAAATGACGCGGATGAAGGAACGGAGCGCCGCGACTCTCTGCTCTTCCGTGTAACTGTCGTCGGTCGCTACGGCAAACATTTTGTCTGCGAATTTCGCGTTCGGCCAAACAGAAAGCGCGCGGATCGAGGCTTTCCGCAGGTCGGCGTCCGCAGAGGCAAGCCCGGCGTTCACCTCTGCCATGGCAGCATCACCGCCGATGCGTCCGATGATGGAGTAAAGTCCCTCTTGATCGTACTTTCCTTTCAGCGCGATGACGGGAGCTGCGTCGCCAAACGTCACAGCAGCGATGAGATTTTCTGCGGCGTCACGTTCGCTGCCCGCGGGGAAACAGAGCGTTGAGGCCACCATGGCTTCAACGTCCTCCGGAGTGGCGATCTTGGCAGCCTGCTGGAGCAGGGCAAGCCGGTTCGGACACTCTTTTGCCATCGTTTTCGCGAAGATCTCCTTTCGAATATCCGTCGCGCGGTTCGTCAGGATCGTGGCCAGCTGCAAAACGTCTTCCGGTTTTTCCGCGTTCAGGAATCGGGCTTTGAGCGCGTCATCAAAACCATCCGCAACGATGAAACTGCACAGACGGATCACCAGCTCGCGTTTTTCCGCGCTTTTTGCGAGCAGAAGGTCCACATCGTCTGCAGTTGCCAGCTTTTCCAGAGCCAGGAAACCGGCATTCTGGAGGAGCTCGGAGTCCGAATCGACCGCGTCGAGGACCACATTGCGGTACTTCATGCATTTACGGGCGGCCAGAGCTGCGATCGTCTGCGCTTTTGCCAGCTCGTCAAGCGTTTCGTAATTTGCCATCCACTGGTCGACCGCCTCCACAGATGCATTCGCCAGCGCGAACGGCATGGCTTTCTCGACCGGCATCCATGATTTCGTTTCGTTCGCCTTCTGCGCTAAAGCCGCACGGCAGGCCGGAATGTCTTTCTGAAGAGCTGCGAGCGCTTCGGGACCAGGAATCAGAAGCAGTGCGCCTGCAGCAGCATCCACGACACGGCGGTCTGCGGAATCCAGCTGGGCCGCGATGACCGGTACCTCTTTCGCCGTTCCGATCCCGCCAAGCTGTTCTAAGATCCAAACGCGCGTCGTCGTCTGAATGTTCTGCGTCAGTGCGTTCGTCAAAAAAGCGTTGATTTCCGCCATTTTTGCCGGATCGCCAAACGCAGCGTTGATCATGCCGCGGATCTCCTCGCGCGCTTTGAAAACATCCAATCCACCGTTTGGATTGCCGGTCGTTCCGAGCCACGAGACGTTCGTCTCCGCCGTCAGGCTCTGCGAGTAGTCACTGTCAAGTTTTTTCAAAAGTTCCGCATAGTCGGCAGCCTCTACCGCCGCGCAGCCGAAAATTGCGGCAAGCAACGTCAAAAGAAAGTATTTTTTCATGGAAAACTCCTTAAATTTTAAATTTCAGGCAGGAATCGGCTCTCGATTTGAATTCAATTCTCCGTAACGTCTGGTTTTCCGCTCAAAGTTCGATCTGATACGGAGCGCGCTGGGCTTTGGAGACCATGCTGGTGGCTTCGCGGTCGCCGACGAATACCATTTTTTCTTTGTCCCAAACGAGATGACGCTTCAGTTTGTACACGATATTGCACAGGTGGCCGTAATCGGAGACATTGGCGCCGTAGAAAACATCCTGAAAGGGGCGGATCCGATTGCGGACGCAGAAGAGGAAATCGTCCGCGATGTTGTTCGCTCCCCCGCTGTATCGGCGAACGTCGACCGCGTGACGAGCTTTGATCTCCGGAGAATGTTTCCAGCAGTACGTTCCTTCCGTTCCGACGATGGAGATGCTTCCCTTGATGGAACCGTGGAAGAATTTAACGCCGTTTTCCATGATGATCATGGCACCGTTGGTCGGGTTTTCCTCGCAGTTTGGCGGAAAGACTTCTTTCGGCGCGATGTGGTCCATTCCGCAGGAGTAGAGCGCGCCGCCGAAATTGTGTCCTCCCCAGTCGCCGAGACCGCCGGTCCCGAAAACGGAGTTGAATCGCCAAGTCATCGGACGGATCGCCTCCTCATTGTACTCGAACCACGGAGCCTGACCGAGCCAAAGATCCCAGTTCAGTTCTTTCGGGCACGGCATCGGCGCGTAGACGCGTTCACCCGGAGAACCGGCACAGGAAGCGTAGATCTCCTTCACTTCACCGATCGCACCGGACTGAATGATCGGCGCCATGTACTGCCCGTAGTCTTCCATCACACGCTGGGAACCGCTGGAGACGACGCGGTCATACTTTCGGGCGGCTTCGACGATCTGCCGGCTTTCCATCAGCGTAAAGGTGAGCGGTTTTTCGCAGTAAACGTCCTTTCCTGCTTTGCATGCGTCGATCGTCATCTTCGTGTGCCAATGATCCGGCGCTGCGATCGAAACGACGTCCAGCTCCGGCATCTGAAGCATTTCACGGTAATCCTGAAAACCTTTCATGTCGGCGGAATTTTGCGGGATGCGGCGCGCGTCGCAGTCTGCGATGGCAATGAAACGTGAACCAGGCCGATTTCCAATGTTGCTCTTGCGCCATCCATTTCCGATCAGACCGACGTTGATGATGTCGTTCGGCGCGTAGCTGCCGTCTTTTCCAAGAACGCGAGCGGGAAAAAAGAGCGGCGCGGAAGTACAGACAGCTGCGCATGCGGCACTCGCAGTCAGGAAACGGCGTCGTGAAAAAGAACTCTTTGTATTCATAAAAATTTCCTTTCATGGAGAATGTAACGGCAGGAAATGCGGAAAGTCCGTCAAACCGGCAGTTCGCAGCCCCTCTGGATGGACTGTCCCGCAACTTTTCTCATTTTAGCACAGAACGGCAAGAGTGTCAAGGAAACGCCTCAAAATTCCCCTGACTTTTCATAATATTTCCCTAGAAAAGATTTTTTCCGGGAAAATTTCGAGAAAATTCACCTTTCCTCTTGATTTTTTTTGTTTTTTTGCCAAAAACTAAATGAAAGGGGGAAGTTTCGGTTTTTTCGTCACCTAGAGCAGCTTTCCCTGATTTTGAAAAGGAGAATATTCCAATGAAGAAATGGTCCGTCACACTGATTTTTGTCCTGCTGATCCTCCTTCCGGCAAGCTACCTCGTTTACCGGAAAGTCAGTTACTATTTTCATCCTGCAAGCGTCGTGCTTCGTGAAAATCAGCCGCTGATCAAAAAGATCAACGCCTCACAGGATCCGGCAGAAAGAAGTCAACTGATCGATGAACTTCTGGAAAACTACACAAAATCGGAACAGTACTGGCTCGCCATCAATACGCTCGTGGAGATCCAGAAAAACATTTCCGCGGCCCAATCGCAGGAAAACGGCGGAACCGCGGTCTCCGAAGCCAGACAGCGTGCCAATGCGGCTCTCATGATGGCGATCCGGTGCGGAAATAAAAAAGACGCAGACAGTTTGGTCCGATACATGGAGGAGTTTCGGAAAAGTGCCGAGCAGCCGGAAGCGCTTCAGTTTGATTTTACTAAAGAAGAGGACATTTCCTTTTTCTGTAAGAGTGCCCAGATGATCTCCGTTACGCAAAGTGCCGCGTATCGCGACGCTTATTTTCAGCAGGCCTTTGATGCTGCACTGAAGATCGAGGATCCGAATGTGCGCGATGCCGTTCTGGAAAAGATCTCCCATCTGATCAGGCCCTGCGGCATCACTCCGGAAATGTACTTCAAGCTGGCAGAAAAAATCGAGACCAAAGAGCTCCGATGGACGACATTCCTCCGTTACGTTATCGGCAATTCCAGCGTCCGCGAGCCGCTGACGCTCGAGAAATTCCTTGCCGCAGATACTGCCGCTCCGGAAAGTTCCGCGCCGCCAAAACGAAACGACGATGCCTTCCGACTCGCACTTGGAAGGATCATGGATTCGATCGCCGCGGATCCTGACCCGGCACGCAAAAACTGGATGCTGGCTGCGATGGTCAAATCATTCCAGAACGATCCATACAAAAAACTTTGCATCGAGGCTCTTGAGATCAACACGACGCTTGATGCGGAGATCCGGACCAAACTCCTTCAATTCCTGACCTCACCGACGACGCAGAATGCTGAAAAGACCATGGGACTTGAACCGGAACAGACGGCTCCCGAAGCGGATCTGGACATGATGCCGGATACCATGGGAGTTCCGGAAGGTTTCGATTCGTTCTGAGCTTAGTTTTTACCTGAGCCGTGACTAACTGTCGTTTTTAGCTGCTGGCGTTGACCCATGAAAAGCCAGCAGCTAACAGTTAATAGCTAACAGTTAACGATCGGTTCAATGTGAACGATGACGTCCAGGATCGCAAGTTCGCCGCACTCTTTCAGTACATTTTCGATCTGATGCGCCATTTCGTGGCTTTCCGTTACCGTCATACTGCCGCAGACCCGCACATGAAGATCTACGTCGAAACCATTCCCTATGTTTCGGGTGCGGATCTTGTGAGGATTCTCCACACCAGGGACCGTCTGGACCAATTCCGAGATCTTCTGAACTGCTTCTCGTGACGCACCGGCATCCATGAGCGTCCCAAAGGTCGGATACATGATGAGCCAAGCCGCGTAAAAGATCATACCGCCGACCAAGATCGTCGCCGCAGGGTCAAGAAAAGCGTATGATTCGCCCCAAATGAGACAGAACCCAACAGCAGCGGCAGCCGGAATGGAACTCAATGCGTCGCTTCGGTGATGCCAGGCATTCGCAACGACTGCGGAGGAACGGATCCTTCGTCCAGTTTGGGCCGTAATGCGGTAGAGAAACTCCTTCACGATGATCGAGAGCAGAGCAGCAGCAAAAGCGAAGATCCCTGGGGCAGTGTAGACGTGCTCCGGATCGGAAGTCATTTCGTACAGCGCAGCGACGGCCCCCGTGATCAGCTTCAGCCCCGCAAGACTGAGTACCACGCCGATAAACAGCGTCACGATCGTTTCCAGTTTGGCGTGTCCGTACGGATGTTCCTCATCAGCCGGACGCTCCCAATACCGCGCTCCCACGATGACTGCTGCATCCGTCACGAAATCGCTCAAACTGTGGACTGCATCCGCGATCAGCACGGAACTGGAACCCCAAATGCCTGCCGCAAACTTCAGCACAACAAGCGCGGCATTACAGATCGCTCCCAGAAGCGTGATCCGATAAATCGTCCTAGTATGTTCGGGGAATGCAGATTTTGACGAAGTTTCCATTTTCTAAACTTTCAAATACGGACTTCTACATTGAAAATACGGCAAAGATCTAAATGGAAATATACAAAACCGATCCATCCGGGAACTGCGTACCAATTTCACCACTGAAGACACGGAAAACGCACAGAGAAACACGGATCTTAACACAAAAAGCAGTGAAAAACAGACTGCTCGAACAAATTTTGAAATTTTAAAAATTCATTTGCGTCTTTTCGTGTATTCCGTGAAATTCGTGTCAGGGCACGTTCACTCCCTTTTTCCTCTTTCTTTTCAGTGTGGATCTGAGTCACTTCGGTGCACTCAGTGGTGAGATCGGAACCTGGATCGGTACGCACTTTCCGGAAGAACCGCAAAAACATTCAGAGCGTACCAGCGGGGCACAGCTCTGAATGTTTCTCTCTTTTCTGCTACATGGAGTAGCCGTAGCGTTCCTGCATTTCGAGCATCCGGAGGCGTTCCTGCTCTTTTTCTTCGAGCGCCTGCAGATGAATGATCTTCAGGATGATCAGCCCGATCGTGATGGTGTAGAAAACGCTTTCCATTGCGTACAGCGAAACGAACTGAGCGGAACAGCCGTAAGCAACGATGGCTACGAAAACCATTCGCGCGTAATGGTACATCGCAGGGTCAGGTACTTTGATCCTCTGGAAAATGATCGGAAGCATCCGGAGCGCGGAAGTAAAGAAGAACATCAGGAGGAACAAAAGCGCTGGGATCCCGGAGTCAACGGCAGCCTGGAACCACGTAGAGTGCGCTTCCAGAAAGATCCCGAATCGGCTTTGCGTATACGATGCCCACTTCGTCACCCCGACCCCGAAAACGGGTTTCTCCCGCATAACGATAGCGCAGTTCGTCCAGCTTTTCAGTCGCGATTGTGCCGAACCGTCCAGATCTTCCATGTTTGCGAATGCCGTAACGAATCGCTTTCGGGGAGTCTCGCCGAACATGGAGATCCCAACGACGAGCGCCAGCGCAAAAATCGTCAGGTTCGTCATCGATTTGGGAAGGACTAGGAACGTGAAGATGAACGCAAGCACCAACCCCAGCATACCGCCTCGAGACATGGAAAACATGATGACGTGCGCCTGAAGCATCGCCGCCAGAAACGCAAGGCCCTTCAGACAGACATTCTTTTCTGCAAGTCCAGTGAAAAACGCCAAGATAGATCCGACGACCATCGACACAGCAAAGAAGTTATTGTCCATCCCCGCGTATCCGGTCTGCTGCAGACGGTTGAATCCCTGAAGGTAGGACATATTCAACTCAAAAGCAACGAACCCGTTCGCAAAAATGATGACCCAAATGAACATTCGGAGGCGTTTCGGCGTGTCGCACAGGGAAAGCGCAATGAGCATCGCCAAAATAAGACGCACGTTCATCAGGTTCTGGACCTGTCCCATCGGTGTCCAGCCCGTCACGATCGAGGAAATGAAGACCCAAAATGTGTACGCACAGAGACAGGTAAACGGCAGCGTCGCCTTCCCGATATTCAGGTTGCCGAAATGATTCAGCGCCCACCCTACGATCAGCGGATACGCCACGATCTCCGAAAAACCGATCCCGGTATTCAAAAACGTCTCGTCCAAAGAGTAGTACCAAAGCGCGTTGGGGACCAGCACACCGAAGAGAACGTACACGCAGATCCCGATAAACGGCATGAACGGTGAGGCAAAGATACCCAGCACCGTCATCATATAAACAAAAATGTAGCCTTTCATGACTTCGATTTCTCCAGTACGATCCGATATTCGGCAAGACGGCTTCTTCCTGCTGCCGCCTTTTGATTTTCCTGATTTTTAGGACAGTTCGTTTTCTGATCCTGATGAGTTTCGCTCGCAGTCCGAGACTTCGCACAGGAACGTCTCCAGCTTTTCCAACTGTACCGACCAGCCGTAGGATGTCTCAACCATTCGGCGTCCATTTTCGGAAAGCCTAGAACGCAGCTCTGCATTTTCAAACAGTTCTGAAAGTTTTCCGATCCAGTTTTCGGGAGTCCCGCAGACCAGCAGATCTTCCGAAGTCCTGCAATGGATCCCTTCCGCAGCTCCCTCCGACGCGATGACCGGCCGCGACATGGAACACGCTTCCAACACTTTGTTTTGAAGCCCGCGCGCGACCTGAAGCGGAATGACGGCCGCTGCCGCACGTTTAAGATACGGACGCACATCCGGGACCGTGCCAATGAGGTTCATTCCGGGAGTCGTCTCCGCAAGCTGCTTCAATCCAGGACCAGGCCGACTGCCGACGACGTCAAACTCGCAGGCTGGAAAACGTTTCCGAACTTCCGGAAGCACATTCTTCACGAACCACTCGACCCCGTCCGCGTTCGCTCGATAATCAAGCGCGCCAACAAAAACCAGACGCTCCGGTATCTCTGCAACGTCCGCCAATTCCGGAGCCTCCGCATTGAAATACTGCGTATCGACCCCGTTCGGAATATCTCGGATCCAAACCTCTTCCGGGATCTTTCCCGCCGCGAAACTTCGGTAAAGCGCCGTCTCTTCCGGCGTGACGGCCAAGATCCCGGCACAGCATTTTCCAATGCCGATCTCCAGCTTGCGAAGACGCTCGCCTTCCATCTGAAAGACGCACTTTTTCCATCCACGCGCACGGGCTGCATAGTCGAACCATTTCTGACTGTCAACGTCCACAAGATCCGTAACGACCGGCGTCTGCTCGTTCACCGTCCCGCGGAGCATATCCAGATACTGTACCATGCTGGAACAGAAAACGACGATCCGGTCAAACTTTTCCGTCGAGACCAGATGCCGTAAAGCCGCTTTCAGCTTCCGATCTCCAAAAAGCCCTTCCGTCATGGTTTTCCCGCACAAAAGGGAAACTCCCGCACGGATCCACCGTCGGCGTTTGCCCCACGGAAAAGCCAACACTCCAGCACACAGTTCGTTCAGCACTCGATGCGAGTCCTCCGCAGGTTCCTGCTCATAGAGCGTCGCGAGATGCACACTCCCCATCTCCGCGAAGCGTTCCAAAAAATGAAACGACCGGATACTGTCTCCGCGATTCGGCGGATGCGGAAAACGATGCGTGATGAAAAGCGTCTTCATGTCTGCACCTTCTGAAACGGTTTTTGAGATCCCGGCGGGATCGGAGACTCCCAATGGAACTTTCCCAACGGTAAGCTTCAGGAAACGAAGATCGCCGTGAAAAGTCCTCTGATCAGGAGTTCTCCTTTTTCTTATTTTCGTAATTAATGGACTCGGATAATGTGCCAAAAGAGAAATCGCGTAAAAGTTTGCGCAGTTTCACCAAATTTCTTCCAAGTCCGACCCGATGCCGAAACTGGACGGCCCGCGAACCGAATGGAAGCCGAGGCTGCTCCGGATCCACTTCCCAGGGATGTACGTAAAAAATGAACGGACGTTTCTCTTTTTGATTGATCTTTCTCAAAAAATAGCGTGTCAGCGCGTAAGGATAGAGCCGAAAATATCCGCCCCCGGAAACCGGGAGATTCATTGGCCCCAAAGCCGAGGCGGTCGGCGGGAATTCCCAGATCAGCCCCTCAGACGTCATGCGCTGATGGATCTCACGCGGAGCATCCGGGATCCCGTACCGGTCATGGTAGATCGGAAAAATACTCGAATCGTACCGAAATCCCTCTTCCGCCAAAATATCCAGCGCCCAAAGCGACTTCTTGGTGATGGAAAAACTCGGCGCACGGAACGCTTCGACCTTTTGCCCGGTCAGATCCTCCAAAATGGCCTTCCCTCGCCGAAGTTCCTCACGAAACGCTTCCGGTTCCATCTCGTAAATGAGAGAGTGCGAGAAACTGTGGAATCCGATCTCATGCCCCGCGTCGGCAATGGCCCGTACGAGCTCGGGATGCTTTTCTGCCTGCCACCCCAAAATGAAAAATGTGCCGCGCGTCTGCGTTTCCGACATCAGATCTAGGATCCGCGGCAGACTTTCCATGATCCGCTGTGGGTAATTCTCCCACTCAGAACGCGGAATGGATCTCTCAAAAGCCGAGACCTGATAAAAATCCTCAACGTCGACCGTAAAGGCATTCAGAAATTCTGACGGTTTGCTTTTCGCCATCTCTCACCGTATTTCAGTGTCTATCCAAACAGTCGGCTGCACTTCGGTCCCTCTTCTGGAAAAGTCCCCGAAATACAGCCGCCTCCGACATGATCCTAAAAAATTCTCTCATCCCGCTGATGCTCAAACGATTCCAGCCGCGCTCGGCTTCATCATTCACGAACGCTCGGAAATCTCGGCGTTTTTTGCTTCTTCCATTTCCGAAACATCCGCATTTGCCGACCCCGCCATTCTATCATTTTCAGCTGCCTCGCGTTCCTGCATCGCGATACCGTCCGTGTAGGTCTTGAACATGGGGTTCGACTCATCCGTACCGTGCCGCATATACTCCGGCACCACGACATCTCGGCGGATGCCAGTCCAGTTTCTGCAAAAATCGCCCGGCAGGAGACACAAACGCATGAACGTCGTGACGAAGATCTGAATATCGATCTTCAGTGAGCCCGTTTTGATATACTCCAAGTCCAGCGTCAGTTTACGGCGTACGCTTTCCAGATCGGAATCGGGCGGAAGATTGATCTGCGCCAACCCCGTGACTCCCGGCGGAATGAGACTCCGATTGTCGTACCCTGGGATCGCTTTGGAAAGATGGCACGTAAATTCCGGACGTTCCGGACGCGGACCGATCAAGAGCATGTCGCCGTACAGAACGTTGAAGATCTGCGGCAGCTCATCCAAATGCGAGGCACGCAGAAGTTTTCCTAATTTCGTGATACGCGGGTCATTCACACTCGTCCAAACCGGACCGGTCTTCTTTTCGGCGTCCGGGATCATGGAACGAAATTTCATGAGCGTGAAGACTTTCCCATTCTTTCCGACCCGGCGCTGACAGTAAAGGATCGGCCCATCCGACGTCAGGAAAAGCAGGACCGTCACGATCGCCATGATCGGCAGTCCAGGAATCAAAAGGAAAAGCGCGACCAGCCGGTCAAACCAGATCCGGTACGTGAAATAGGATGACGGCACGATCGGCTCGACCTCAACGGGGCCATCACCGTGCGATGATACAGTCTCCTCCTGAGAAGCGGCTTCCGAATGCAAGGTCTGCATGAATCGATGCGTCTCACTGTTTTGGAGGATCGCCGTTCCTTTCACCGAAGGTTTTTTTTCAAAATCACTCGTGATCGCGGACATGTTTTTAACCAAAAATGGAAATTTGTTTTCTTTTGGTACATACAGTCTCCCTGTATATTGTACCACGATACTAAAATCATCGGCATTATTTTTCCGAAAGTTTAGATTTTAACGATTTTACTAAAAGCCAACGGCAAAAAAAGACTTTACGCTTTCAAATCCATTCCGGATCCTGCGTAAAGTCCTGTTTTTTCAGTCTTTCAACTTTTTATTTCCGCTGCCGTCTCAGTCTTCCAACGCTTTCAGCGCCAGCTGCCTGCCGCCTTCTTCACAGAGGGCAAGTACTTCCGGAGCGGGACGCCATTTGCATCGGATCCCCTCCGCCGCCGGAGTCCACTGCATCTTCTCGAACCAGGCGGAGATCTCTTCCACCGCACCTTTTCCCCAGCCGAAAGAACCGAACGCCAGCCCGTACTGGATCGGGAATCGGAGTCCCTGGAGGTAAGTCATCACCGCTGCCATGGTCGGGGTGGGAAGTGTATTGAGCGTGGCACTCCCCAACGCGCAGCATTTCGCGTCCATCGCCGCCGTCGAGATCTCGGTGAGCGTGCTTTTCCGCACATGATGCATCTCGCAGGCAACTCCCGGCACAGACAAAACGCCCTCGTAGACCGCTTTCGCCATGATCTCCGTACTCTCCCACATGGTGTCGTAGAAGATCACGACTTTCTTCTTCGCGGTCTTCGCCGCCCAGCGCTGGTACGCTTCCAAGATGGCTCCGAGATTTTTCCGCCAGATAACTCCGTGGCTCGGCGCGATCATTTCGATCTCCAGCCCGGCAGCCGCCTGCAGGACGCGCGTTACCTGCGCACCGTACGGGTACACGATGTTTGCGTAGTAGATCTTGGCTTCTTCCATCAGGACATCCAGCGGCAGTTCGTCATCAAACCGCTCGCTTGATGCAATGTGCTGTCCGAAACCGTCCATCGAGAAGAGGAGTTTCTTCTCGCCGACGTACGTGAACATCGAATCGGGCCAGTGGACCATCGGAGTGTGGATGAACGTCAGCGTGTTTTCGCCGAGGGAGATCGTCTCGCCGTTCGCAACGATCCGGAATTTCCAGCTGCTCGTGTCCGTGTACCCGCTAAGGATCTCGCGGCATTTGGCAGTGCAGACGACTTCCGCATTGGGCAGCATCGGCACCACTTGCGCCATTGCGCCCGCATGATCCTGTTCCGCATGATTGCAGATCAGATAGTCGATCTTATCCAGATCCGTCAGCTGCTGAACGTTTTTCAGGAGCGTATCCGCCGCGGCTTTTTTTACCGTATCGATCAAAACAGTCTTCTGGTCACGGATCAGGTACGCATTGTACGTTGCACCGCGCTCCGTATTGTAACTGTGAAAATCGCGAATATTCCAGTCAACGAAACCGACCCAGTCAATTCCCGGCAAAAGCTCTGTGTGCATTGGATCTCTCCTTTCAAACGTAAACGTTTAATCATCAAAACAAAACACGAACCGATCGAAATGAAGTGTCGGTATGAAGTCTCCGTTCATTTCATTTCCTGATGTTTTCAGCGTCATTCAAAACCTGAAATTTCAGAAACTATTTAGCTTCCCAGAGTCCGTGCAGATTGCAATACGCACGCACTGTCGGCTGGATATTGAGCAGGCAGCCGCTCGGCGGGCAGCTGAATTCCACTTCCGGAAGTTCACCTGGACGCAGATACTTGCGCTGCATCCGGTCCTCGGAATGGATCTCGATGAACCCGATGAAATGTTCGTCCGTCATCGGATGCGCAACGGAACCGACGGAAACTTTCACGCCATACTCACCGCGGGAAAGGACCGGAACGTGTTTTTCTCCGGAAGCGTCCGTCGAATTTTCTTCCAGTTTCTCCATCGGCTTGCCGCAGCAGGTGAGTTTGCCAAAACCGTCATTCAGGGCTTCCACCATGTTTCCGCAGACCGGGCAACGGTAGATCTCAAATTTTTTCATTAGATTTTCCTTTCTCATAAAAAAATGGGTTCAAAACTTTCTTTTATTGGTGATATTTTATACCAAGATCCATTTTCTGCAAGGGGGAAAACGTTTTTTTTGCCGATTTTCACTAAAAAAGTTAAAATTTCGTTTCGTTTCCTCCTGCATCCCGGATATTTTCACGATTCCTGCGTCAAAGGATGAAGCGCGAGAGATCCTCATCCTGTGTGACGTTTTCCAGTCGGGCGCGAACGTATGCCGCATCGATCTGGACCGTTTTTTCCGCGAGATCCGGAGCATCAAAACTCAACTCCTCCAGCAGACGCTCTAAGATCGTGTAGAGACGGCGCGCTCCGATGTTCTGCGACGTCTGATTCACCCGCCACGCATACTCCGCGAGCGCTTCGATGGCGTCCGAAGTAAAATCGGCATGGACTCCTTCTGTTTCGAGGAGTGCCTGGTACTGGCGAATGAGAGCATTTTCCGGCTCTTTAAGGATCCTGCGGAAATCGTCTTTCGTCAGATCATGCAGTTCGACGCGGATCGGAAACCGTCCCTGAAGTTCCGGCATGAGATCCCCCGGTTTGTTCTGGTGAAACGCGCCGGCTGCAATGAAAAGAATGTGATCCGTCTTCACGCTGCCGTTTCGAGTTTGGATCGTCGTTCCTTCCACGATCGGCAGCAGATCCCGCTGGACGCCCTGACGCGAAACATCCGCACCGTGCTGCGAGTTGGAGGCCACGATCTTGTCGATCTCATCCAGGAAAATGATCCCGAAATTCTCGGCAAGCTCGATCGCGGAGACCTGGAGTTTTTCTTCGTCCAGCATCTGATCGCACTCGGCATCCAAAAGGAGTTTACGTGCCTCGTGTATCGGAAGTCTGCGCCGGATGCGCTTTTTCGGAAGGATCTTTCCCAAAAGATCTGAAAGTCCATTTTCCATGTCATTTCCGCTGACCTGCATCATCATGATCGGCGGTTTTTGACGTTTTTGTCCCGGTATCTCGATCTCCCGGTCCTCGAGCAGCCCTGCACGAAGCTGGATCCGAAGCGACTCACGCTCTGCGGCTGCACGCCGTTTCGCTTCCTCTGAAGCTTGGATCCCCAGCTGACGCAGACTTTCTTCCGTTTCCGCTGGAGTTTCGGTTTCTGCTGGAGTTTCGGTTTCCGCTGGGGTTTCGGTTTCCGCTGGGGTTTCGGTTTCCGCTGGGGTTTCGGTTTCCGCTGAGGTTTTGGGTTTCGCTGGGGTTTCGGGTTCCGCTGGGGTTTCGGGTTCCGTCTGCGCTTTACCCCGCAATGCTTCTATGAAACTCGAGTCAAAACTTCCCGAATGTGTGGAAGTTGAGGCCCCCGGAAACATTTCGAGGATCGATTCCCGCAGCTCCTTCGGGAAATCTTCCGGAAAATCCACGTGGAAACTCGTGATGACCGCATTTCCGATCTTCGATCCCGTTTTCGAGTCACCGTGTTCCATCCCGCGTTTTTCAGCGCTTTTGCTCTCCTGCGTACTTCCATCTTCCAAAGTATCCTGGCAGTCCCGGTTCGAGGCGCCTACCGTTTCCGCGTCTTTTTCGCAGAAGCCGCTCTTGAAAAGGTCTGTTTTCGGCAGTTCCGTAAACTTTTTTTCCGAGAGGGGAACGAGAATGTCGAGGATCCTCTCTTCGACCAGCTTTTCCGCCTCTTTTTTTACCTTCTCCAGCTCCCGTTCCCGCACGATCTTCAAGGCGTTCTCAACGAGCTCCCGCACCATACTCTCCACATCGCGGCCATAGTATCCGACCTCGGTGTACTTGGTGGCCTCCACCTTAACGAACGGTGCTTGAGTCAGTCTTGCCAGCCGTCTGGCCAACTCGGTCTTTCCGACGCCCGTGGGTCCGATCATCAAAATGTTTTTCGGAGAGACCTCCCGGCGAAGTTCTTCCGGCAGCTGCCGTCTTCTCCAGCGATTCCGAACGGCAATGGCGACCGCGCGTTTTGCCTCGGCCTGTCCCACGATGTGAGCATCCAGTTCCTGTACGATCTCACGCGGCGTCATTTCTGTCAGATTTGTATTTTCCGCATCATTTTCAGATTCAAATTTCATGTGCCTTCTCTCCTGTTTCTTTTGCTCCAGCATTCCGCCTCATTTCTCTTTTTCCGAAAATCACCATTCCCATCCGTTCCCAAACGGCAAAAAAGGAAACGCAGCATTCCCGATCCACTTGGCATCACGTTTCGCTCGGCATCTCCTCAACGTGAATGTTCGTGTTCGTGTAAATGTCGATCTCCGCGGCGATCTCCAGTGCCTTCCGTACGATCTCTACGGCTTCTAGGTCCGTGTTTCGCAGAAGAGCCCGAGCCGCGGCGACTGCAAAATTACCGCCCGACCCAATTCCCAACACGGAATCGGTCGGCTGGATGACGTCTCCGTTCCCGGTCACCAAAAGCGTATGGCGGGCATCGATGACGGCCATGAGCGCCTCAAGCTGCCGCATCGCACGGTCCGTCCTCCATTCTTTTGCCAGCTCGGTAGCTGCGCGTGGAACGTTTCCGGGGTAGTCTTTCAGGCGGGCCTCGAAACGCTCCATCAGCGCAAAGGCGTCAGCCGTCGTTCCGGCAAAACCGCAAATAACGTTTCCGTTCGCCAGACGCCGGATCTTCTGAACATCGTGTTTCATGATCGTCGTGCCGACCGTGGCTTGGCCGTCACCGCCAATAGCCGCGATTCCATTCCGGCGGACCGTCAAAATCGTAGTGGAATGAGATCTCATATTTTCTCCTGTAGCTCATGTATCGCCGACCCGTTTGATCGGCACTCGCCAACCGTTTTTCCGTTTCGGCCAGTCCCATTCTATCCTATCCTATCCTATTCTATTTTACCATTCCGCACATTTTCATCAAGGGAGAGACCCCCGTTTCGCAGCACATCCAGAGCAAAAATCCTCAGAAAAACCGAAACCGCAGAAGATCTAGGACGATATTCTGCGGTTTCGGTTCTAATTTCGTCACGTTAAAGGTAGGCTACTCGGCAAAAACTCGCGTGCTTTCCTCTTTCACGATGGGGTCCTGAAATTCCCTGCTTGAGAGATCGACCGAGACACGCTGGTCGCCGCTTGCAACGCCTCGGAGAGTAAATCGGTAGACCTTCGCAGCTTTCGGTCCCAGAGTCGGTATCTGCTCGAAAAGGAGTCGTTTCCCTCCCTGTACGCTTGCCGTTCTGGCACGTTCCTCGCATGCGACGAGCTCCAGTCCCGCCGGGATGTTCACCGTGACCTGAACGTTTTCCGCCTGCCGGGATCCTTGATTCACGACTTCCACGGTGTACTGCGTATCCTCGCCGACTTGGATCGGGTCATTCGAATCCACTACTTGGAACATGAGAGCCGCGATCCCCTCCACCGTCACGTTTTTTGAATCCGCAGAGGGCTGGCAGATGTCGGCGTTTGCCTCACACTGGAGGGTAAAGGAGCCGATCTCCATCGGAGCGAGGACGACTTCTGCTTCCGCACACCCTCCAGCTTCCAGCTCTTCCAGCTTCCAGACGGTCCGGCCATACTCCGGCAGAAAAGTCCCCAGATTGTTTGCCCGCACGAATTTCCATCCATTCGGGACCGTCACGTAAAATTCCGCGTTTTTCGCGCTTGCAGTCCCCAAATTTGAAAGCGTCAGCCGGAACGTGCTTTCCTTTTCCAGAAAACGGCGGCTCGGGCCCTGCAGTTTCAGCGAGATCGCCGGCGCGGTCACTTCCATTTCCAAAACGCTTTCCATCTCGAGGTCAGATTCCGACCGCGCAAGGATCCGATTCGCGAATTTCCCGGGACGCACTGCCGTCAGTGGGAGTTTGGTCGTTTTAGACTCTCCCGGAAGCAGATCGCCGACCGGATAGAGCAGTTCCGCACCGCCTTCAAATTGCAGTTCCGGAGGCACCGTCTCACTCAGCACGACATTTCGGGCGATCCCCGTTCCTGGATTGGAGACGACGATACTTAATTCGACTGGCTCGCCAAGAAGCACTTTCTTTTCGCCAAACGTTTCTACTTTCAGGAGCGGGCGAGTCGCAACGGCTTTGGCAGAGGCTTCCGAACGCGTTGAAACGCTCGCGATGCTGCCGATCTCTCCTTCACGGGTCGGCCTTAGGACCATCTTCACGACCGCCATCGTTCCGGCGGGCATCGTACCGACGTTCCAAGTGATCTCGCCATCTTCCGAAACGCGCGCCGGAGGCTGCGTATTTACCAACTGCGTTCCTTCCGGGACTGTGTCGTGGATCTGGACTCCCGATGCGGCCGTCTTTCCTTCATTTCTGACCGTGATCGTCCACGTGGAAGGAGTACCGACCTGGATCTCTTCCGGAGCGGTTTTTTCAACCGTCAGCCGAGCGACCTGAATGCCTTCCAGTGCTGCTTCTCCCGGCTTTCCGTTTCCTTGGATGACTCCAGCACCGCCGGCAGACTGCGGCTCGGCGGCTTTCAGTCCCATTTCAGGAACTTCGGACGTTTCCTGTGCGGCTTCCGTGAACGTTCCATTTCCGACCGGCGTCACCCTCGGCTGCGGCAAGAGCGGGGCGGACTCTACGTCTCCTAACGGCTCCAGCGTCTCAAGAGGCACCAATTCCGCGCTTCTTTCTGCGTTTCCCTGTGCGTTCTGCCCAACTTCCGCCAACGGCGCAGCGTTCTGGCCCACGGCTGGTTCCACCGGCGCACTCTGAATTTCGGAATTCTGCAAAAACCCGTTTTCTGGATCAGCTCCCAGATCGGTAAGCGGCTCCGCTCGAGACGCTGTTTCACCCGCCGCCCCTGCCGGAGCTTCAGAAAACGGATCTTCGGCAAGTACCTCGGAAACGGTTTCCGTCTGCGTTTCCGTCTGCGTTTCCGGAAGTCCCTCCAGAGATCCATTCGGCGTCCCAGACTCCTGCGCGCTTTCCAACGGCATTAGGTCGGCCAACTCCAGTGACGCAGGCTCCTCTAAAACGGCATTTTCCGTCGGTCCCTCGGAGGGAACGGTTTCGAGCGGCTCTTCTGCCCCCGTGAGCTGGATCTCATTTTTCCCATTCGGGAGCGCAGCCGGAATGATGTCTGCACGGTGCGCCCTCTGTTTTCCTGCCGTTTTTTCAGTACCCGCGGTCTCTCCAGTACCCGCGGTCTGCCGCAGTTTCGGGTCCCGGATCTTCAGTCCATTCTCAGAAAGTGTCCCGGCAGGAGTCTGACTCTTTTGCAGATGGAGCAGCTCGAGATTTTTCTGCAGATTCTCCGGAACCGAAAAACCAATTTCCCCAAGCAGACCAGCCATGATCCTGCCGTCCGAAGCCGGACCGGTCTCCTGCTGTGCGGAAACGTACATTCCGCCCCAGTTTCCAAACCATCCGGCAAGCCCAACCAGAAACCAGGCAAATGTGGAAATGTGCTTTTTCATGTTTTTTTACCGTAAAATCAAAAATCCAAATCCGAAAATCGACGCTGCCGCGTTTTCATCCAAATGGGAACATCCCTCTTTTATATTAGCTGATTTTTCCAGATCAGGAAAGAGCAATTTCCGATTTTTTGACGAAAAAAGATCCAAATTCAGTCTTTTACCGAATCTGGATCTTTGGAGATCAAAGGCTCAGTTCCCGCGAGATCCCCGTAAAGAAATCTCTGCAGTCTGACGGTTCAGAATGCCTCCTTCCGCTCAGAGTATCCGTCAGGAGCCCGCATGCAGGAGCGCCATTTCATGGATCGCCCGAAGATCGAGCTTGCCGGTTCCCAAAAGCGGAATGGACTCGATCTGGAAGTACGCGTCGACACTTGGTATCCATAGCGGCGGATACTTTTGCTCCAGCAGCTTCGCGTTCAGTTCTTCCGGCGTCATCTGCAGTTCCGTGTAAAGCACAACGAGCTTTTCTCCCTTTTTCTCATCGGGGACCGACGAAACGCAGAGTTTCGGCTCGTTTTCCGCACTGTTTCCCAAAATTTTGTTCAGCGCCTCTTCCAAACCTTCGTGAGGCACCATCTCGCCGCCGATCTTGGCAAAACGGCTCAGACGTCCCGCAATGTAAATGTAGTTTGCTTCATCGACGTAGACCAAGTCGCCCGTGCAGTACCATCCGTCCTGAAGGACCTCCGCCGTTTTTTCCGGCTCGCCGTAGTACCCTTCCATGACGTTGATCCCAGAGACCCAAAGCATCCCTCGTTCGCCCGTTTTGCACAATTCCCCGGTATCGAGGTTCCGGACCTGGATCGACGTTCCGTAAAGCGGGAAACCGATCGAATCGTCCTTGGCTTTTGGCGCCCAGTCGGTCATGCGTCGGTGTTCCGGAATGTTGACGGAAATGACCGGCGCAGCCTCCGTGACTCCGTACCCCTGCACGATCCGGACTCCAAAACGTTTTTCGTATTCGTCCATTAGCGCTTCCGGACAGCGTTCCGCCCCGGACACGATGATCTCCGCCCCCTTGAAGTCTTCCGGCTGGACCCTGCGCGCGTACATTCGCAGGAAAGTTGGCGTTCCGACCAGAAGCTTCGGCGAGTACTTGCGGCACAGTTTCCCGATCAGTCCGCAATCCAGCGGTGAAGTGTGGTAGAAGCCGCGGAATCCGAACGAAAGAACGGACCACAGAAGGCACGTGTAGCCGAAGGAATGGAAAAAGGGAAGGATCCCCAGCGCACTGTCCGTCGGCCGAAGCTGGATAATGTCGCAGAATGCAAAAATATTTCCCGCCACGTTCTGGTGCGTCAGTACCACACCTTTCGGGATGCCCGTGGATCCGGACGTGAAAACGATGGTCATCGGATCCGACGGTTTGATCTTCTGAAGTCCCAAAAGCCGCTCCGCAAGCCACAGCGGAAGGACGCACGCCGTCAAAATGGCGCTGATCTTATCCCAAAGCGTTACGGATGCCTTGATGTCTTCCAGATAGACCAGCTCGCATTCCGGCGTGAATTTCGCAAAATTCTTGTCCGCCATCACTTTTTTGCTCGTGACGACGTGACGGATCCCGGCCTTGCGGATGCAGAGATTCATGATCTCATTGCTCACCGTGTAGTTCAGGTTGACGGCAGCCCTCCGGTCCAGCGCCAGCGCGGCGTTCGCCAGCACACTCGGTACACAGGGCGGGATCAGGACGCCGACGTTCTTCTCATCACGGCCTAGGATCGCGTGCAGCTTTCTCCGGAAAATGAGCGACCCCAAAAGCGCTTTTCGTCCCGTCAGTTCCATCGTCATATCGGCAATGACGAGTTCACGCGGTTTCTTTTTCTTCCAGAGACGCAGCATCTGACGCGCGGGAACCATCTTACGCTTGAAATTGTCGCTGGCCGTGCCGACTTTCATCCAGCGCTCATGATAGAACCGGTCCTGAAGCTGCATGACGGCATCCGGTAATGCACGGACGTCCTGCTGACGAAAATTCTCGATCGGTTTTCCGAGGTAGATCGTGATCCTGCGCCGGAACTGGAAGGAAAACAGCGTGCTCCATGAGAAACGTTCCGGCCATTTCCAAATCACTTTTCCATTGCGGAAACTAAAAATACTGCCCCACAGTCCCCCGATGTACATCGGCACGACCGGCACATGATCCCGACCGCGCAGCATGTGCTCGATTCCCGGCTTGAATGGCATCAGGACCCCGTGACGAGAGATCCCTCCCTCAGGAAAGATCCCCACAGCATCCCCCTCATCCAGCGCTTTGGAAGCCTCGCGGATCGCACGCAGCGCCGCTTTTCCCGGCTCGATCGGGATCCCGCGATACGCGATCGAAAGCGCATGCAGGATCGGAGGTTTTCCGAACGCGGCCCAGAAAATGATCCGCGGTTTTCTTCTCCGGTACGGCAGCATGAAGTACATGAGCTGACCGTCAAGGTAACTCACGTGATTGGAAGCGAGAACAAAAGGCCCTTCTTTCGGCAGATTTTCCGCCCCTTCGATCCGGACACGATAAAAGAGCCGGAAGAAAATATGAAACAGCAGTGCCGTAAACCAACCTAGGAGTCGATACATTTTAAAAAGCCTCCTTTTCCGCAGGATCATTCACTTCGACAGGACTTTCCGCTTCGACAGGACTTTCCGCTTTGGCAGGAATCTCTACTTCGGCAGATAAGACTTCCGCGCGTCCCGATCTTCCAAAAACGAGCCAAGTGCAAAGCAGCGCGACTAGGAAAGTCGTGACCGCGGCGAAGAGCCAGACCCCGCGCGTTCCGAGAAATGTAATGACCGCACCAAAAACTGCCACGCCAAGCGTCATGGCCGAAAAACTCAGGAAATTGGATCCTGCGATGATCCGGCCGCGCTGGGATCCGTCAGAATTCTTCTGAAGATACGCAAGCAGCGGAATGTCGAACATCCCGGCGAAAATGCCAAGGAAAACCAGCGCCCAGAGTGCATGAACGGCAGCAGGCGCCATTCCGGCAGACTCTCCCGTTTCTGTCGTCAGGAAAAGTTGGCGTGTACCCTCCGGCGTAAAGTAAAGGCAGACCGCACAGGCCGCCATGCCGAAACACGAGTACGTGATCGGCGCAAGCGTTGCGCGTCCGCGCATGATAAATCCCACGAAAGTACTCCCAATGGCGATCCCCACCGCAAGAATACCGAGAAACATTGCAACATCCCCCTGATTTTCCGTAATCTCCGGGACCACGAATTTGTCGATGTTCGTCTGCGCTAGCGACGCAAGCCCCCAGTAGTACGCACTTCCGAGCGCTGCGAGTAAAAGCGCTTTATGCCGCCAGAGATACGCAAGATCGGAGAGGCTCTGCCCCATCGGGAACATCTGGAACCCCGTGAGCGGGACCGGTTTCGTTCGACTGGGCATTCTCTGAATGAGCAGCGACGTGAGAAACCCGAAAACTGCGACTCCAACGAGGATCAGCGCTGAAAGCCACAGATCATGCTGCCCCGGCGCATTCGACATCAGACGCGATCCTTCCGCGTCGGGAAGTGTCGTCCATTCGTAGAGTTTATTGCCCAGGAGCGTCCCGCCAAGGACCGCGATGATGGTCGTCATGCCGATCAGACCGTTCGCTGTCGGAATGTTTTTCTCGCCCACGATCTCTGGAATGCTCGCGTATTTCGCAGGAGAATAGAACGCACTCTGCGTCCCCATCATAAACAGCACGACGAAAAGAAGCCACGGATCCCCGATCCAGACAAAAAGCACGCCAAGCAGCATGATCAGGATCTCCGCCAGCTTGCAGTACATCATGACCTTTCTTTTACAGAATCGGTCGGCACAGTATCCGCCGTACCCTGAAAAGAAAACGAACGGGATCAGAAACATCAGGCCTCCGACTGTCAGTGCAATGGCCGCTCCGCGGTCGTAGTTGCCATAAAACACGCCAAGACGAGCTTTACCGATCGGAACCAAAAGCCACCGGAAAATATTATCGTTGAGCGCTACGGTGAACTGCGTCACCAGCAATCCCCAAAAACTCCAGGAAAAAAGCGACTGGCGCGGAGTTTTGGAGGAGACGCCGTCGGTCTGAACTGAAATCGGATGGTTCGTCATGATCTACCGTAAAATTTTATCGTTTCTTCCCAAAAATTTCCATTTTGGGACAGTTTGTCATTTTTACCTTTTCCAGTATATACGAAAATACCTATTTTGAAAGGGGGTTGTGTAAAAGTTTTGTAAAATTTTCACAAAAAAATGGTGTTTCAAGCGATTTTAACAAAAAATTCCTTTTTTAGAAACGTCTTTTCTCACTCTCAGATTGAACTCTGGACCATCTGCCGTTAAACTTTCTCCAAAATTCCTATTGTGCCAGTCGTTTTTTTTTGCTATGATGAACTAAGTGTATGATTTTCATTTTCCATTTTTTCATTTTTCACTTGCGGATTTTTCCATCCGTTTCCCAAAATGAATTCCAAAAATCGAGTCAATGCCGTTTTTGAACGAAAGAAATTAGACCGGATCCCGAACGATCTGGGAGGAACTCGGAAAACGGGCATTTCCGTTACGGCACTGTACCATTTGCGCCAGTGTATCGGAGCAGAGATCCCTGCGCGCCTCTACGACATTTACGAAGGGACCGCGGAGCTTGACGAACTCGTGCAGGACACACTGGGAAGCGACACGCTCGCGCTTCCGCTCGCTCTTCCGCTGCTCACGCCGGAATGTTTCTGCGACACCGCAAAAAAAGCATGGAAACCGTACGCGATGGAAGACGGGATCGGTGTGCTGACCCCGAAGGATTTCTATCCGGAACGCGAACTTAGCGGCGATCTCTGTCTGCGCGACTTTCAGGACAGACGCTTCGGCATGATGAAACGCGGAGGATGGCGTTTTGAGCGTCTTGCTCCGGGACCGGGAGTTTGCGGACTCACGTTTTCCGAGATCGAAAAGGAGCTGGAAGCGGAAGATCCTGCCGTCGCCTTCCTCCAAAACAGCGAAAGCCTGGAAATTCTGAAAGCACGCGCGAAAAAACTCGCTCGAAATTCAAAAAGATCCCTCATCCTCCGCTCCGGCCCGCCGTCGCCATTCTTCGGAGGACTCGGTTTCCGTGAGCCGGAAAAATGGCTCCGTGCGCTCGATTCCGGACATCCGGACGTCGAGAAACTCCTTGAAAAATGGTACTCTCTCTGGATTTCGGAACTGGAAAAACTCCACGCGGCAGCCGGGGAGGCCGTGAATGTGCTGGTCTTGGAGGAATCGTTTGTGGGAGTCGAGTCCGACGCGGACCGGAAGATCATTCGGGAACGCATCCTGCCGCTCTACGCCCGCGGGATCCGGGAGCTCCGGCATCTGTTCTCCGAAAAAGTCCACATTCTCTGGCAGTCGGAGGGAAATTCCATGCCGTTTTTGCCGCAGTTGATCGAAATGGGCGTGCAAGGCATCAGTTTTGCCGACCTGGAGACCTGGAGCGATCCCTTGACCGTGAAACGGGAATTCGGCAAAGAGCTGGTCCTTTGGGGCGGCGCGTGCAGTGCGCAAGAGCTTGCGTCAGAAACGGCCGACACGATCCTTGCGAAGACGCAGGAGCGGACGGCGATCCTTTCGGAAAACGGAGGCTACATCCACGCCGTTTCCGGCACGATCCTTCCCTCGACCGACCCGGAAAATATCCTGACGTTTTTCCTTCAAAAAAACTGACAAATTCAGTCATTTCCCTGAAAAGTCACTTGACATTCAAACAGGAAGCCACAACGCCCTTGAGATCAGGCTCTAAACACAGTCTGAACACCCTGATCTGATTTGAGGGAGGAACGTTCATGCAGCATTCTCCCTCCTGAATTTTCACTGCGGGATCACGGCCGCAGAACGTGACGGCGTGTGCCGCGGGAAAGCAAAAGGAACGGCTAAAAGCGTCTCTCCCGAAAAAATTCACGCAGCGGGCAGGTCTCACACCGCGGAGAGCTTTTGAGGCAGAATTCCTTGCAGACTTCCACGATCATGGCATGAAAATGCGCGTAGAGTTCCGTTTCGCACGGGAGCGCCTCTTCGAATGCTCGCTGGATCTCATCGTACGGCATCGTTTTCGGAAGGATCTCGTGCCGGGAAAGGATCCGCCGAGTGTACGCATCCACGACAAAAGACGGGATCCCAAGCGCATACAGAAGGATCGAGTCTGCCGTTTCCCGACCGACACCATTAACTTCCAGAAGCTCTTTCCGAAGCGCTTCTCGGGGACGTTCCGTCATCTTTTCCAGCGAGCCGCCGTAACGGTTGCGGATCATCTCCAGCAAATTCCGCAATCTCCGTGTTTTCAGGACCGCGAAGCCGGAAGGACGAATGAGCTGCGCAAGTTCCTCTTCCGGAAGCGTCAAAAGTGCGTCAAGTTCCAAAACGCCTGCGTCTTTCAGATTCCGGATCGACTTTTCGACACTCTTCCACGTCGTGTTTTGAGTCAGGATCGTTCCGACCGCGATCTCAAGCGTACTTGAACCGGGCCACCATGGCCCCATGGGGTAATATTGCAGAAGTTGATGGTAAAGTGTGGCGAACATTTTTAAAATGCGGGCAAAAAAATTTTTTTTCAGGGATCTCTCAAGCGATTTCGATAAAAAGAAATGGGAAACTATTTCCTTTTAACGCTTCGACGTTTCAATATACTCCATTTTTTTGGTTTGTCAACCCAAAATAAAAAATCAGCTTGGATCATGGCTAAGAAAAAAGAAAAAAAACCTTCGCCTGGAGCCATTTTTAATGCGTTCCTCAGACGTTCCGCATGGTTTGGGATCCTAGTCGGCGGTATGTTCATGGTTTATTCCCTCGCGGTCGATGATTCCGGTGCTTCCTCAACCGATCCAGCTTCAACGAAACCGTTTTTTGCACAAATTTGGGAATCTCGAAAGCCTGAAATGGATGACGGAGCCTCTTTCGAGTCCGACGGCTACGATCCTTCAAGCTACGGAAGTTCCGACGGGACGGACTCCTCAAGCTACGGAAGTTCTGACGGGACGGACTCCTCAAGCTACGGAAGTTCTGACGGGACGGACTCCTCAAGCTACGGAAGTTCTGACGGGACGGACTCTTCAAGCTACGGAAGTTCTGACGGGTCGGACTCCTCAAGCTACGGAAGTTCTGACGGGACGGACTCCTCAAGCTACGGAAGTTCTGACGGGACGGATCCTTCGAATTACGGCAGCTCGGACGGGACGGACTCCTCAAGCTACGGAAGTTCCGACGGGTCGGATCCTTCGAATTACGGCAGCTCGGACGGGACGGACTCCTCAAGCTACGGAAGTTCCGACGGGACGGATCCTTCGAATTACGGCAGTTCGGACGGGACGGACTCCTCAAGCTACGGAAGTTCCGACGGGACGGACTCCTCAAGCTACGGAAGTTCCGACGGGACGGATCCTTCGAATTACGGCAGCTCGGACGGGACGGACTCCTCAAGCTACGGAAGTTCTGACGGGTCGGATCCTTCGAATTACGGCAGCTCGGACGGGTCGGATCCTTCCAGCTACGGAAGTTCTGACGGGACGGATCCTTCGAATTACGGCAGCTCGGACGGGACGGACTCCTCAAGCTACGGCAGCTCGGACGGGACGGACTCCTCAAGCTACGGAAGTTCTGACGGGTCGGATCCTTCCAGCTACGGAAGTTCCGACGGGACGGACTCCTCCAGCTACGGAAGTTCTGACGGGTCGGATCCTTCGAATTACGGTAGCTCGGACGGGTCGGATCCTTCGAATTACGGCAGCTCGTATGGTTCCGCATCGGCAGAAACACCGGATCCAGAAGCCGCACTTACAGAAGATCCCGGAGATGCTCCGCCGCCGGTCGATCCCATGGCATTTCTGACCGATCCAGGCCAAAAAACCGAGCCGGTCCTGCACAACAATACCGTGACGCGCGGTCCCGATTCTGCACTGCGATACGGTGACGTGCTGATCCAGGAACCGAATCCGGATCCGATCAAAAGTCCGACGGGTCCGATGGTCACGAATTTTCTGGAGCTCTTTGATTTCAGTATCACTCCCGAGTGGGTGGAGGAACGCTGGTCGTGCATCCAGCCGGTGGGTCCCATAACGACGCGCGGGTACCGAGTCGCGATTTCGACAGGGCCGGAGGTTTCCGATCTGGTCGGTTCGCTGACGTACTATTTCGACAACAAGCTGGAACTGGTGAAGATCAATTTTGAGGGGTACACTGGGGAACTTGACCGGCTTCTTCAGACGCTGACGTACTTCCATTTCAGCCGACGGGTTACGAACGATCCGAACGCGATCCTCTACGCGTCGGAAGTGAATTCCAAAGGATTTCGCAGTTTCCTGAAGACGTACCATCGCCTGAACCCGACAGACTCGAAAGACCCGCGCAAAAAGTACTGGATCACGCTGGAACTCTGCGCTCCGGAGCAGTGACTGGAATAGTACGTAAAGAAATGAGATCTTGTCCCATAAAATACTTAGTGCAGGTTTTCGTAATATTTTATGTGACAGTATTTTCGCATTTCCGCTGAGATCTTTGGCGTTTGGAAATAAAGCGGCAGATTTTAAATACTGATACTAAATATACGTATCAAAAATCCCGATAAATCGTTTGAGCGATAACATTGACCGCATACAATTTTGTATAATTCTGAAATCATTTTATAGATGGAGAACTCTATGGGTATTTTTACGAAATTTAGCAGTTTCTTTTTTGGGAAAACTGCCCCTAAAAACTCGAGCGCTGGAAGTTTGGCGTTTTCAGGTTCTATGCCGGAGGAGCTTTTCCAGGAACTCAGTGCACTTGCCCAAAAGCACAGTGACGCGTTCATGGAGAAATTGAAGGAGGAACAGCCGAATTTCAGTGGAGGATCATCCGACATTCAATACATTGCCAACCTGCTCCACGATGAGGTCCTGGCCTCCTTCCAAAATGAGCAGGTGAAGAACTACATTTGCGAGGGGACTACATTACAGGCGCTTCCTGAGCTTCACCGTATCGCGCCGATCCAAGTCCCGCCAGCCGTCACGACGTACAAGTATCCGTCCCCTTGGGTTTTTAGTGCCTTTAGCGCCGCAGCTGCATGTCTGTGTTTCATCTGTTCCGGCCTGCTTGGATTTGGCAGTAACACCAGTGTCGGTCTTTTCTTCGCCCTCATCGGCGCGATCGTTTCTGCCGCCGTCGGCGTCTGGCTCACGTTTGGCGAAACGCGTGTCACATGGGGCAAATCACTGCTTGGCATAACGATCACAGGTGCCCTTCTTCTGCAGTTACAAAACAACTTTTCCATTTCGGCATTTTGGAAAGGCTCGTCATCCAAGTCCATTTTATACAAACTTGGGCTTGCGATCCTGCTTTGGTTCCTTCTCGGCATGCTGAAACGCAAAAAGGTAGTAGACACGGACCAGCTTCATCTTGCGATCCACTCCCAGTACCTGAATCAGCTTTGCAGCATCGTTAGTTTTCTGAAAATGACCTGTGTTCGCATCGCGGAACTGGAGGCACGCATCAGTGTCCAGCAAGAAGAGCTCGAGAGACGCAGCGAACAGCTTCGGGCACAAGGTGATCTTCCCAAATACGCATCTCAAGCCATCCCGGACGTACAGGGACTTTGGAAGACCACCAGCATTTCCCAAGCAGCCGCCCACGCGAAAGAGATCTCGCAGTATTTCAGTCTCATGGGTTTCGCCAACATCCCCGCCGGCACGCGATTACCGTGGGAACCGGAGGATCCGGAGAGGCCTGCGCCGAACGAATACAGGATCATTACCTGGGATCCAACGCTGGAAAGCAAATATGAGACGATCGGTCTTGTGCTCGACGGGGAAAAGGTAGAAGTCCACAGTGAACCCATTGAACTTAACGGGATCGTTACTCAAAAAGGCGTCGTTTACTCACTTGATTAAAAAGAAAGGAAGAAAGGAAGGAGATCATCATGTCAGACATTATCGCGATCGACTTTGGAACCAGCAATTCGTACTTTGCCCTTTACAACAACAAGCAAGGCACGGTCGGGCAAATACATTTAAACAATGCAGCAACGACCAGAAACGGCATTGATTCTGCCGTATTGTATTACACTGTAGACGGCACGGACATCATCGAGATCGAAGATGCGTTCAGTAGATACCATGGCTCCTCTCTTAAAAAAATACAGCGGCTTAATATGAAACTGGTCACCTCTTTTAAACCTGACATTGAGTTTAGCGAAGAGGCACGAAAAGCAGCAGTCGATTTCCTGAAAAACATCCGTGAGAAATTCCATGAGAAAGGTACCCTTCAGACGATCGAAGGAAAAAAGGTTTACTTCGGTATTCCCTGTAATACGACCGCAGGTTATCGCGCGGCTTTAAGAAAAATTGCGAAAGAGGCCGGCTGGGGAAATGACGTCCATATGCTCGAAGAACCCTATGGAGCCCTCTTTTACGATCTTGATCCAAATGATCCCATGGCGTTTACGCAAAAAAACACGCTGGTCATCGATTTTGGCGGCGGTACTTGCGACTTTGCTGTCATTCAAGACGGCAATATTAAAAAATCCTGGGGAGACACTTTCCTTGGCGGCCGTTTATTTGACGACCTGTTTTATCAATGGAGTCTGAAGATCGAGGAGGAGGATGAAGGCGATTTCAAAACTCAAGAGCAATATGAAAAACTGTTTCATACCGGCAGATCAACAAAAGAAAAATTTTCACTCAAGCAGCCTAATGTGTATATCTACGATAGCACGCCGATGACAAAGGAGGAATTTGAACGCCGCTGCAAAAACTATAAACCGTCAAAAATGCTCCAAAATGTGTTCGCAACTCAGGGTGAAAGCGCCCGAAAAAATTCGAAATTCAGGCCGGACCAGACGAACGATCTTTTGCAATGGTTTGAAGATGCGCTGCTGGAAGGTTTCAGACAGCATGGTATCGACAAAAATTCTATCAATCGTATTATTCTGGCAGGCGGAAGTTCCTGCTGGTATTTCGTGAGAGACATCTGCAAAAAACATTGGCGAAATATTACTCCGAATACTCCGCAAAATGTTTACGCAGCCATCGCAGAAGGTATGGCAAAATATGCCTCTATACGCAATATTGGTACTCCTCCCACGTTAAATTATTCCGAATTGGTAGAGAAACTTCTTAACATCTATCAACAACAGGAAATTCCGAAAGAAGTTATCGAGAATATTGGATGCCGGATCTTTGATCAGTATATCAGAGGTTATTTATATGACTTCCGAGACAATGGCGGAACTCTGAAAAGTGTAGAGGAGAATGCTCGAAAGTCTTTGAATGACAATTGGAATGCGATATGTGAACAGATCGAAAAAGCGATCTCGGATCATTCTGATATTTCACAGACCCTCATCAAGGAGACTCAAAGCTGGCTTGCACAACATGGTATGACCAATCGCCATATTCAACAGCTCGATTTGGCTATTAGTATTGATTTAGATAAAGAATTTGTAAATAATTTTAATATCGGTGTCGGCAATGCGTTTACCCCGATTATTGTCACCGCGTTGATTGCAGGATTCAGTGCGGCAATCATCGTATCTGCTGGACTTCTCGCTCCAGTCGTAGGGATCTTAGCATACCTTTTGACTACTGGATTAGGTTATACTATTGTTCAAAATATACCATTAAATACAAACCAAAGCAGTTCCCTTATGAATGATGAGGCGATCCAACGTACACGTGATGAGATCATTACGGCATTTTCGACAAAGATAACAGAACAATACAAGGAATCTCTTGAAAAAAATAAAGATTCTATTTGCAAGGAATTGGAAAAATTCGTAAATGGTATCGGAAACCAATATCAAAAACTACTTGATTTGGAAAGAACCTGATTTCGATACACGCAAATAATAACCCCCGGGGTCCGTGAGTGGAACTCGGGGGTGTTTTTTAGGGAAAGTCCGAAGGACGAGAGGTCAGGAGGTCAAGCCATTTCGCGGTGGAGGCGGCCGATGACGTCATGAATGTCCGTCGTGTTAAAGTGGGAGACCGCTGCAGGAAGAGCGGAAAGGATCTTCTGCGTGCAGGTAGGTGAGTAAAAGTTCGCAGTGCCGATCTCAACAGCAGATGCACCGGCAACGAGAAATTCCATGACGTCGTCCACCGTCTCGATGCCGCCAATGCCCACGATCGGGATCGAAACCGCTTTCGCGGTCTGGTAGACCATCCGAAGCGCGATCGGTTTGACCGCAGGTCCGCTGAGGCCTCCCATGACGTTTCCGAGGCGCGGACGGCATTTTTTCCAGTCGATCGCCATTCCGAGCACCGTGTTGATCAGCGACACGGCATCCGAACCGCCTTGCTCCGCTGCTTTCGCGCAGACAGTGATGTCGCCGACGTTCGGAGTCAGTTTCGTGAAAAACGGCAGGCTGCACGCTTTCCGCACGCCGCGCACGAGCCGTTCACATTCCGTCGGATTTTTGCCGAAATCGGTCCCGTGTGCCACATTCGGACACGAAATGTTCAGTTCCAGCGCATCGACGCCTTCCACGCCGCTCAGCACAGCCGCCATTTCTGCATATTCCTCTGCTGTTCGGCCTGCGATGGAGACGATGATCTTCGTTCCGATGCTCCGCAGGTACGGCATTTTCAAGCGAATGAACTCTTCCAGCCCGTCATTGTCCAGCCCAATGGCATTCAGCAGTCCTGCCGTCGTCTCGCAGGTCCGCGGCGGCGGATTTCCGTCACGCGGGAGTTTCGTGATGGTTTTGGGCAGGATCCCGCCAAGGTCACTCAGAGAAAATGCTCCTGCTTCAGAATTCAATCCCTCCACGTCCTTTGCGTAGCCAAAAGTCCCCGAAGCGACGAGGATCGGATTCTCAAGTTTCAAACTGCCGATCGAGACAGCAAGCGAAATATTTTTCATGGTCTTGTACCTTTTTGAAAAAAATCAGGCGTCTATTTCGGAAAAAGACGCACATTGAATGAAGATCTTCCTCCAACAGCTTTCGGCGGCCGCCCGACTGCCAAACGAAAAAGGGGAGCGCGCGGCAACACGTACTCCCCTGGATCAACTCCGTTCTTCATGTTTTTCAATCGACCTCAGCGAGAAAGTTCGCGCATAGGAGGAGCAACGCACAACGACCTCACGGTTTCACTGGCCATTGACTCCATGATGAACTGCGGAGCTGCGCTGGTTCTGATGAACGTCTTTTTTTCTGCAAATTTTGCGATCCTGACGGTCTCGCAGGCCATTCGCCTTCGGGATGCTAGCCGGTCCAGCGTTTCTGAAGATCTTCAAATTTGAACCGGGATCTCATGGTACCGCAGACGAATTTCCTTAGGATCTTCCGGGTATTTCGCTTAGGAAGACGGGCTGCGTGAAATGCTTTTGGGAAAACTTCCTGATTTCTGCAGGACGAAAACCTATCGACTCGCTCCATTTCAGCCATCAGGCAAACCGAAAACACATAGCCTCCAAACGGCCTTCAAATAGCCTTAAGCACAGTCACTCAAACGTTTTCCTATCCGCCCGGTCCATGGATCTTTCAAAACGCAAGATACTCTTCCGATTTGAAACTCCGAAACTCTCCGAGGAGACCAGCCGTCCAAAATTCATGGCTCACACCGTGGATCCTGAACGTCGAAAATTTTCTCGAAACCGCGGAATAACCGAACTTTGGAGCCTCTTTTCCAGTTCTCTGACCGATTCCCGAAAGTCTGCGATCCTTTCAGTGTGTCCTCTGATGTTTTTCGGCAAGCGTCCGGAAATTTTCCTTTCCATGAAAACGCGGCCTCAAAAACCTCGTTTTTTTCATGCCGGCCGAGGCGTTCTGACGTCCTCAAGTTCCAGGTTTCGTCATTTTTCAAACTCAGGAACCGTTCCTTGGGAAACATTTGGAGATCCGCACCTCACGAAAATCCATCATCCAGTCCAAACAGAGTTTCTCTGTCTGGGAAATTTTCCTAAAATGCCGTCATTTCCACCCGGAAATTTCCCCGCTTTCCGGAACCGGCTTCCTGCACAGTTCCAGTTTCGGATCCCGCCCGGCAGAATAAAAACGAACACCTTGATCGCAAAACGCTGGAAGATCTGGGCTGACTTTCAAAAAATGTCAACGATTACCCGTTTCGGCTGAAATTTCAAAACCGTTTCTCTGGGAGAAGCGGTGAATTCTTCTTCCCGCTCACTGAAATTTCAGCTGAAGACCTGAGACTCCTTAACTCAGATCATGCCGCCATGGTTACGCCACGGAGTGCTGTGGTCCGGCTGGTCCAAGAACCAGAATCGTTCCCATTCATCCCGCATCAGGCGCAGGTTTTCCGATGTGTTGAGCTGCTGCTGGGTCCGGCGTGCCGAATCTCCGTCATACATCGGAAGCAGGCAGCCGACGGACTGGAAAACGAACACTGACAAAATCAATGCAATCAATACTTTGCGCATTTCAATTACTCCTCCTTGAATGTGTGCTCCTAAACTTCGAGCTTCTCGCAAGTACTAATTATATCGTCCAGTTGACGTTTGCTCATTAGTGGAAATAGATAAAATTTAACGATTTTTCCAAAAATTCCACCAAAGCACCATCCTGACGACTCCGCAGCTGAGTTCACTTTTACGTTTTCCAAAGTCAAAAAAAAGCTGGAAAGCCGTAAAAACACGAGGTCTGACGGCGCATTCGGGTCTCTAATGGCAAAAACCTCGTATCGGAAGAGGCTGAAGCGTTTCTCCTTCCTTTCTGCGGAATATTTGACTTTCCGTCCCTGTTTTTTCAAGAATTTTTCCAATCAGAAAGACCGGGATCCCGAACGGATTTTGAAGGATCCGCGAACGTTCCTCCCACGGCGCCGTGAAAAGGATCTCAAAATCTTCCCCGTCTCCCAGTGCATGCTCTAGCGGCGTTCCAGCCGTCATTTCCGGCGTGATCCAATCGTAGACCGCCGACTCTTCCGGTTTCAGGGCCGAGAGACGCACGGCATCCTGCGAGATCGGGATCTTTTCGGGAAAAAGTTCGGCACAGCATCGGCTTTGACGGCACAGACGCATCAGATCGAGCGTCAGACCATCGCTAATGTCCATCCCTGCGTGCAGCGAGAATGCCGCATTGAGCGTGAGCATTTCCTGGATCCGCGGCACAAATTCGAATTGACGGCGCAAAAGACTCCCGCCCAACGGACCGGTCACGAAAATCGCGTCCCCTGGCATTGCCTGATTTCGGCAGAGCGGTTTTTTTCCTGCGACTCGCCCGATCACCGTGACAGAAAGTACCAGCGGCCCATCCCACGTATTCGTGTCCCCGCCCGCGATGGCGATCGGCAGCGTCTGCGTTTGCCCCGTTTCTCCCACCGGGCGGGCAGTCTCTTCCACGGCATTCAGAAACCCTTCACAAAGCAGCTCCATCAAAAGCGGTATACTGTTTCCGCTTGGAGTACGTTCCTTGGCTAAAAAGATCAGCGTATCGTTTTCCGAAGCCGTTTCAGCCCCAATATTTTGCTGCGTCTGCTGTGGCGTCAAGTCTTCCGGAACGGGAAAAAACGGCGTTTTAGGAAGCGCAACAGAAATGACGCACGCGATCGGTTCCGCCGCCATTGCCGCAAGGTCGCTGAGATTCACGGCAAGCGCTTTCCGGCCGATCATTCGCGGATCCATCCTCGCAAGCAGAAAATCGACCCCCTCCGTCAGCAGGTCGGTACTGACGACGATCTCCGGTGAACTTCCAGCCAATTCCAGAATGGCTGCATCGTCTCCGGGACCAAGTTTCATTGCCGGGTGGTTCGGAAAACGACGGCAGAGTCTTTCGACGATCTCAAGTTCCATTTTTCAAATTCCTTCCTTTTCTATTTCGTCCGACACAGGCACGCTCTTCGTGCTTCAAGGTCTTTTTCTTTCATGCTCCATAAAAAACGGGCGAAAAGCGGGAAAAAAGCGGAAAAAAAGCGGAGTTTGAGTCTCGTTCATCTCAAAACTCCGCTTTCTCTGCACTCAAGAGAGCAGTTCCCGGAAAAATCCTTCTTCGTGCCGACTGTTTAGCGGCTATTTGCGAACGCGATAGCCGGCAGAAGCAGTTTCGACGGCGCCGTTTGTCTGAAAATCATGCGACGGGAAGTGTCCGAGCAGAACTTTTCCATTCCGCGCAAGGAGAAATTTCACCTTCGGCATATCCTGGATCTCCGGCTGACTGAGGACGAAGATCACGTTATCCAGGGAAAGTGTTTCCCAGCGCAGGATCCCGAGCAAAATGTCTCCATTCTGGATCCCCTGACGCGCAGCGGGACTGTTTTGGCGTACATTTTGGACCAGAAGTCCCCCATTGTATTTTCGGCTTCCCTGGATCGGGATCGAATTTCCTGCGACTGGCGAGACTAAGACTCCCATCTGTTTCCAGATGATCTCTTCATTCGTGAGTTTCTTCGCGTCAAATCGCGGTCTGGACTCACCGTCCGGAGCATAAATGGAAGCGACCCGGTTTTTTGAAGAGACAGCACCCAGCGCGAGTTCAACGCTAGCCGTTTTGTTTTTGCGCTGAACGGAGATCTGGATCGACTCGCCCGGTTTCAGTTCTAGGATCGAGCAGGTAAAATCCAGTTCATGTGCGATCTTTTTCTGATTCACTGCGAGGATCGTATCACCGGCACGCAAACCGATGAATTCTGCCGGACTGTTCGGTTCAACGCTTTGTACGACCGCACCGCGTCCATTTCCGACTGGAAGATTCACGAATTGGATCCCATGCCAGTTCTTCTCAGCGCTGCAAGATCCGGTCATTCGGGTCACGACTTCCATCGCACGATTCACGGGAATAGCGAACCCGATCCCCTGCGCACCGGCACGTACTGCGACGTTGATCCCGATCATTTTGCCGTAGACGTTCAGCAGCGGGCCGCCGGAATTTCCCGGATTAATGCTCGCGTCTGTCTGGATCAGATCTTGATAGTATTGAACGTCAGTGACTTGGACCGAACGGTGCTGCGCGCTAATGATCCCGCGGGTCACCGTGTGTTCATAGCCGAAAGCGTTTCCGATCGCGATGACAGTCTCCCCCGTCATGAGATCCGAGGATTCGCCGAGCGGGATCGTCTCGAAAACCTCGCCTGCCAGCGCATCGATCTTGATGATCGCAAGGTCCGTTTCTTTGTCGCGTGCCAGGATCCGAGCAACGTAGGTCTTGGCGTCTGCCGTCGTGACGTGGATCTCCTGAATGCCGTCGACCACGTGAAAATTCGTCACGATGTAACCGCGCGGATCAAAGATGACGCCGGTCCCCATCCCGTTCACGTGCTGCGATTCTTCCGCTGCAGAGTGCGCTGCGTTCGGGTCATTGGAGGCATTCGAGGCGTCAAAAGGTACGGAACGCAGGACTTTTTCACCCCGAATGTTCACGACCGCGGGCCGTGCAGTGCGGATCGCCCGAACGATCGCGTCTTCTCGCAGGTCTGTAAACGCGGCAGGATCCGTGACCGGCGGAACGCTTGGAGAAACCGTCTGGGGAATGTTCGAAGAAACGTCTTCTCGTTCGGCACTCTCAGGCACAGAAGTACCGACTGCATCTTTCGGAGCAACGTCCCCATTTGCGCCATTTTCCAGAACAGACGTCCCCTCGGAAATTGGTGAAACGGCGGCTTCTTCAAGCACGAGTTCAGGCTCCGCGTTTGCGTCCTTTTTCGTTTCGGCGTTCGTCTCCACATTTACGCTTTTATCGGCATTGCCGGATCGCGCAGTTTGCTCCTTTTCCGTCAGATCCAGATCCAGCTCCAGTTCTTCCTGGGCATTCTCACTCCCGTCCGATCCCGAAACATCTTCGAGGATCAGCTCAAAATCATCTTCAGGAATTTCCGAACTCTCACCGGTCTTCAGTTCTTTTTTAGTGCTCTCCGCCTCCTCAGTTCCGCTCCTGCTTTCCAACTGCTCTTTTTCTGCATCCGGTCCAGTTTCCACTCCCGCATCCAGTCCCGTATCCTCCAGAATGATCGAAGGTTCTGAAACCGCCGCAGTATTGGAATTAGAAACGGTTTGGAAAAGGCCGTCTTGGAGCGTTCCTGCCGTACGGACCACCAAATTATCTGCAAAAGCACCCATTTCCGCACTGAAGATCAGAACGAAGACAGAAATTTTTAAAATATTTAAAATTTTCTGCCAAAATCGGATACTTTTTCTGTTTACTACTGGACTCATGGTCTTTATTCGCTATACTATGAGTTAAGATCGGAGAGCAGACCACTGCCCCGAGGCCAACTCCCCGATCGAATGATTCGCGATTCGGCAAAGGAACGGATCCATTCTCTCCATCGGCAAATTTAAATTTGGAAAAATGGGTAGAAAAGAAAACTTTCTCCTTTCCAAATTGAACCGATGGAAGTGAATTTTACGTTCAAAACCGCCTCTCAATGGACAGATCGTGTCAATTTTGACGGTTTTTCTGCCGATTCAGAGAATATCATCGACAGAACGCCAGAAAACCTTAAGAAAATTTAACGATTTTAGGGATTGGATCGAATGTGGGACGGATTTTTAAACGTGAGAAAACCATCCGGGATCACGTCTTTTGACGCAGTAAAAATGATTCTCGGAGAAATTTTGGAAGGAAAAAAAGGCGGGAAAAAAATCAAGATCGGACACGCCGGGACGCTGGATCCTCTTGCTGAAGGCGTTTTAGTCATGGCGGTCGGCCGGGCGTCCAAACTCATTTCCCGCGTTCAGGCACAGCGGAAAACGTACATCGCAACGTTTCGGTTAGGGGTTTCGAGCCCCTCGGAAGACACGGAGACAGAAATGACGCCGGTCGAAGCGCCTTCGATCCCGACTCGAGAGGAACTTCTGGCCGTCCTTCCGGAATTTCTCGGTGAGATCCTTCAGCGTCCGCCGATCTATTCGGCACTGAAAGTCAAAGGGCAGAAAGCGTACGATCTGGCACGAAAGGGAAAAGAGGTCGAGCTTGTGCCGCGTCCGATCCAGATCTACGCACTGGAGCTTCTCGACTACTCCTATCCCGAATTTCGACTCAAGATCATCTGCGGGAGCGGCACGTATGTGCGTTCGCTGGGACGTGATATTGCGCAGCGTCTCGGCACAGAAGCCGTCATGTCGGCACTGACGCGGACGGCAGTCGGCTGTTTCTGGATCGATGATGCGCTGGAGCTCCGCAAACGTGACGATCCGCGGCCGCTTGACCGACCGAAATGCACAGAATTTCTGCGTCCGTTTCTCGATGCGGTCCCGGACTTGCCCCGGATCGCGTATTCGCCGGAGGAGATCCAGAACCTGAAAAACGGGATCCCGGTCCGACACCCGGATGCAGAATTCCTCCTTCCCGGAGAAGAGGCCGTCGTCACGAATGAAACGGGAAAATTTCTCGGTATCGTGAAGAAAGACGAACGCGGAAAACTCCGCAGCGTCCTGAATTTCGCGCATGAGCAGGAATGAAGAGGCTCTGCACCTCTGACTGGAAGGAAAAAGGGAGTGAACGTATCCTGACACGAATTTCACGGAAAACACGAAAAGACACGAAAGGTTTAAAATATTTTTGATCGCCTTTTGGTGAATTTCGCATTTTTTCGAGTTTTTCGTGTTTCCTTTCAGTGTCTTTCAGTGTCTTTCAGTGTCTTTCAGTGTCTTTCAGTGAACTCTTCCGTGTATTCAGTAGTGAAACTGTACGCAGTTCCCGGATGGCCCTCTTTTTACATTAGAAGCTCCCGCGGCTCACGACTCGCAAGACCCATTGGCTGAAACACAAAAACTTCCTTAGAAAGAAAGATTTTGAAAGTTTGACGATGCGGAGCACGCCGTCTTCCAAGCATGAGAGGAAAATGCGTCTGATTTTGGTCTCTTTCTCTAAAAATCGGCGGGCGGTTCCTTGAAAAAATCTGAAATTCGGGTAAAATGGAGAATGTGAAATTCCCTTTCGGGCCCCCTTTTCCTTTTTTTAGAGGTTTTCCCATGAAATTCGACGTCCTTATCGTCGGCGGCGGCCACGCTGGTGCTGAAGCGGCTGCTGCGGCTGCGCGTCTCGGAGCCAAAACGGCTCTGCTGACTTCCAATCTCGACACCATCTCGCAAATGAGCTGCAATCCGGCCATCGGCGGCGTGGCGAAAGGGCAGATCGTGCGTGAAGTGGATGCTCTCGGCGGGCTGATGGGGGAGGTCATCGACGAAACGGGGATCCAGTTCCGAATGCTCAACAGCTCGAAAGGTCCCGCTATGCACGGTCCGCGAGCGCAAGCCGACAAAAAAGCGTACCAGTTCGCGATGAAAGAACGGCTGGAAAACACCGAAAATCTGGAACTTCATCAGGAACTCGTCGAGGAGCTTCTCACCGAGACCCGCCCCGACGGGAAACCGTACGTCACGGGAGTCCGCACGCTTTTGGGAGAGGTCTACGAGGCGCCGCGCGTGATCCTGACGACCGGCACGTTTTTGCGCGGGATCCTGCATTTTGGTCCGAACCAGTTTCCGGGAGGCCGGGCAGGCGACATGCCGGCGGATCGGCTCACCGCTTCGCTCGAGCAGCTTGGGATCCGGATCGAGCGTTTCAAAACGGGGACGCCCGCGCGTCTGAACGGCCGAACGATCGATTACTCGAAACTCACGATGCACCCCGGCGATGACGTTCCGATCCCGTTCTCCTTCCTGCGCGAAACGTTGAGCGTCGAGCAGATCCCGTGCTGGATCACTCGCACCAATGCGCGCGTTCATGAGATCATCCGCGAAAATCTCCACCGCGCCCCGATGTATTCCGGCCAGATCAACTCCACCGGACCGCGATACTGTCCGTCGATCGAGACGAAGATCGTCCGATTTGCCGAGAAAGAAAGCCACCAGCTCTACCTGGAACCGGAGGGACGGCACACGCAGGAGATCTACGTCAATGGACTTTCGACCAGTCTTCCGTGCGACGTGCAGCGCGAAATGATCCGGAGCATCGCCGGACTGGAAAATGCGCAGATCATGCGGTACGCTTACGCGATCGAGTACGATTTTGCGCCGCCGGAACAGCTTCATCCGTCGCTTGAGACCCGGGCGGTCGAGGGACTCTATTTCGCCGGGCAGATCAATGGGACGACCGGTTACGAAGAAGCGGCTGGTCAGGGGCTCCTCGCGGCTGCAAATGCCGTCCGCTCGCTCAACGGGCAGGAGCCGATCGTGCTGGGACGCGATGAGGCGTACCTTGGCGTGATGGTGGACGACCTGGTCACGAAAGGGGTCGATGAACCCTACCGAATGTTCACGAGCCGTGCGGAACACCGTCTGCGTCTCCGCGGCGACAATGCGGACCGGAGACTTACGGAAGTCGGTTACCGGGCGGGGCTGGTCGACGAAAAACGGTGGAAGATCTTCTGCGAAAAACGTGATGCGATCGACCGTCTTTTCCAGTTTCTGAAAGAAACGCGCGTACGTCTCGCCTCCGGCGGAAGCGTTTCGGCTGAAGAGTACCTGCGGCGTCCGGAAGTGGAATGGGGCGAGCTTGAGGAACGTTTCCCGCAGCTGAAAGAGTACTCCATCCGAGTCACGGAGCAGGTCTGCTGGGACACGAAATACTCCGGCTACCTGTCGCGGCAGGATGCGAGCGTGGAGCGCGCGCACAAGCTCCAGAAGATCCGCATTCCGGAAGATTTCGACTATTTCCAGGTCAGCCAGCTGCGCATGGAAGCAAAAGAGCAGCTTTCGCGCATCCGGCCGGAAACGATCGATCAGGCCTCGCGCATCCGCGGCATCACGCCGGCAGACCTCGCCGTTCTGGTCCTCACGCTCAGGAAATAGAAAGAGAAAGAAAAAGAGGAGAAAATAGAAAGAGGAGAAAATAGAAAGAGGAGAAAATAGAAAGAGGAGAAAATAGAAAGACTGAATGCTGGGAAACGGCACCGAGAGCGTGAGTTTTTCCGCGCCGCAGCAGATACGAAGACCAGCCTCCTGAAAACGTTCGCAGAGTGAGGATTTTTTTGGGGGGGGACCTGCTTTGGAGCTGGACGGCATTGAGAGACTGGGGGAGAGGGGTGCCTCCGGAAATTTTTTCTTTTTTTGCGGGAAAATGGTTGAATTTTCTGAATTCTGGGGTAAAATATGATTGAAGGTCTTACTGTGTACCTAAAATTTGGAATTACAGGAGAGAAACCATGAAGAAATGGATGCTTACGTTCTTTTTCTGTGTTTTGGGAACTTGGCTTTCTGTGGATCCCGTTTCGGCACAGGAAGATCAAAATGTGACGGTGTGGCCAAGCGGTGAGATGACGCTTCAGGAGGCCTACGAGAAAACGCCGGCCGGCGGAACGCTCCGCATTCTGCGCGGCGAGCATTCGGTCCCGGAAACGCTCGTCGTGCGCAAAGACATTAAAATTCTTGGTGAAAATGCGGAAGACTGCACGCAAAATGTGCTTCTCGGCGGCTCGGAAAACGTTTTGCGTCTCGAAAGCGGTTTCGCGGAAATCAAAAATCTGACGCTCAAAAATACGGGGGACTCCGAATCGCCCCGTGCTCCGGAAAAGAGTGCCGTTCAGGTCTGCTCGCCGTCGTCAGTTTTCGAAAACTGCCATTTCGTCTCTGCGTCCGGAAACGGTTTCTCCGTCGTTCAGAAAGACGCGGCTCCGACCGTGACCCGCTGTACGGCAAAAGGCTGCGGAAACGGCGGGTTTTTCATCGCGGGCGGTGCGAAAGGAAATTTCACGGAATGCGAATCGAGCGGAAACACCGCGTTCGGCATCTCGGTCCGCGAACCGGGAACGGAACCGACGGTCGAAAAATGCCGATTCATCGGAACGGCGAAAGGGAGCGGGATCCTGGTACTCGACGGCGCACGCGGTACGTTTAAGGAGTGCGAATCGAGCCGGAACGCACGCACCGGGATCCAAATCGCCGGAAACCAAACGGATCCAACCGTCACGCTCTGCAGATTTTTGGCAGGAAAAGGTGACGGCATCCTCGTGCTTGACGGCGCGCGCGGTACTTTTACGGGCTGCGAATCCAGCGGAAATGTGCGGTCTGGAATCACGGTTCGGAAAGCAGGACCGACCGTGGACAAGAGCCAATTTACGCAAAATCAGCAGGCCGGGATCGAAACTGCTGATGGCGCGTTCGGTATTTTTCGGGAGTGCGAATCGAGCCGGAATCGGAAGTATGGATTCATGGCACTAAATAGAGGCACGGAACCCGTGGTCTTGTGCTGCCGATTTTCTGAAAACGGCCAGTCCGGGATCTATGTTTGTTCCGGCGCTCGCGGAGAATTCAGGGAATGCGAATCGGTCGGGAGCCATCTTGCCGGGATCGAGATTTGTGGGGCCGGTACAGATCCGAGCGTTCTAAAATGCCGGTTCACGGACACTTTTGGTAACGGGATCTACGTTTACAGCGAAGCGTCCGGAACGTTTTCGAAATGCGAATCGAGCGGGAATGCGGACGGGATCGTGGTGCTCTATGCCGGCACGGATCCGACGGTGAAAGACTGCCGGATCGAGAAAAATATCCGAGGGATCGTTCTTTCGGAAAATGCGGAAGGAACGTTCCGGAACAATACACTCGCGGAAAATGAAAAAGGAGACTGGTTCATCCATGATTCTTCATCTCCTGCCCGGATCGGGAACTCGCCGAACACGGGAAACGCGGCAGAACAGGCTCAAAATGCAGAAAAAGAGCAAAAAAAGAACGCCGGTCAGGAAACGCAGCGTTCTTCGAGTCCTCTTGAAAATTTGAGACCGCGTCGATGGTTCAGGTGAACGTTCCCTCGCGCAGGTAGGGACGCAGAGCCTCAAAGCGGGAGTCGATCTCGGCTTTTGCGATTTCGGTGAGCTGCATTTCCCGGAGGATCGGTTTCTCCGGGATCACGTTTTTCGGAGCATACTCGCGTGAGAGCATGTTCTTGAAGATGCCGCGCTTCATCCAGACGTAGAGATGGAATCCGCGGAGCTGATTGCACGGAATGGTTTCCTTAAGATTCAGCATCAGGAGAAGCCGGCTGAATGCGTCGGCAGCGGCAGTGTGATCTTCCCGTTCCATGAACTCCCAGATCTTTGCGAGCAGGTCGGCGTAGACGGCACGCTCGGTGATGAGACCTTCCGTTCCGAGTCGGGATTGATGGAGCCACGCGAATCCTCCCCACGCGCTGAAGACGGTCTTGATGACCGGTTTGGCGTCGATGAGGAGTTTCATTCTCTGCCAGGTATTCGCGGCTTCTTCCTTGACGTAACCGAACCATGGAGACTCTTTCGCAAGATCGATGAGGAGTTCCACGGACGGTGCGGGTCCGCGGTAGGTCGTACCTCCGGTCGTCTGGATGATGACGGGCCGGTTGGTGACTTTCGCCAATGCGCGCCAGTACTCCCGCATGTCTTCCTGCGTCTTTCCGTCATCCGGCGGTCTTGAGATGATGCACGGAACGTCGAGTTTCTCGGCGTGACGCGCGTAAATGAGCATTTCCTCGGTATTTTTGCCCTGAACGCCGAGACACAGCGCGGACTTGCGGCCTTTCATGGCGTCGGCGAGCGCTTCCATCCCTTGAAGCTTTTCTTCCATCGTGAGCAGATCGAGACTGTCGCCGGACTGAGGCCAGATCATGCCGGGGCTCCCGCACCAGTCCACGAACTGCGCGGAACGTGCGAGGACGTCAAAGTCGACGGAACCGTCTTCTTTGTACGGCGTCGAGAGGATCGGGAATGGACCGCGGACACGGGGATCTCCGTAAATGGGGCGTCCGGCCGGGGTTACGTTCGCGGAAGGCACGGCATCCGCAGCAGGTGCGAGACCGGAGGAGACGTCCTGTGCCGCGGCAAAATGCGATTTTGAAAAAACGGACGCTGCGGCAGCTGTCACCGCGCCGGCGGTCATGGTACCAAGCAGGTCACGCCGGGAGAAGGTCTTTTTCATGTTCAGGTTTTCCTTTCTGGCAAGAGGCGGGAATTTGGATCGGAAGATCTATTTTACCTGCGGAGATGTTGTCTGTCAAGTGTTTTCTTTTATGGAAGGAGACATTTTTTCCGAAAAAAAAGAGAGAAAGGAACTTCAGCAGAGGAGATCTTTCCAGAAGAGAAAAAGAGAAAGGGAAAAAAATGATCGTCATCGGGATCGACCCGGGAATCAACGTGACGGGGTACGCTGTGATCGAAAAAAAAGGGACGTCAAACCGTCTTTTGCTGCGTGAGGGGGGCGTCATCCGCGGAAAAGGATTCAGAACGCTGCCGGAACGCATTCATGAGATCTACCGGAATCTGAAGGAGGTCCTTGACGAATGGAAACCGGAAGCGATGGCGCTTGAGGAAGTCTACTCGCATTACGAACGGCCGAAAACGGCGATCATCATGGGACACGTGCGCGGGGTGATCTGTCTTGCGGCAGCGGAACGCGGGATCCCTGTTTTCAGCTATTCTGCGACGACGGTAAAAAAGACGCTCACCGGGAGCGGACGTGCACCGAAGGATCAGATGCAGCGTGCGATCCAGCTGGAATTTCATCTTTCGTCTGTTCCGGAACCGCCCGATCTCGCAGACGCACTTGCCATCGCGATGTGCCATGGATTTCATGCCAGGGGATTCTAAAAGAAATTTTAAGTTAAATTTCTACAGGGATAAAAATTTTTTTGGGAGATATTTGATTTCTCTTTCTGCTGAATAGAATATCAACGAAATAAATTCCCTCTGGTATGGAAGATGTAGCTAAAAATGTTATAAATCGCACACGTTTGGCAAGTTTTTTAAGAAAATTTTAAAAATTTATAGTTAAGGGGATTGCATTTTTCGTTTTATTGTGTATATTATAGAATAGCTACTCAGTGATCTCTGAAAATGAGAAAGGTAAGTTCGACATCAAAACAGATGAGACGATTTTATGGAAAGAAAAACAATTACTAGAAAAGACCTTACAGAATTATTTGTGCAGCGAATGGGATGTTCACGAAGTCAGGCAACGAAATATCTCGAAGAATTTTTTGAAGAGATCATTCAGGCTCTGGCGGGTTCGGATCGAGTTGAGATCCGGAACTTTGGCGTTTGGGAAGTTCGCGAACGGAAGGCGCGTCGTGCGATGAATCCCCGTACGGGGGAAGAGATCCAGACCGAGCAGAAGTGGATCGTATCATTTACTCCGGGAAAACGGATGAAAGAGCTCGTTTCGACCCGTCATTCTGAAATTTCGCGTACGAATGAGCTGAAGATGCCGGACATGAAGGAATGAGTTTCGGCTCTTCGGGAAAATGTGTACCGATCTAGGTCCGATCTCACCACTGGAGAGCATTGAAAAGACGCAGAAACACACTGAAAAGAAAGAGAAAAAAGGAAAAAAGGGAGTGAACGTGCCCTGACACGAATTTTACGAAAAAAGCGAAAAGACACGAAAGATTTAAAATATTTTTGATCGCCTTTTGGTGAATTTCGCATTTTTTCGAGTTTTTCGCATTTCCTTTCAGTGTCTTTCAGTGTTTTTCAGTGTTTTTCAGTGTCTTTCAGTGTCTTTCAGTGTCTTTCAGTGTCTTTCAGTGAACTCTTCCGTGTATTCCGTGGTGAAACTGTACGCAGTTCCCGGATGGACCAAATTTAAGAATACTCGTAAAATCTGTTTTTTCGTGTGTTTTGTGTTGAGATCTGCTTCTCTTTAAGATCGGTGTTTGCACTGTGTGCGTACCGTGTTATGAGCAGTGAAGATCGCACTGCGGATCGGCTGCGCTGCGGATCCGCAGTGATCGGTACACCGTTCTCAAACGGATTTTTTCTGTAATTTTTAAAAATCGACTTGACTTTTCCTGCATTTCTGGCATAATAAAGAAATCGTGTCGTACCTTCACGACTCCTGCCGTCAGGAAAAAATCTTTTAAGGAGAGTTCAGATGAAGATCTTCCCTGAAATTTTGAAAAATTCCGTTTCCAGACTTTTTATTGCACTGATTATAAGCATGACCGTTCTTTCATTTTCTGTGGGAAATGCCGCAGAAAATGGAGCACCGCTCACTGAAACATTCCTTTCCGCACTGGAATCTCCGACCAGTACGGCCAAGGTTGCCGATCTTGCCCGAAAATGTGCCGAAAGGGAAGATCTTGGAGTTGCGTCTCTTCGGCAGCTGAAAGCCGTTTCTGGGACTCGGCCGCTTGCTGACGCGCTGGCAGCGGAGACGATCTGGAAACTATTTACGATGAAAAAGTGGAATGACGGCCTCTGCGATCTGGCATCCGAGCTTCTCGAAAGTCCAGATCCGGCAGCCGTCGCCTACGCTGATTGGGCGCTCTCGATCCGGACGGGGTGGGAGAATTCCTCGGAGACCGTACCGTGGAGCGAAGAGCTGGCCGAAAAACCGAACTGGTTCGCGAAATGGCTCGCGTTTCCGGCAGAACGGTTTGCAGAATTGGATTACTGGCGGGTCGCGGGAAACTACGGCGTGCATCATTCTCTGGGAGCGCTGCAGACCAGCACACGGAAATTTATGGCACGGACGGATGGACTTTTGCGGGAGATCCTGAACTCTGAAAAAACGACGCCCGAAAAACGCCGTGAACTGGAAATTTACCGTGCTGATGCAGAAAAAGTCCTCCAGCAGATCATGCAGACGGACGACCTGCTGACGGCCCGGCAGCTTTACGTGAAGTTCCGTCTCGCAGCGCGGAAGATCGTCATGGCGAACCCGGATCTTGATTTTCAGGAGATCCTCTTCACCAAACGTCACAGTGCCCATGGTCTGCGCAACATCACGGGGTCCCAGTATCCTTGGACGCACAAACCGGGCGGCGATCTCTGCGTGAAAAGCGGTTTCGATCCGGAAGATCCGGTGCGCGGGATCCTTGACGGACGGCTTGGTCCCGGACACGTGCACGGAACCGACCTGCATTGGGACGGAAAACGCATCGTTTTCGGCTACGCTCAGCAGCCCGTCTGGCCGCTCCCCAAACCGACGCACACGAACGACGCACACTGGTTCTTTGAGCTTCGCCCGCAGACTCCGCCGCTCCATCTTTACGAAGTCTGCGTTGACGGCAGCGGTCTGCGCCAGATCACCGACGACCCGTACTGGGGAGATTTTGAACCTACGTACGCCTCCGACGGCTCGATCGTCTTTGCTTCGGACCGTTCTTCGAGAAGCAGCGAATGCGGAAATTTTCGTGCAGATCACTCCGTCATCAATCTTTATCGGTGTGAGGCGGATGGAAGCGGGATCCGGATGCTCAGCGACAATAAAGACATCGACCGCTACCCGCGCACACTCGCGAACGGGCTGATCGGCTACACGCGGTGGGAATACCAGGAACGCCATTTCACCGAAGTACACGCTTTTTGGACGATCCGGCCGGACGGAACTTACGCGGAAGCGGCGTACAAACAGCACATCAAAGTTCCATGGGGACTGCGTGACGTGCGCGACATTCCGAATTCCAACCGTTACGTCGCTGTTGCCACCGGGCACCATACGCTTGCGTACGGACAGCTCGTCCTTTTCGATCTTCTCGGCGGTCCCAACGACGCCAGCCGAATGACCACGCTCACGCCGAATCTGGTGACCGGGGAAGGTCCTTCTGTCAAAAACACAGTCCCGCAGGGCGGTCTGGTCGAAAATGTCGGCCGTTATGCTGGTCCGCATCCGATCTCGGAAACCGTTTTTCTGGCCTCGTGGAGCGGCTGCATCCCGGCGCATAATGGACGGCTCGGCGGCGATACCCAGTTCGCCATTTACCTCGTAGACGTCTACGGAAACCGTGAGCTGATCCATCGCGAACGGATCCTTTCCTGCGATTTTGCGACTCCGGTCAAAACCCGTCCGAGACCGTACCAGATCGCCGACGGACGCATTCTCGCCGGTAATTCTGCACCGAGCCGAAAAGAAGATCAGACCGCAAATGCAGAATTTCCGTATCCGATCTGCTATGTGTCGGACGTCAACGTCGGTTTGCCGAAAGAAGAGCATGGCAAAGCACGCTACCTGCGCATCATGCAGCGTGTCGGCTGGCCGATGGACCAGGAGATCGGCGCGATGCGCTGGGCGCCGGGGAATGCGTGGGAGCAGATCTTCGGTTACTGGGCGTGGGCACCGGCTCGCGAAGTCGGTACGGTCCCCGTAGAAGACGACGGATCGTGCTGGTTCTATCTGCCTTCCAATCTCCCGGTCTACTTCCAGCTTCTGGATGAAAATCGGCTCGAGATCCGCCGCATGCGCAGTCACATCACGCTGGAAGAAGGCGAATCCCGCGGGTGCATCGGCTGCCATGAGACTCGTGCACAGGTCGTCGCGCCTCAGCCGGGAAAACTGCCGAAAGCGTTCCTGCACACTCCCGCGATGCCCCAGGAACCGGAATGGGGAAGCGAAAATCTTCTCGCATTCGAGACCCACATTCAGCCCATTTTCGACCGCCACTGCATCACGTGCCATGGTCCCGGAAATCCCGGTGGTCCCGATGCTCCGGCAGCAAAAATGGATCTCACAGCCGAGATCGATCCGAAGACAGGGATGATGCGTTCCTACTCGACACTCTTCCCGCACGGCAAAAAGAGCGGTTCGATGGTCTCGACGGAAGAAAATATGCTGATGGTCTCCGTTTCAAACAAACATAGCGGCGCAGAGATCTCTCAAGTTCGCCAGTTTGGCTCGAGTCGAAGCCGTCTGATCCGCCATTTGCTGGATGATCCGGAACACGCAAAGGAGGTACGCGGAAAAATGAGCGAGAAGGAATGGATCTGTCTTGTAACGTGGGTAGACGCGAACGCGCCGTACTACGACACGTTCTTCAACCGCCGCGACCCGGAGAATCCGATCCCGTCGCGCAGCATCCGCAAGACATTCCCGATCACATACTACTATCAGAGCGCGAAGTAGATTCCCGCATTGATCTTAGGTTTTTAGAACGTGCGTTTTTGCAGGAATTTGTGCGAAAACGCACATTTTTTGTTCTTGCACACACTTTTTCTATCATCTTTTCCCACCCCCCCTTGCAGAAGATGAAAAATTTTTTATAATAGTCAAGAAAGAGCAGCAATTTGGCCTGGTAGCTCAATGGTGAGAGCAGGGGACTCATAATCCCTTGGTTAGGGGTTCGAATCCCTTCCGGGCTATATAAACACAAGAAAACCCCGTATTTTACGGGGTTTTTGTTTGGGCATGGGTTTAAATGTGACTGTATGCAAACCACGAAGCTGATGGTAAGGGCAATTATTCTTTTGAACTTATCCAATTGGGATTGGTGTACATCGCAATAACTGCAGAACTCTGCCCACCTATAAAATCTCCACCTTCCCATGCCGCACCATGCTCCATCATAGCTTTTTCAGTTTTTTGAACAAATTCGGTCGTTGAGTAGTCCTCAAATTCCGAAAATCCCACTTCCCACGTTTCACCGGGTTGAAGCAAACGCTCTTCAATATCATAACCAGTGTATCTGACCGAATCCCAAAATTCATCGGACATCCGATATTTATTCAGACGGGCAACTCCGTCCGTTCCAACATCAATTCGCGGTTCCGGAATTGTATAAGCTGCATTGCAAGTACCGCACCCAGTAACAATTGTATCTCCATAGGAACTCCCCCCCCATGGAATCTTACACGTAATGACTCTTAAAAGTATTGGGTAGGCATATGGATTTCGCATTTTTATTTTAGTGTAATTGGAAACCCGGTTCCAACTTGCTTTTGAAAACGGAGCATACCAGCTGTAGCAGGATAGCATGGTATGTGAAGTACAGCCAATTGGATACTCCGGATAAATGACAGACTCGGAAGAAGAAATACCTTCTCCCGGTCGAAATGGTCCCAACCCATCTTCATCGAGAGAATTACCATTCTCCTCAAGAGTATATTGGGTACATGTGTAATTGGTAAATGGAAGGTAGAGCAATCGAGATGCTCCTCCATTTATATCAGCCAGAATTTTATCCCAGTCTGAAAGAAGAGTATGTTTTGGGGGAATCATCCACGCAAAAGGGAAGGTCGGCTGCATAGCCAAGCCAATGGGACGGTCATATGCCTCGGAATCATTTCCCTTTCCAATGTAGAAATACCCCACCGGAACCTGTCCCAAGACTTTTTCAATGTTTTCTGTTGACATAAATGGATCAACGGAATCCTCATATTTAGCGACTGAGACAGTGTGAGTACTCATTTGGGGAGTTTCCAAAACAAATTTTCCCATTAATGCCTGAAATGTTTCCTGCAATGAACATAGAGTAGAATGGGTAACATGTATATTCTGTAAAGCAGGTAGAATACATGGTTTTCCAATATAATAATTAGTATTTCCTTTCACCAATGTAATCCTCTGATTTACCGCATTCACAACAGAATTGAAATTTTCAAGATTCATGTGATAATCTCCGGAGTGACAGACCAGATTTCGTCAGAGTATTCGCCTTTAACATAGCCGGAAAAGATGAAACTCAATGACTCTCTGGAAACAAACGTATATCGGAATGTGACGTTCTCTGACAAGGTACTTTTAGGAACAGCCCAAAGTCCTTCACTTGCCTCTATGTTGGTGATTACAAAACGTTCACGAACAGAATCATATTCTATTTCTGGCGCAGTTTTTTCCAGAATTTCCGTGAGTGTGACTATTTTTGGGGCAAGTATCTCATCAGAATTTTCCGGAGCTTCAAACTCGAAACTATATTGATATGAATCAGCAGCAGAAACCGCAAGCTCCCAGCTTCCAATTTTCGAGTTTGAGTCAGGGATCCGAAAAACATGATTTTCGCTATCTAATATCACATCTTTTACCATTGTTACCGAAACTTCGCCAAGCAATATATCCGCTGACGTAGTAACAATATCTGCCAACGGTTCCGGTGTCTGGAAAATGAAAGCAACTTCCATTTGAGGAGATAATTCACTTCCGACATACCAGCCATCTCTGCTGCCGAATGTTCCAAGGACCCATTTCCATGCCTGATATTGAATATTGTTATACGATGTCTCATCAACCAAAACAGTTCCATGGTAAGTAAAATAGCCTTCATTTTTTTTTAGGGAACGAAGGAATGTAGATTCAACATCTCCAATAACACTCCAACTGCCTGTTCCAAAGATCAGAACACCAGAAGCTCCATTCATTGGCTGATATTCTCCATACTCAGAACTACACTCCCAATAAGGTTTGGATTTTTCTGAAAACCCCAGAGATCCAATGCTTAGCGCACCGTACTCTCCTCCTTCGAGAAACGGATCCTCTTCCGGAGGAAGTGTATGAATCGTACCAAGGTCTCCTTCCATCCATCGTCCATAACCATCATAGTAAAGGTAATTTGAATATGAGTCTTTCCAAACAGGTTCTCCATTAAACGTTCTGAATGTTGGCTTGTATTCAGTGCCAGAATTATTCAGATAGATGGTTCCAAAATCATCCTTTAAATAAATTCGATATTTGTTTTTTTCTTTGTAGTATTTTCCCCTTACATATTCAGGTTGAGTTTCATTTTCTGCACCGGTCATTCGAACTGAAAATTTTAGCCATGGAGTATCATCCTCAGATGCGATCGCTTCCACCGTTTCCAAGATGGCGATAGTGTTGTAGTCATTAACTCCCTCCGAAGCGATTGAAAGCTGTGTTGCCCAAATAGTTTTTTCATCATAGGTGCCGAATCCGCCAAGAGCCGTTCCAGAAACATTGAATCTGGTTCCGGCACCTCCACCAGTCCTAACTATAAAAAAAAACCATTTAGCATAAACCGGATTCCATTTCACAACTACCGGCGTACCAGCAGGAATAGCGGTTCCTTCCGGAATGTTATGAGCAGGAAGAGCAGAAATCTGGGTCCGCTGCTGAAAAGTTTCTCCATCAGGCAAAGATATGTCAACAGGCCTTTCACTGCCTCCAGAAGACTCTTCATTCAATGTTCCATGCAGTTCTGGAAGAAACGTATCTCGAATCAGCCCACCCCCTCTACGAACAACACATCCAGCTGGAAGAATCCAATCGTATTCCGGCTCAAAACTGCTTTCGGAGGTAAAGAGTTCCTCTTCTTTTTCCAGTACTTCAAAAGCCGATGTTCCACTGAACTCAAACCGTACAAATCCAAACGCCACAGAATCCGCATTTGCCGATGTGCGCGTGAGAATATGTACTGGCCCTTCTGGACAGGATTCCAGAACAACTGAATCTGCCATGGGGATAGCGTAGGAATCCTCCTCATCGTTGATATGGATTTTGGCAATAGAATATCCGGAAATCAGTGCATTGCAAACCCCACCGGGAGGTACATTGCTTTGGACGATTGCAAAGTCTGCATTGGCTGATTCTGGTACGATACCATGGAAGACCCGTTTGGGAGGAGTATTCAGTCGGAAAAAATCCTCTGGCCGAACTGGACTCGAAACCATATCCGCCAACTGAAGAATTTCACCTTCATTCAGAACATTATCGCTATTATTCTGGATTCTGATTTTTGAGAAATCAAACGGAGGCGGGTCGGAACATTGAGCCCTCATACCTCCTGCTGCAATCCCCCTAGGAAAAGCCGGATTCTTGCCTCGTTCCGTTAACGCCTTCAAAAAACTTTCACGTATAGGTTCTCCGGTTTTGGGAAACTGAATATTGTCGGGTGTACTTTTCATGTTTCTGCATTACTTAAAAAAAGGTGAAAGATTGCCTAGCGGATACATAATATAATCTACCCAATCTTTGCCATTGTAACACTTGAACGACTTCCACGTTCCATCTGTGGCATGAAAAAAACGATTCCATCCAAATGGATTCCACTGAAATCGCAAGGTAAGATCAAATCCGTCGGAACCATCTGCCGTTACAGTAAAACTGCTTGATGCTCCAAGCGAGAGTATTGTGCCAATATCTCGAACCTCACCATTTTGAAGTGTGATTGGAGCATTGTTGACAAATCCCACAAGAGAGGAATAGGAGGGAATGACCGCAAGTGCGGAATAGGAATGTGTGATTGTTTCCATCGGAATTTGAAGTGATGGATTTTCTCCCTCTTCAACCGGAGTTCCGTCCGACCATAAGAAATTTCCGGATGGAAGTGTCAGCATTTGCACTCCGGCTTCCACCTGCTCCGTATATGAAAATTTATTGTTTCGCGGAGCGTAACTTACATTCAGCAACGCCTTTTCATAACTCAATATTTGTCCTGTTGTTGAACGGGTACCAGAACCGCTAATGGAAACATTACAGACAAAAAGTCCCGGAATTTCCGGATGAGGTCTTGGAAATCCCAAAAGTCCAAAAAGCAAATCGTTTTTCAGAGTAAAACGATTTTCCCACGAACACGCCAAAACAACAGATGCCGAGGGTTCTCCTTCCAAAGGAAATGAAAAAGAATCACTCCCCTCAACGGCACAACAATCAACAGTACTGTAAATGGCCATAAATCATCCTCCTGCAACAACGGCTTCCCGCTGTGTCCCAATTGCCAATGCTTTCATCATTTCCCGGTGCTGTTCCCTTTTCAGCCTCAAATTTTCCTGATGTTGTAGTGCATTTTGACGGCGAATATTGATGAGTTCTTGTTCTTCCGGTGTAACATTGACTGTTGCCATTTGAATACGGGTATAGGCTGCAACCAAATCTTCAAGTGAGGACTTGGAGCCTTCTGACTTCGCCTCCCTGTCATCGTCGCCGCCTCCAGTTACATAGTCATCCGCTTCAGGGGCTTCCTGTCTGAATTTAACATTCTCGAACTCATCTGCGGTTTTCTCGGTAGCTTCAGCGGTCTGCTTTACAGCTGGAACAATATCCTTCCGAAGATATGCCAGATTTTTTTCATACCCGTTATTGATCGACTCACCCAACTCCCTCAGGTTTTTGGCCATCGATTTTTCTGTTTCGGTCTTCTGACGTTCCTGAACATAGTCACTATATGCTGGGACTTCCAGTGTTTTATTACCATCAGTCAGACCGGCGGCTTGAAAAGTCCAACCTTTTCCACTTGCCACATCTTTAATTGCCTGAAAAAAACCAGAAATATTTTTCCCAACATTACTGAAAATATTTTTGATATTTTCCCCCATTGTTGTGAAATTGGAAGTTACAGTATCCACAAACCACGCAACACTTCCAGGAATCACATCTGTAAACCAATATTTGACATCTTCGAAAGTTTCAACACATGACAATCCCCACGAAACCAAGGACGTTTTCACAATATCAAGTCCATTGGTCCATGCGGTCATGAATGACGCTACGACAGGAATTCCATATTTATCCCATCCTTCTGCAATACTGACAAAAAAGGGATGAATATAGTCAACATAAGCATTGTAAATGAATTTTGCGCCATCTCGGAAAGCTGGAATGACCCGATTTTCCATGGCATCAAGTACCCAGTCGATCACAGGTTCCATCTTTTCCATCGCTCTAGCAAAAAGTTCACCGATTCCCTCTTTCAGTTTTTCGATTTTTTCCTGCCATTTCACGACCCGTTTCTGTCCTTCTTCAGACTGTTGCATAAATTCAAGTCCTAAACTAATAGAACTGAAAAAACCCTGCTTGATCCCCTCAAAAGAAATCATACCGAGTCCCATTCCGACTCCTTGAAAAATACTATTCATGGAACGGCCCAGAAAACCAGCCTGCTGTTTCACATCTTTCATCTTTTTTTCTGCTCCCTCTAGATTCCTTTCCATATTTTTGATTCCAGAGGTGTCGAAATCAAGTGAAGAGTTCAGCTCTTTCGCAGAAGTTTCAGCCTCTCCCAAATTAGAATTCACACTTTTTATACCGGACTCAACACCAGAAGCATTAAGGCCAAGTGTCATTTCAGCTTTTAAATTTGACATTGCTTTGTTCCCGTACTCTTTGATTCCATTCTTCAATGGTCATTACAGTCCGATTCCCAAGTCGATTGATTTCACGTGACCGTCCTTCTTCATCTGCAATTAGCAGCGCAACAAGCCGAAGAGGCAAGCTCGCGATCTCTTCCGGGGTATAATGATAAAGTTCCGCCAAACGACGAACCAGTACCGCAAGGCGAATCTCTCTTTCATCAACACTCACAAGCTGGATACATTCCCAGAATGGCTGGCCTGACTTTCGGGGATATTTTTCGCCACGGTAGGGTTTTCCCCGGCAATAAATCCTCGACTTTCTCTTGATGCGTTCCAGTTTTGTTTGTAGAATTCCTCAGCTTGACCGTCTCCCATCTCCTGATTGAAGAACGTCACAAAGAAATCATCAAAATTCATGGTATCTGTAGCCCAGCACACGCATTGCCAAATTAGTCTGGCAAGCCAGATCTGGTCAGAGGCTGCCCATGAATTTACCAGAAAATCCAGCTCATTTGCCGTAGCAAACACAATCTTTCGCTGGATCGAGGATTTCATGATCTCAGCATCCTGCAGGGCATCGGCCACATACCTGCGTCTGATCCATTCGTCCAGACTGCATTTGTCACGAATTGTCATTCGGCGAAGGGTAAATGTTTCCGGTACCCCTGACTTCAAATTTTTCAAAACGATTTCAGATTTTGCAAGCATATTCCCTCCTATCCATTCACCGGATAAAGTACTGTTTCATCAACCGCGATACTTCCATAACTACTGCCGTTGTGTGCATTGAAAACGCCGTCAATAGTGAATGCCTGCGGTTCACCAGAATTATTATCTACTGTAATGGAACCGATTCCCGTGATTTTCCACCATTTGAAAGTCAATGTATGCCCACCGGCTGAAAATGAAAGCTCAACATCATTTCCAATGCCCATATTGATTTCAGAAATTGAACTCAAAATACAGGTAAGCTGTGCTGTTCCTGAGAGCGGTCCAGCCCATCGGATTTTCCATCCTTTGGAGTTGCTGGTTGCTGTTCCACCTGAAACCGCAGAAGAAATCGTAATACTTCCAGAAGTTATGTCGATTCCTTCAACTGAAATTTCAGCCCCCTGCATTGTCCCAATATCTGGAGTTGTTGTGTCTGGTTGAGTTCCTACGGTTTCAGACAATTCACCATTCCCGCTGAAATTGTAGGTCCATCCCAACGCTTCCGCACTGCTGAAATCAAAATTCAGTAAAATTGAACTGATAATAACCGGAACGGAATAAATAACACCTTCTTCAGTCCCATTCACATTTCCGCTGGAAGGACCACAAAATCCAGAAAAAACAAGTTTTTCTCCCGGTATTGCTACCGGTACCAAGCCTTTACTTGTAAATGAACCGCTGGTATCTTTTGCGCCAGTAGTCGAAATAACACCACCTTTGCTATTACTGGTTGCAACACTGGTACTGTCTGCTGTAGGAGGATTGAGTGTCCATGCCGTTACAGTTGAAACAATATTACCATCTTTTTTAACTGAACCAATAGCTCCGCTTGTGATTTGCCCCATATTCATTTCCCTTTCACTTGTTGAAATATGTATTCATGGTTTCATTGCTGAGGTTGAACAATACATCGTATGTAAATTGTAAAACCCAACCTTTTACGGAGTCTGGCTCTCCGTCACGTTGAAGACGCCCAATTGTGATTGGTGAAATGGTTGCACCAATCATACGGTCTTTAGGATTGTCTGAATCATGCCATCTCCATCTTTTTAATCTAGAAGCAATACCAAGCATGGCAAGTTCCAATGGGAAAAGGCGTGTCTCGTAGTCAAATACACCTGTCGCGACTGTAACCTGCCATGTCGCCCGCAAAACCACACCTCCGCTGTGTGCCTGATGTTCTGCAAGCGCGATCTGACGAATTTCCATGCAGGGAAAATCCGATGTACTCGACACAAACTTAAGATTATCACGAACAGTATATGTCTGAATCGTTCCCAACCGAATCCGGTCTGGATTTTTTTCACTGTACAAAGCCTTGCACTGAACACACTCTTCAATGATATGATTATAGATTGTATTCAAAATCGTCATTTTACTTCTCCATTCAAAATAGCCTCCTGTGCCCATTCAAGCATAGTCTGAATCAGTTCATCGGAGGGGGGGACAAGAATTCGTCGCTGTGGTACACCCATTCCTCCCTGATGTTTATCTGCAATTGCCTGAACGGTCAATCGGGATCGTTTATGCTTAATGGTCTTTGCAAAACCTATCGTCACAGACCGTCCATGAATTTCCTGTCGCCCACCATTGTTTTCTGCTAGACCAATTTCTGGCTGAAGTGAGCCGACCAAAAATCCTTCATCCCACAAAATGTTTTGCTGGCGCGGGTCTACGGTTCCTGCAACTCGATTTCTCGGACGAACAAATCGCAGATATGGCCACTCACTCCCACCTCGTGTAAGAACTTCAAAACGTTCTAACATTTCAGCACGATAAAGTTGTCCCCATTCCGTTAGAATCGTGGAGAGAACCGAGGGAGAAAGAGTGTTTTCCAGCATCCGGAGTAATTCGGGAGAAAGTTGAATTATAGAATTAGCCATAACACACCTCAAAAACAATTCCCGGCAAAGCTAAGACCTTGCCGGGTGATGAACTTTAACGTCTGCGAGTATTGCGGACCGGTGAATCCGCCAAAGGACGGGTATTCACAACAGAACCCTTCAAACGAAGGTTGATGATAGAGGACAAACGCCCGTGGAAAATAAATGGGTTTGTTTGACATTCGATCTTGATGGTTTTGTCTCCCTCCGTTGGCCATGTTTTGGAATAACGGCGAAGTGTTTCATCTGCACGCTTCCCAACGCATTCAATGTAGTCGCCGGGCGCACACACCTCAATGAACTGTCGATAAACGCCACGCGGAACGAGAAATGCACTATCTGTCGGAATCCAGGCAACACGTGCACCTTCATTAGATTTGCTTGTCTGGGCCTGACAAATGAAGTTGATCCCGCCCCACTTGAATCCGTCTTCAATATGGAGACGGCGCAAAAAACTTCCTTCTTCCAGTCGTTCAAAACTTTTAGCAACAGCTTCGTTCTGTTCCATCCGTTTGAAGAAATCGTACCCACATACACAAATACGTTCTGTCGCCATTTCTGACGCAAGTTCATCTTTCTGAATTTGAACAGCATCCGTGAAGACATCTTTGGGATTCAAGTTATTATTATCCCCAAGGTCCACTTCGAGGATATGGCGTGTCGCACCGATTTCCTGATAAATATCACGAAAAACACGGTCTACGCCATTTTTGGAATATCCCTGAATTGCCATATTCAGGTTAAATTCATCCAAAAAATCGAACAGATTGTTTACGATACGCATTTTATCATCAGTTGCCTGAGCAACGGTGATTCTGTCTTCGGAAGTGACGATTCCATCTGAAATTGGTCCGTAGTTTCTCAAGTCATCCGCCTTGATCTCATCAATCAGAGCATAGTGAGGAACTTCAAACCAGTAATCCGAACGAAACCCTTCCGGGATCTGCTGTTCGCTATTTACGCCTCGAGGCTGCATTGTTGGAAGCCCCAAAACACCATGGCTGTATTCCAAGCGAAACATGGTAGAGTTCAATCGGATTTCTTCAATGTCTGCCGCGAAAATTTTACGCAAGAGAGTGTTCACACCCCGCTCTCTTGCTAAATCATTCATGCGGATACTGGTGACTTTTACTGAGAAATCCGGGTCACGCCGAACCATGTCGAAAATATCCATCGGCATTAAAGTACCACTCCTTTCGTTTAATGTGTATATTCGAGTCCGGAAACATCATTACCAAACTTGAAACCTTTGGCTTCGGCATATCCACGAAGAGAAGTCGAGCTGACACTCCAATCGTAAGGATTGCCTTTGAGGTCTTTCTTGAGCATTTTGTCGATGTTCAATCGACAACGTCCCGCACACATTGCCACCTCCACGATTTCACCATCCCGTACAAGTACAGGTTCCATAATAAACCCAACAAACGCTGAATAGTTTTGCTCTCCGGAAGCAGCACTGATAGGAGTAACGGTCTTCACATTATCGGCATCTACAGAAACCAATGCGACCGGCTCTCCTGCCATTGTCTCATAATCTTCCGATGCAATGGAATGGGCTTGTGTCAATTCAACCCCAGCAGTAACGGCCCCTCCAGCTTCATAACCAACTGTAATGGGAGAACCGACCCCGGCAACTTTCTGGGTATAAGTCAGCTCTCCGTTTTTATTGTCTGTGATTGTGTAGTCTGTCAGGCCCTTTGCCTGAATAACAGCCGCGATTTGAACTGCGGTTGCGGCAAGACTGAACTCTGTTGTTCCTGTTGCCGTATCCGGCTCACTTTTGGCGGTAAATGCAATTCCGCCAATAACAAGGTCATCACCATCTTTCGCATCGCCGTTTTTACTGATCGTAACAGTGTAAATAGCCGGTTTTGCGTCACTTTGCAGCGTAGACCGAAGCTGAACTCTTTCATGAAGCCAATTGTGGGAATCTTCTCCATGCATAAGGAGATCCGTCCATCGATATTGGCTTTCCCTATGTCCGATACGAATCATTGATTCCTCCTTCCTCTATTTTCTTCAAAACGATTTACTTTTCAAGGTCATCCCATCGAAGTGAACGAGACGCTTTTTTGCGGCGGTCCACTTCTCCCCAGACGCTATTGTCAAATCTCTGTTGACTTCCGGTCATGCTGTTGTACATATTCCCGTTGTCTGTGTTGGATGCACCCAAACCAAGCATAATTCCGCGAAACGTCCCTTCCGTTCGCCGAAGCTGTGCGGACGACATGTTGTCACGAGCAAACTGCTGACGAAGAGTTGCTTCTTTTGCAGGACTCAAACGGCCTTGACGAACAAAGTTCTCCAACTGAGCCTTTCTTCCCCAAATCGCCGACATGACAAGTTCGACCGGAACATCTGCCGTTGCCTCTGGAGTTGGAGAAACCCCCTCGGTTGAAGCTGTTTCCGGGGCCGTTTCCGTACTGGTATCCTGACCAATCAGAAGACCACAAATAAAAGCAGCCGCCTGTTCATCATCTCCATTGGTAACACTTTCCGGAACTTCCCACCCCATGTACTGAGTGAGGGCATCCATGACGCTTTGCATTGCTGGACTAAGCATACCTTCTTTCCTTTTCTTCCCATTGGGAGTAAAGACTGCACAAATTAAATCAAAGTTTCCCAAACCGGGAATCATGGGATAACTTGTGAGACTGACGTGCATGATCGGTCTCAAATATTTCCTTTTAGCATTTTGGAAATGAGGCGGGATCCATACGGAAACTCCGCCTTTTCGAGCATTCTCTGCTTCCTTTGCATTGAGAAACTCAATATCCGCCTCCAAGTAATTGCTGTTACGTCTCATTTCGCGAACGAACCCCGTATTATCTTCCACGTGTAAAGAGTGGTCTTTGGGGATCGGAATTTCAATACCATCCCGGCGCATTTCATGAAATGTTTGAACGAAACGATCGAGATCTTTGGGCGTAATTGAAAATTTCATCCCATTATCAGGATAAACATAATCTCCACATTTTAAGATTTTTTTCCGAAACACAAGGCCAGAAACCTTCCGTTCAGGAAAACGTTCGTTCAGGGAGAGGACCAACCCGTGTAGTTTGCGTTGTTTCATTGATATACCTTTGCTGGGTTAAATTCAAATCCAGTATCCGGACGAATATTCATGTCAGGTCTTTTCCCACCATCCAACTTTTGTGGGTCATAGATGGGAATCAGAAAACAACGGCAGTTATATCCGTTGGGAGGAGTCCAAATATCCCAAAATGGATGATTTTTTTCGGCAACTACTCCGTTTTGATGTCGATGTGATTCTCGTGTTCTGGAATCTCCATTGGCACAATACTTCCAGCCAAGAAGTTTTTCACGAAGACGTGAAGTTGATTGCGCACCATTGACTGCCGACGCATTTAGGATCTGCATCATTTGTGTTCGTATAATGGTTTCTGCATTCGGTAATGCCTTTTGCGGATTTTCCGGTCGAAGTTGTTTGGCCGCGTAGAGTGTTCTATCGTTACGGCTTCCACTGTACAAAGTACTCTGAATCACATTTTCTGCAATCAGATAACGAAGTTTCTTTTCAGTTGCGGATGTAATCCCCTGCGCAATCCTCATTGCACTGGCGTTTGTTTTCTGACTCAGAGCATCCAAATCTGTTCCTGCCATTCTCACATATTTTTCCAATGTCCGAACAGTTGTGCTTTCAATGTCATTTTGGGTAACACCTGTCTCAAAATCGATTCGAGGCTGTTGCCTATTGGCTGAAAGAATGGATTCGATCTGCCCAATATATTCCGCAAGGACCGCCGCATTTTGAATATCCGGAATTGCTTCACTTAGAACATTATATATTTCCTCACCAGTTGGAGCTACTGTACGTCCTTTGTGTTGTTGATATAATTTGAAAAGAAGACGCCGAATGCGATCCATTGCGGCGTTTTCTCGAAATTCCAAAAGTTTCATCAGACGGAAATGAAGTTTCTCGTCCTCTGGCAGTCTTCCCATTTTCTTTACTCCGATTCAAAAAGGCTGGCTCCTGCAATGATTCCGCCGCCAAGAACATAAGCGACCCAATTTTGATATTCAGCCATTGCCGTATTTATCAGATTATTGTCTTCTGTTTCCTGCATTCGACGAGAGCTATAAAGCTCAATACCGGCCAAAATCGCACAATGTTTGCGAACATCTGGCGGTACGGTAGAAAATGGCACGGAATACATGCTAGAAGACAGATCCGTATCTATCTTTCGTGACGCAGTTTGAATCGCCCAATCAATTTGAGTCTGAATCTTTGCAGCATCATTGTCACTTTCAAGATCAGCCCAATACGTTATATTTTTGATTCCCCAGCGACGTTCCATGTCAGAGCGAATACAGTACACAGAACCGACAACTTCTTCCGGAGTACTGGGAGTATACCCAGTCAGCGTACGATTGCCGTAGCTCCATACTTCTTCGGCCAAGGTCGCACCATCCAATCCAACAGATGTTTTCCAATGTGCATCTCCATAGGATTTCAATTCTTCGACCGTGGATTCTTTGGCAAGCTGCGATGTATCGATTGTTTGTGTTGATACATTTACAACTTCTGTAGTTACCACTGGACGTACTTCATCAGGAGAAGCCGCTCTCTTCGCTCTATCATAATCTGTAGTGAGGACCATTGCCGGAAACTCGCTTAATGTTCTCGACTCGTTTCCCCAAATATCCTCAGCAGAAGGCAAGGCCTGAACCAACCCTTTTAATGTGGAGATACTCGATGACGTTGCCAAACCTGTACGTATGGAACTTCTGGATGTATCCGAAATATCCACACTGGCAGTCAGAGAACGTGTTTGAGCTTCCCATACAAGAGTAGGCAACGACTCGACGGAACTTTCCAAAGCCACTCCATTCTGAATCTCTTCAACTGACGGAATCCCATTCAGAATTGAGTTTTTGGCCAAGTTCACATCCTCGGAAGTGGCCAATTCCGCAAGTGTACGCCCACTGGCAAGTGTCTGTATTTCTGAAGAAGTCGCCAACCATTCCGGAAACGACGAAAGTGTTCGTGCTGGATTAGACCAAACCTTTTCGGCAATGGCCTCTGAATCCACATTCACATCGCCAGAAATTTCCACGCTTCCGGCCGTCACAATACGGCTTTCTGGGGTTTTATAGTGCCAAACACTTTCCGCAATCACGGTGGCATCCGGCAAGGATTCAACAACAGTTGAAATGCCAGTCACATAACTGAATACGCTTGTAACGTCTTTTGCAATGTTGTCTGACCTTGTTTCAACTCTTTCCAATTTAGAAAGAATTGCAGTTTGATTGGCCTGTGTTGCTACACCGGAAAGATCAACTGTCTGTGAAATAACTTCTACAGTTTCGGTAGTAACAACGGGTTTTACATCGTTTGGTGTTGCGAAACCCGTCGCTGTTTTCCAGTGGGAATCACCATGCGTTTTCAGGTCAGCAAGGTCAACTGTTTGCGAAATGACCTCCACAGTTTGCGTAGTTGTCGTGAGCTTCACATCCGACGGAGTGGCAAAGCCTGTTGCGGTTTTACACTGCGCCAAAATCGCACTCTGCGCGGAAATCACTTCCGCGGAAGTTGCCAGCTTCGCCAGAGCGGATTCGATGGATGCGAGCCGGGTTTCGATCGCCGCGATCCGTGCTTCGGTCCAAAGACAGGACGCTGACGAACTTCCGCCGGATGAGGAACCGTCCAGCGTCATGGCAAGGAGATCCGTTTCCGAAAGCCCCAGAAGTTCCGTTTCGGCAAGTGTCAAAAGAGCTGCCATTGTTTACTCCTCCGAAACATAGGGATCTCGCGCGGTCTGCATTTTTCCGCTAAGGTCGATATATCGGTAGTTCATGAACCATCGATCCTGACAGTCTTTCAGACTTAGAGACGATGGAAAGGCTCCCTGACCGCAAAGGCTGACGAGCGGTGCGTAATACTTAAACACGTCAGGATTGATGAACAGCGTTCCGAGCCATACGTCGGTAGAATGCCGGGTTCCCCACGGTTCCTTTTTCAGATGGTTCAAAAGTCTCGCCGCGGTCTCCGGTCTCATGATGACTGCATGGGTCGCGTGCGTAAACCGCGGACGGATGACGTTCTCCGAGACCTGACGTGCCGGATAAAGCGCCTGTTGGAGATGCCCGGCGCCCAGATAAATACACTCCCAATCAGAAGGAACTTCCGCCATAAATGCGGTGTATTTTTCATTGAAGTCAGGCCGAAAAATACAGTCATCTTCAAAGAGAATGCTTTCTTCTTTCAAATTCGCGCAGGTCTCCAAAGCGTTCATGTAGTTGACCGCGTGAGACCAGAAACGTCCCGGCGAACACCACCAGTCCGGCGGCGTGACTTCCTCTTCTGTCTTCATTTCCAGCGTTTCAAAAGCTGGGAGACATGACGGGTAATTCGCCTTGAAATTCTTGAGCCGCTCTGTATGTTCCGGGAGATTCAGCAAAAATGCTTTCATGTGTTTTTCCTTTCTTTGTCTTGAGCTTCCAGCTAACAGCTAATGGCTAACAGCTGACCATCACCACGATGTATCTGACCCGCCATCGGTCCCGCCACTTCCAACCGCTCCAAGGACGGTTCCCCAGAATCCGAACTGTCCGATCTCGTTGCCTTCGTGTTCCATATACAGGACGCCGTTGTTCAGATAAAAACGGAAGTTCACGTAAGATGAATCGTAATTCTCCGGCGAAATATAACCGCTGGCGGTCGGCATGATCTCCAGCGTCGTCATTCCGACATATCCCAGAGTCGGATTCAGAAACTGGATCATGATGTGCGCATACCCTCCGGCAGGCATTTCCAGAACTTTTGAATTGCTGTCGCGGCTGGTATAGTAACCGGGCATGGTCATGCTTTTGAAGAAGGAAAAACCTCCAGCTCCCAAATTCGTCCGATCCGAATTCGTCACGACGGCATCATTGATCACCGCGCTGGAATTGCATCCTCCTGCGAAGACGCAATTTTCGCCGGTGATCGAGTTTCCAGAACCGCCGATCTCGATCCCTGCGGAACTTCCCGTTCCGGTTTTGTGGACCATATCTGCCAACGTCTTAAAGTTGTCGATGATCATTGCCCCGCCGGTCCCGGTCGGCGAAACGGACGGGATCTCAACTGTATTTGCGTAAGTCGTCATTCTGTTTCCTTTCTCTTCTTTTGGCTCCTGAGATTTTTGAGTCTTTCTTCCAGCTCTTCCGTTTCTCCAATGCCGTGCGCGATGGAGACGGTCAGGTACAATTCTTCCAGCTCCTTGACAGCATTCTGAGTCTCTTTGGTCAGGTCTTTCAGCGACTCGTTCATCTTCGTCATCATGAACCAGACGACGAAACCGACTATCGCCGTACTTCCGACTCCCTCAAGGATGGAAGGGACGCCGAGTTCTGCATTTCCGATGAGGAAAACAGCTCCGAGGGATACTCCCCAAATGCAGTTGTCGTACATATTTGTCACCTCCACGGATTGAGGGTCTTTTCAGCAGTTTCACAGAAATTCGCCTCAGCGTAAACCACCGCGGCAAGGTCGAAAAACTGCCCCTGAACAAAGTTCAGAAGTGTCTGTTCCGGCATCCAGCCCCCGAAAGTAGGTGAACCGTCGGAAGCCGGGTAAATGTTGCCGTGGCTGTTCACCCAGAAAACGTAACGTTTGCCGCCAACTTCCTGATAACCTCCGAAACAGGTGGCATGTGCCCATTCCTGCCGGGAAACATCAACGCATTCCACGCCGTTTGCGTCTTTTCGTCTTCCGTCTGCGGCTGCCGTGCAGTTACCGACGATGATGGAAAAGCCTTTACGACAAAGCGTCATGATGATTTCCGGAACATTTTCCCGCGGTCCGTCGTAAAGGGAGATCCCAATCTGGTGACGTGCCGCGTTTTCAAGAACAGTCTCGTCAAGGCTTCGGAATGACTGGCTGTCGTCGTAGTTTCCAAGGTCGGATGCAAGACAGTTTCCAAGCCTGCGTCCCGCGTCGGCAATGGCAGAGATCGTCTGCCCGCCTCTGGTACTTCCGTTCTTGCTGCTCTGCCACGTTCCTTGAGGATTGAATCTGACAGGAACCTGCTCGCTGAATTCGTTTTTCTTCTGCAAAAGGATACGGATCAAACTCGCGTTCGCCATCGCGAAACCGGCGCAATTGGGGCGAGTCCCCTGACTCGGAGTGAACAGGGAGTCAACATTCACCCCTTCCCACCACCGCGTATTGCCTGCGTCAGGCAGTTTTTTAACGTATTCGTAAAACTCCGGCCACGAAGTCACCGGAGGCATTTTCCCCGCGTCATCAAAGCCCTTTGCCTCAGCAAGGAGCTTTTCCCGGTCGGAAGGAACGCCAAGTTTTCGGGCTTCCTTCATCTGAATTTCGTCGGGAATGTAACCGTCTGCAAAAATCATGTTTCCTCCTTAGTAGTAATACCGAACGGGCGGGCAGGTCCCCGTCGGACAAGTCGTTTTCACTTTCGGAGCAGGAGACTCTGTTTCCAGCCCCAAACCATTCAGGTCTATAGACGCGAAAGTTTCGTCGGCTCCCTTCCACGGCCTCCCCATCTCGGCAAGGAACGTTGAAAAGCTCTTTTTGATGCTCTCCGCATTCGTCCAGTCGGTCCTCTGTGTCCAGTCATCGAGCAGTCCGGAAACCGCTTTTGTTTCGGTCAAAATCTTCTGCGTAACTGCCGTTTTGAAGCTGGCCCGGATCCCGGAGGATGAGGAAAGATTCCCCTTCTCGATATGATAACAGACACTTTGAAGTGCCCAGATCAGCCCTTCCTTTTCCTGCTCCGTCAAGTCCAGATCCGGCCCGGGTTCCGGCTCAGGTGCCGGTGAGGGGGCGGGACTGGGTTCAGGGGATGGGGACGGAAGTGCTTTCACCTCGAAGACCTTCTGGCTCAACGCTGGCTTTCCATCCTCCACCGCAAAGAAAATCAGCGTATACTTTCCGGGAACGTTCGTCGCCGTGTAGAAAGTCTTTTTGTCGGAGTCTTTCAGCAGGTCAACGTGTTCCGCCGGAAAGATCAGCGCGTCCCCCTCTGCATCCGCCGTGAAGACCGCGATCCTGCCCGCCGTGACCGTTTCAGGTCCAGTCAGGCTGGCACCGCAGGCAAGCGTACAGCATACGCCCCAAATCGTCCCGAAGACGGCAATTTTAAGTCTCATCTTCATCTTTACCGCCCCTTCTGTAATAGGCAACGAGAATCGGGAGTATAGTCCCGACAAAATATGCCGCGTTCTCGATGTACTCGGCTTTGCTTTCGCTCAAAATGGCGGATAGCTCTGCCTCCGCTTCACGCGCCTGCTCCTCGGACTGACAACGGTTTGGAATCAGCGCGTCCTGGATCCATTGCGCAATGGCCTCCGCCTTGTCATACGAAGCGGCGATTCCCTCGAAAAACGACAGCAAAATGTCGTCGATCTGAGTGTCCGTTTCTTCCGCGATAGCCCGCGCCCGGCGAGCGACACACTTCATCAAATACTGGACATTCTCGGTCGTCGCGAGATTCTGCGCAAGTGCGCTCATGATCCCGCTGAGTGCGTTCTGAATTACTGTGTGCATATCATCTCCTTTGGATTGAATTTTGTTCATGATACATTTCCACCTGTTGCCATGACTTCCATTGCAGATGGTGGTTTACTGTTAATTAAATCATCTTCCGCAAATTGTTTTTCTCCAAAAGGATTGAGATTACTATTCGGTAATGTGGATTCCGGAACAAGTGGAAAACCTGCATCTCGTGCAATCTGATTCCAATCAAGTTTGTCTGCAAGAATGGATTGTCCATAATTGGTATTCAGCGTTGAAACAAACAGGGTTTTGAGATTGGCCAATGTTCTCTGGTTGATGTCTCCTGCCGCGATCCAAACGTCTCCAATATATTCTGGATAGTTCATTTCGAGCAGTTTATCAACCACATATCGATTCAACTGTTCGACCAGCGTGTTTACCAGATATTGGACACGCTGAACCGCAAACTCCTGACCGGTCACGGAATCCGCCCGACTCCCAAACTCACTCTCCATTATTGATCTCACTGGAAAACCAAAGGCCATCACAATAGCCTTCTCCCAATAGGAGAACTCATTCAAAAAATCAGTCAAGTATGGATTATCCGGAAGTGTAACCAACTCCCACGGATTCATGATTTGTCCTGCCGCTGATGGGGACGGTGTAACTCTTGGAATGAAAACGATATTGGTCGAATCAAGGTCGTCTTTCATTTTCTCTACAACTTTGTAATTTTCCATCAGTGTTCCGCGATAATAGGACTTTCCCTCCTGCGGGTAGTAACCGACCATTTTGGGGCCCTTGCGCTTACTTGCATAGTTCATCATTGACTTGAGGGCATTCTCGAAGAAAAAAGCAGACTGTTCCGCATTTTCAAACAGAGAACGGCCTTTCATATTGTCTCCACGTTTGTCCAGAGTCAACACCAGCGAGCGTACGGGGGGAATAAGAACCTTCGGAGAATCGACCCAATTTTCAATTCCCAGAAATTCATTTCCACGAAACAACGTATCAGAATACTCAGGCAACAGTTGTTTCAACTTGCGGATTCCCAGCTTCAATCCACCCATTGAATCACGGATCCCTGCAAATATCTTTTCAAACGGTGCCCATCCGTATTTGATCCAGCCGTCAATGACAGCAGACCATACTTCCGTCTTGTTTGGCTCCATGAACATTTCAATCAGTTCAACAGCTTCGGGCGGTACTCCGTCTTTTGCCTGTACTGACCATTGGGCAGTTTCGCCGCTGATCAAAATCATTTGGCGCATCAACTCAATAACATGGATTTTACTCATCTCTTCAATTCGTTCTTTTGTCAGGTTGCTCGCAGAAACCGGACGCCATTCCGAATGTTTGGAAACCGAGATACATTGTGGAGAGGTCCTTTCCTCTTCAATGCGATCTCGTATATTGAGTGCAACTTCTTCTTTCATGTGATAATTCTCGCTTCGTTTTCGATGTACTCAACTCCGACCGGAGCAATAATATAAACCAAGTATCCAAGAGCATCTGACATATGAGTCAGTTCTTTGTTCGTTTTGTCCAAGTCTGAAGTTCCTTCTTTGAACGTCACGTACTGCATATCTTTAATCAGATATTTACAACGTTCATGAATCTTTATTCTGGATAAACCATGGACATTCCGAAGCATTGAATTGACTCGGACAACACGGTCCAGTACTGCCGGATTGCTTTTGGGGTAGAAGACATTACTATCTCCAAATGGCGATTTGAATCGTGAGTCTGTAAAAATCAAATCGTAATCCGTTGTTGTAGTAACAGTATTGCCGTTTCGTCCTGCCGCGTCTCCATAGAACCGGAAACCTCCGATGTGATGATGATAACGCCGCCACAATTCATTCAATGCTTCCGGTGTATTGGAGTCATAGAGGCGGATTTCATCAATCACTCTCAGCTCTCTTGCGTCTCCCTGGCATATCACCCATGACATTGGTGAACGGTTAAAGTCGCTCCCGATAAGAAGGGGAGCAAGCGGGTCATACATATCCTCGGAAACAATGTGAGTATTCCGGTCAAAGGAATAATAAACCACACCAATGGTATTTTCCCAGCTGGCAAGATACTGCTCCCGAAACGTGACTTCATCCGTTGTTGCCTGCGCTTCTTCCAGTGCTTTTTCGGAAAGGATTCCTTCACTGGTCCATGAGAATCGTTGAAAGTTTGGAGAGGCCACTCCTTCCCACCTTTTACAAAGTTCGTGAAAGTAGGATGCCCCCGGTCCTCGCCGTTTGGGAACTCCCATACAATAGCAAAATCCTCTCAAATCAGAGATTGCCGGAAGGATGGATTCCTCAAAGGTTTGAGGCAAAATATCACACATCTCGTCCAGAATCGCTCCTGCATATCCGGAGCCTTCTGTAAACTGTGGACTGCACATTGCCGTTAGGTAAATCCTTGCTCCTGTCACCAGTTGAATACAATGCTCTCCTTTCAGTTTCCATTCAACCAAAGGTCCAAACATACGGAGTAGTTCTCCCCATACCTTGTTTGCCTGAGGCCACGACGGAAGCCCATAAATGTACCAGGGGTTTGGTGTTTGAGGGTGTTTGCACAGGCAAGCTCGTGCCAACTTTCGCATTGCGATCGTTGTTTTCCCTGCCCGACGTCCGCTGTCAACCGCAATGAAGCGGGCATTCGAGAGATAAAAATCCCGTTGAGCCTGCGTCAAAACCAACGGTTTTATTTGCAAGAAACGGGATTCATTCATTGCCTAAAGTCCTCTTGTCCAATTCTTCGATTGCGTCCATCATATTCCATTCCGCCAGAATGATTCTCGGCTTGTCATTCTGGTCTGAGGCATTATAGCCAAGACACCGTCCTTGATGATTCAGATAGTACAGAAGGCACGTTGTATCTCCTGCTGAAATCTTCTTGAACAGCATACTTTCAAAAACGGAAGCGGAAGCCTTACGAACTTCGTCAACAGCCATCGCAAAGTCTTCATCTTCCCGCATCCACCGAAAAACGGAAACGCGACAGACGTTTGCTTTTTCAGCGGCTGCCGCGATATTTCCAAGTGTTTCTCTCAAGGCTTGAATTACTCGTTCCTTTTTTTTAATGGTAGCGATTTCGCGATTGCTGAAATACTTTCCATACCTTGTATCTTTTTTCTTTCGCATTTTATTCACGCTGGTTATCTTGCGCCAATAAGCAGCTTTTTTCCGCACTTGGGACAGATAATTTCCCGATATTGGCGATTCTTTATCATCTTTTCATGTTCAATGTTTGCCATCATTTGGCGATATACTTCGTTTTGTTTTTGGATACGCTGTTCTTCTTTTGTAGAAACTGTATTGCTTTCTTTTAACACTTCAGAATTATTTTCATAAATTGGAGTGTCGCTTCCTTTTTCAGGAACACTTTCCTTCTGATTTTTTTCCGGAAGTACTTCTGCTTTGGGAAGTGATGAAAGGGACGAATCTGTGGCATAATCACCGAGCAAACGCTCGACACCGTTGGCAAAAAAATCGTTCATTTCAAATGGATTTTCCATTACCTGTAATTCCCTCATGAGTTTTGCTTCATCCCACGAGGAAAAGTCACTTGTCGTGTTGTCACCAATACGATACTGTTTCGCCTGATCCTCCGTCAATTCGACAACCACACAGGAGATTGTATCAGCTCCCATTTTCTTTAAGGTCTTGAACCTTGCGTCTCCAACGACAATTTCATATTTGCCATCATCAATTTCCCGAACAACGAGAGGTTGATTGAAACCAAATCCGGAAATTGATTTCTCCAATGCTATCTGTGTTTTGTCATTGCGTCTTGCATTGTTATGGTATGGAACGATATTTTGAATTGCAATGTTTTGGATATTCATATTCTTAAATTCCTTCAATCAAACAACCACAATCAGGACAACGAAAACCTTTTGCTTGTGGGACCTGCGTTTCTTCCGATCGAATGGTAGATAACGCATCTGTCCGTGGTTTGGGAAGCATGGAATCTGAATATTGATCTTCAGATTCCATGCTCTCCATAAAATCGACCCCCATATCATCAAAGGAGCCTCTCTCTTCCTGTATGGAATCATATTGCAGCATGCTTTCAATATCATCAAGCAGGAAATTTTGCAAAACATCTTTTCCTATAATTGAACGAATCTCTTCAAGGAGTTTTGCTTCGTCCCATTGGGTATTTTCCTTGATCGCATTGTCGGCAAGCCTATATTTATGGGCTTCCTCTGCAGTCAGATGAATAATTCTACACGGAATACTCTCATTGTATCCAAGATTCTTCATTGCGAAAAATCGAGTATGCCCAACCACAATTTCATACTGTTCATCTTCGATTTCAATGACAACCAATGGCTGATTAAACCCAAACTCCTGAATTGATTTTTCTACAACTTTGATCGTTCTGTGATTCTTACGCGGATTATTCCAAAAAGGAATAATTTTCGCAATCGGAATATCGACAATTTCCAACAACCCAAGTTTTTTACTCATTGACATTCTCTCCTTCTTCTGAATTATCTCCAGTTTCCACATTCTCAAGTTTCACAGTTCGCTCGATTGCTTTCTCATATTCATATCCCTTGAATATTTTTGCGAAGCCTGTAATATATTTCAATTTCACAAACTCACGCGGTTCAATTCCAAGTTTACTGCAAATTTCATATTCCGATTTTCCGTCTTTCATCATTTGGTAAATGATATTAGTCATACCATTGAGAGAGTGTGCCCCTCTCGCTCTGTTATGCCGAACGGTGGAAGCCATGCGGTCACTGATTGCTTTATCAATGACGACGATAGGAAGCAGACCATGATTTCTTTCGTAGATGTCTCGATACTTTCGGACGATCAGATTGCGGTGAAATCCATCCACAATAATGAACTTATCTTCCTTGGCATCGTGATAAACGACGACAGGCTGGGTATATCCATCTTCCCGAATCGACGTGTACAGCAAGTGCATTTCATGCGGTGCGACCGTATTCGGGTTGTAATTGTTAGCTCTCACCTTTTCAATAGGTACCCAAAGGACCCGGTCTACCGGATTTTCTTTTTCAGGGGACAACTGGAAAAGAATCTCCTTGATCTCATTGATGGTTTGAATTGGATTTTCCGAATTGGAAATAATATCTTCCAGTACCTCTTTGACTTTCTCCATTGTTTTTTCTCCTTATTTCGCATCTTTGCCTCGAATAAATTCATTGTATACATAGGATATACAATCCGGATTTATGTCTGTTAAAATCGCTTTTTTCCCATGTTTGAGAATATTTGGGGCGATAATTCCATATCCGCAGCTGCAATCCAGAATCGTATTGAAGTTCCGCGCGACATATTCCCGTGCTTCAATTTCATTGGAAAATGGAAGCGGACCATCGACATTCCAGATACCAAATGGAGCCTTCATTTTGTGGAATACGAAATCAATATATTTCCTCTGAGGTGCTTTCAGCATTTTACAAACCTGTTCACCGCAGAGAACAAAAGTCGGCAGATTCAGTTCCTTGATAATCATGGTGAGACCATTCAGGTAATCCTTGTAAACGGAACCTTCGGCACTTGTACCCTTTGTGAATTTTTGGTATCCATGAAGCCAGGAGGGTTCCACATAGATACAGTCTGCGGCTCGGAATTCCTCATGAACCCCCTTGCATACATCCCATACAAAGGTCGTTAGATATTCGGATCGGCGTATTCCAATATCTTTGCAGGCACGAACTTCCTGATAATTCCCCACCGCAGTATGGTATTTACCATATTCCTTCATTTTTTCTGGAGGCATTACAACATTTTCCCTTTCTTCGCGAGGTATGTATTACCGATATACTTGAAATCTATATCCTCTGTACAAATCGAGGTAAACATCGCATAGTACATAGAGTCTTTTTCTTTTTCATTCCATGCCGCAATTGCTCGCTCAAGGTTGTTCAATTTCCTCCGAAATCGTTCCCTGTAATTTTCTGAAATTATATTATCGATCAGGTAATTTAAATATTCACTCCACGAGCTAAACATATTTGGCGGTTCCTGAATCCCTGCATGAATCTCTGTAAGGGTATGTTTTGTAGTACTGATATTTTTTACACGAGCATACAGCTTGGCATACAGGTCCGAATCAATTTCCTGCAGCGGAGCGATACTCCAAACAGCATTCTCGTGGATCAGCGAAGAAACACGACACATCCGGAGTGGTTTATGCGCAGCTAGAAGATTGTATACTTTGTTGTAATGACATCTGTTTTCAAAAATGTAATACCAAATATCCCGATAACTCCAATCGTAGAGCGGATAGATAACTACACCTTTTTTGTGACTGGAACCATAGGGCATACCAGGTAAGACCTCTTTGCCATAGAGAAGAGCCATGCGTCTTGCTGGTGCTTCTTCTGCTCGTACCCCGCCAAGGAGGATATAGTTTTCAGGAAAATGATAGGACGCGGTTGCATTCAGCATATGAGTGAAACGTTCAACATGATAAACGTTCTCCTTAAATGAGATTTCTTCCTTTTCTCGCATCCATACCTTACCTTCTTCCCATGGAATAAACCATTCTCCGGCACTGGCATTCCAGAGCTTAAACGGACACTGGATCCAGTACGGTTCCACTTCTGGCCGATTCATAATGTACCGCATGTAGTCAACGGTTTGAGTATATTCAGCCTCCTGATCCAAGAAAAGAACGGGGACTTTAGAGATTCCCCGTTCTTTGGCAACTTCGAGAGTAACTTCAAGCAGAACTGTACTGTCTTTCCCGCCGGAAAATCCCACTGAAATATGACGACCGGTGTCATATAATTTGTGGATTCTCTGCTTTGCGGCTTCATACACGTTGAGTGTTTCAGAATAAATAATCATTCTTTTTGGGCAATTAAATAATTGTTATACGGAACGATCTTTGCGCCCGGCAGCATTTCCTGAATATCAGATGGATAATACTGGAAATGGTGCATGGCGACACCAGCCTTTTGATACGTTACCGGCTCATATTCTGGAGCGTAAAACATGAGGAAATACTTTTTGCACATACTTTCGATTTGGGGAATATACGAACGCATAATGTAACTGATGCTTCCGTAAAGACTCACCACACTATCGAAATTGTTTTTGAAAGTACACTCCTCAAACGCTTTGCAAATAAGCCGGTTTTTAAATTCAGGAAACTTGGAAACGAACATTTCACTCATCTTTTGTGCAGGTTCCACTCCTGTGTAGTAGGTAGGGGGGATACTAATAAGCTCGATGAGCTTCCCTGTCCCGCTTCCAATCTCTAATGTATTTCCAACAAGGAAACCTGAAAGCATATCGCTCAGTTCGTCGTCTTCATTCCGATAAATTTCTTCATCGAAAAAAGAGTCATAGTATGGCGCGATCACATTGTATTCATCAAACAGTTTTTGTCTGTTGACGATGATGGTTTCATTGACAGGTGCACCCATAGTCCAATACTTGTATCCGTCGATATGAAGATACGGAAAATTGTATCGGCCCCATTTTTGATAGATTCCGTGGTTTCGCTGAAGAATGACAAATTTATCAAACTCATCGTTATTCAAAGCGCACCGATTCCGGACAATGTATTCATGGGGAATCGAAGGCATCGTCTTGGCCCACGTCCAATGATTACGGCGAATGGCCTCCAGTACAAATTCCCTGTCTTCTCTTGAAATTGTGTTCTGCATTTCATGCTCCTTTGAAAATCATTTGGAGGCATGGTTGCTACAATGATAATATATAACCATGCAAAAATTGTTCAATACTCTACTTGGCCCTGTTTTCCGTATTCGGAAAGTTGGGACAAAATATTTCAGTAAATTGGGTTTTGTAACGGTATCCACACTGGTTACATACCCGATACCGATATTTGGTACGACCTTTTTTATCCGCAGTTCCTTGAACATAGGCCTTGCCACCACATTGAGGACATCGGTCGATTTTCCTTTCCGATTTCACGGTCATATTTACTCCTTCTATAAATCCAGATTCCATTCAGATGTTTTTGAGTTGTTGCGCAGGACCTCAAATTGGATTACTTCTACATCTCGTCCGGGATCCCACGTTCCTTTTCCGTTTACCCTTTCCCAAAGGTCTCGAAATCCTTGAATGTAGGAGCCTTCTATTGGTTCTGCCCCTTCTGCTTTTGCATCATCTTCGGAAATCGCACCAAGTTTCTGATAACTGATCTTTGTGATCAGCAGATGAATCCGCGCATAATCAGCTTTCATGAATCGGGATTGTTTCCAACGTATTTTCAAATACTGATTCTGAATTTGTTCACGATTGACGGAGACCAATTCTCCATCAATATTTGCTTCATAATGACCATCTATTGGTCTGAAAAGACGAAGATAGTCATTGAATCCCAATGCACGAAGGATCGGAAAGGAATTTTCTCCAACGGAGACATTGGCAAATGCCTGTTTTACGTAAAGTTCCTGGCCAACATAATGCCGAATCCCAATTTTACGTCGTGTCTGCGTTTTGGTCCCATCGAGAATTTTACAGACAGAATGGTCTGACATGACGATTCCTTTTAGCTTCTTCATTTCTTCTCCTTTCGGCTAAAGGTTTTCATCCATCGTTTTCGCATCTCCTCATGGTCATCACCATAAAGGCAAACAACATGAGTCTGCGTTCGATCACTACAGGCCAGAGAGATTCTTTTCCCTGCAATGTGATGAAACATCGCTTCATTGCCGCAAACCGGACAACGCAAATTTTCATTACTCATTCCTTTATCTCCTTTTCTTCGTATTTTTGGATAATTTCAATAGCGTTACAAAGAGTGGTTTGCATCTTTTTGGAGGCGTGGCCGCACTCTTCTTTCAACATGCCAGAATCGACCCCCGAAACTTCGAACTTAAAATACCACTTTACGAAGTGGGCACCTTGCGCAGGCATAAAAGTGCGGAAATTGAAGAAACTGCCGTCCGAACATTTTGTGGCGACGAATGCGTCGTCATCATCATTATATTCCAGCCAATAAACGGAAGTGCCGATTTTAATTACGGCTTTGGGAGCGTCGGCGTAATCGCAGTTCTCCGCCATCTCGACCAACGCATTCAAAACGTTTTCAATGTTCATCACTCCTTACATTCATCCTTTCTTTTCGTTTCTGAATATCATCCAAGCTCAAAATATCAATATTCCGCCCCATACCCAGGGAACTAACTGTCACATTTCAATTTGTCTTCCTCCTTTCTGATTTCTTGAAGCAACTGAATGGATTCTTTGTATATCTGACCAATTCTTGAACGAGATACCCCGAACCATTTGGCGATCTCTTCATACGTGTACCCCCTCAATTTTGCAGAAACGATTTCGGCTTGACGCAATGAAAGGCCTCTGAATACCTGAATGGGGGGGGCATCAACTTCGACATCCTGACATGGAATGATTTCCTCAACCATTTCTTCCATTACCAGCTGGGCACATGCCCTTTGGCAGCTGCGAACAGCGAGATATTTCAATTTGAAGTATATGGAATTTCTCAAAAGTTTTTCCATACTTCCAAGCTCCGGACGCCATGTGTTTGAAATTTGATAAGCCAATAGGATCAAGCATTCCTGCGCAAGGTCACAGGGTTCCGTTCCCTTTACATTGGCAAAATATTTGTGGGCTAGACGATTGGCATAAGTGTGAAATTCATTTTCGACCATCCAGCTTAGCACTTCTTCCGGTTTCATATTACGCTTCCATTGTGAACTTTTTGACCTGGCTATACATCCTGCCAGGTCGTTTTGGTTCCATCTTTGGCTGAGACTCGAATGCGGGTCGCAAGAAGCTGACAATTATCCAAAACCAGCTTGGCATCCCGGTACATCTGCTCAGCCTTTTGAAGACCATCTTCCAATGTCTTGGCTTCGATTTTAAACACCTGAGAAATCGTTTCCTCTATTTCAATTTCGAGCTTCATCTTTATTCCTTTCGATAGTCTTTTTTCCCAACGAATCGAACCGTATCGAACATCTCTGCAAATCGGCTGTCAATTCGTCCTCCCAAACATCCAACGATAGTTCTCTGATCTCCTGGATCCCTGTCATAGGTTGAAAGATTGGAAGTCATGATTATGATTTTCCCATGCCAACGCCAATTTTCATACAATCTGTAAATCAAAGATTGCAAAATCGGCTCATTCCCGTATCTCTTGGTACCGGATTCCGCACCAACATCATCGATGATGATACTGCTTTGCCAGTCGAATGCTTCTTTATAGTCATACTGACATTCCTCAGGAGAGATTCCCCATTTCTCATCAATTTGACGCATGGAATAAAATTGGATCTTTAACTCCATACTCAAAATGGATGCCAAAAATGTTTTCCCCCGTCCGGGAAGACCGTTCATAAAGAGCCCTTTGTCTGGCCTTGGTCCTTTACGTTCACGGCACATCTGATACTGAGCAACGAAGCGCAATACCTTCTCCAATTCATCTGTCGCGAGATTTTCGATATGGAAATGGTAGAAATCTTGCAATTTCCTGCGAAATTCTTCTGCATATTGGCTTTCCATATTCAAATTTCTTTCTTTCACGGAATGGCGAAAAATCTGTTCTTCGCTGAAAATCATAATTTCTCAATACCTCACGTCATCAAAAGTTACTCCAGCTTCACGCCCTTTATTGGGCCGTACTGAATAATCCTTGTCAAAGTCACCATTGTATATCTTTGTAAACATTTCCGGTTTCAAAAAGGTATCCAATGTTATGTGTAACTTGCCGCTTTTGATAGGGGCAGCATGTTTCATTTTTTCCACTGCCGTACGGATCATTTGCATAGGTTCTCCGGATTTACCAAGGAACGTGAACAATTGTGACATCTTGTAAAGATGTGTAGGGGTACCGCCAAGTATTGATGGATTTTTCTGTCTAAAAAAGTCCACAACGTATTCCAGTGTTTTTACAACCTCTTCGGAGTATGTGTCCTCGGAATTTGTCAAAACAGTAACGGGTTCAGAAGCGGCTTTCTGACGACTCCCCCATCGCTTTTTCATTGCCTGTTTCCCAGCTTCCGCTCTTGCTTTTTGGATGTCGTCCTTCAGTTTCATGCGCTTGGAAAAGCCTTCGGAATAAAAACGCTTACCATCTTCGGCAAATGTAAATAGCCCAAAATTTTCAACAATGCTTTTCACAAGTTCCGAGGAAACACGAAGATCAAAGGCTATTGCATTATAATCTTTGACACTCATGTATTCTGCGGAATCCCGAAGTCTCTCCAAAATCATAAAGAAAACAGCATATCCTTCCGCACCATGTCTCATTCGTACGGCGAGAAGTTTCTCATCGTTACGAGCATTACAGTCGTGTGAAAAGTAATTAATAATTGCCATTTTCAATTCCTCCTGCGGAAAACTTCTCAGGTTTTTTGTTTGCCCAGTTCTTCTTCACGCACCATAAACAGATTGTCCAGTGTGATATAGTCCCCATCATCAAAAACACCGTTCTCACAATCAAGTGAGAATTGACGTCTCAGGGAAGTGAGTTGAACTTTAGATTCCGCTTCACGAATTGTTTTGCTGTAGTAGTCAAAATCTCGATTTTGCGAATCTGATTCCTGTGGGATCGGTGCGATCTCTTTCCTCGTTGGTTTGTTTTTTTCAGTTCGTTTCTTTTCCTGACGCGGAACGTCCTCCTCAGCATCTTCAATGCATTCAGAGTGAACCGGCTCAGCTTCAATGAGCTGTTGACGGGCAGATTCAAACTTTCCGGACGATGTTTCCGGCTCCACAATATCAGTGACCAACATCTCACCGTTCGAATCAACTCCAACGCTGCGTCCATCATAAATACAGGCTTTCTGGACGTTCATGGGGAGGTATTTGGCAATTCGACGAATGATGGTTTTGCGTCCCATTTCCTCGTAATCCGTTACCCATGGTCCATTATTTCCGCCTTTGCTTCGATTTCGGATGGCATCAACCTCCTCCCTGGTCATCAAGTCGAAATGATAAGAACCATCTTTGAAACGGGCAATGGCATAGAAGGCAATCACCTCTCCCCGTGGCATCCGAAGATCGAATGTGTGGTGAGGAAGTTCTCCAGTCCCAAAATCAAAAGAAAAAGCGTCGTTTTCGTGGACCGCATGGGCAATCAAAGATGTTAATTCTCCTGAACGCCGGGCCAAGTCAATGAGTCCGCGGTAGCCAAGAATCAGCTGTATTGTGTTACCGTAGGGGATTAAATATGCTTGCCCCAGCAACCCGTCAGGCTCCAATCCAAGTTGGGCACAGGCAAGTAATGCACCAAAAAAAGTATTGGGAGAACATGCAAGTAATTTGTTGACCCGGTCGCGATCCTTGTGGTCTTTAGCAACCAATAAATTGCAACAGATCCTTGCAAAACGGTCTGGCTTAAAAAAGTCAGGAAGTGCTTTCTGAAATTGAGGGACCATTTGGAAAATCGTCTTTTTCCGCATGTCAATCGCCTCATCAACCGAATTTCGACTCATCGTCATTGCATTTTGATTCATTGTAAAATCCTTTTGGGGTTATGGTCTTTCGTCCAGTTTTGGATGTCCGTATCGTTGCGATCGTTCTTCCATTAAATAGAAGCTGTTCGCAGTTTCGGGCGTACTTAAGAATCCGAAACTTTAAGGATTCTTCTCTGGCATCCCATTCTGCAGTTGCCTGCTGACGAGCGGTTCTGATTTGGAACAGCTCGAATACATTTTCGTAAATATCCGGCGGAACAGCCTTCATTGAATATGGTTCAACTTTAGGAAACAAGTATTCCAAGTCGCAGACATCTACGGGATCTGGGGGGAGCATATTCCTCACACACTGCCAGAATGCTTGCCCTCTTTCAAAAAGTGCGTTCTGGAGTTCACGGTCAGGAAAAATCTCATAAATCCGCACGTCCATATAGTTTCCACATTCCAGCCATACAATAACATCTGCACGTTGCTTTTCCGTAACCATCAGATACCACTGCATCTGACAGTAGATTGGCATGGGAACCTCATTGCTTCCTTCTTTTCCCCATATTTCAAGTTTCATGGATGTTTTGGCATCGACGACGCTCTCTTCTGTCCATCCATCCAGACTTGCGCACATCCATGTATGTTCTTTATGGCGCAGTATTTCCGGCTTTGGAAGAAGAGTGCGTCCAGTTTTCTCTTCGTACATCCGAAGTAAAAGCGGTTCCATTGCATGACCTTTAAGTGTATAAAGGTTTTCAGAGGAGTCCCGCGGACATTGTCCCGTTTTATCCAGCCAAAGTTCCAAGGGGGTTGGGATATTGGCGAATGGCCGGACCTTATATGGTGTTCCATTCTTACCTATTCGTTCCTGAATTACCGAGGAAAGCCCTGCAATTGCAGCCGCATCACTTCCACCAATTCCCTTACGTCTTTCAGCAAGCCATTGGGTTCTATCCATCTAAGTCCCCCTAACAGACTTCAACCATCAGGTCATCTGCAGTCGCTTCTGCGGTCACGACACAGATTTTGTGTTGGTGTGCCAATTCACTGATCAGGGCCTGATTCTGCGGGTCAAGTGATTCCCATCCAGTTTGAGGAATCGTCACCAGCCCTATTTCACCATCTTTACGAACATAGGGGGCAATTGTCTGGAAAGCGATTTTCCAACGTTCACCATCCGAAAGTTCGGAGAAGAACGTTTCACCTCGGCTGGTTTGCAATACCATTCGACCATCTACGATTTTCAATGGAGATTCTTTGCCGATGAGCTCAGAAAGAACCCCATCGCAGGAGCGGCCCGTTTCTCGCAATTGCCATGCTTTTTCACGTAACCGTTCGGCCTCACATGCTACAGATCGAGCATGTTCCATTTTGGTTTGAAGCTGTCTGGCAATTGCATTTCGCTCCACACGCTTTGCCTGCATATCTGCCATCTTCCTGTATTTCTGCAGCTCCTCCATATCAACTGGTACGATTTGAGAAAGTTCTTCGACTGTTTTTCTGTAGGTATCCAAACGTTCAAGGTTTGTTTTAAGAGTTTCCACAAGTGAAGACGAATACTTTCGCCGTTTCGCGGCCGCGTCCCTGTGAATCTGATTTTCACTAAGACTTGCAAGCAGTTCTGTACGTTGACGAATGTAATCCTTCTCAAGTGTCTCTATCTTCTGACGAAGGTCGGAAATTATGTCAGCATACATACGTTCGTCATTGTCGGCAGATTCCACATCTGTCTGGGCCATCGCGATTTTAGCTTCCTCATCTGCTACATTGATCTCATCTATCGAGGCTTTGGCATTTTCGATCATCCTTTCCTTTTCCTGATTTTGGCGATGTCGTTCTTCCAACTCACTCAAGTGCGCAATCACGGTTCTTTGTGTGCGCTGGAATTGTTCCATATTGGGGATAATGTCTTCTTCCCGAAATTCTTCGTATGTGCCTTTGAGTGCTTCCAGCTTTGCCTGTTGTTGCTGGGCCATTTCTTCATATTTGCGGGCCTCTCTATCAACATCCGCTTTTACACGCCGAGCCATTTCCACGGGATCCGTAGTTTCGAGAGATGCGGTCGAAACAACGGAACGGAATTCATCTTCGGTTGAAAATAAGGAGACAAAAGTATCTCGGTCAGCCTGCTTGCCAGTCAATGTGATCAGTGCTTTCAGGCGTTCTTTGTCAGCCGCTTCATTGGTCTTGGATCTTGGATTCACCAACTCAGAAATTGAAAATTTCCCTTCGATATTGTCCACAACGAGTTCAGGTGTGCCGGATGTCCGCCGTGATGCAATCGAAAGATTGATCGAAGCTCCAAATCCCTCAACTTTCCCTCTCTGGCATCCATCACGAAGCGTTGGCATACCTGCTGTTGATCCACGCAAAAGACATGAAACCGAGTACTTTTTCCACTGCCGTTCCTTCCTTTGAAAATCACAACTCCACCCTTGGGAGAAACTGGAAATTCCAGCCTCTCGATCGCTCCCACGTTTTCGAGTGTGACGATTTGGGCTTCATCAACTCTGGCACGAACTTCTTCGGCCTCATCGTACGGAAGGTTATGTAATTCTGACGGCATTTCCATTGCGATACTATTCATTTCTTTCCTTTCATTTTTAAAACCATTTTGGCTGTTCCTGATTTTTCGTCAGCTTCTCGAGATATGCGTCCAGGTCACGTTCGACCTTTCTTGCACTCTCCAAGTCATTGGGATTCCTGTGTGCAAAGTATTTCTTCTGCAGGCGTCTGCACGATTTCGCCAGAATCATCAACTGTCGCAGCTGCTCTCGTATCTGCTCCATTCTTTTCCTCCATTTTTTCCCACATTTCTGCCAGTACTTTTCTAATGTCCATACGGACCGACATTTTAGCAAGCTCTTTTTGGACCGATTCATGCATGGAGCAGATGTTTCGGCAAAGCTCGCTGAGGAATTCCATGTCGGGCTCGTCTTCCTCATGTCCGATGATATCCCACAAAGATTCAGCGCAGTTGCCAAGCTCATAGCTCAGGCTTGACAGTCTGCTTGACATTTCGCGGATTTCTTCTTGATACATTGTTCTTTCCATAGGAAACATCAATTTTCTCCTTTTGAGTTCGTTTTCAAACTGTTGTTCTCTCCAATAGACAGGTTTCCTTAGTCTCGTGGAGCAAAAACCTTAATAATACGCTGAACGTAATCGCTTGTGTTGTGAGAGTCAATCTCCTTGACTCCGTTAAATTTTGTTTCAAATTCCAAGAGGATGTCGTTGATTGCGAATGAGAACATCAGCCCCAAATCCAAACATCCGAATACTCGAAAAATTCCGGAAATCATATTTCGGCTGCGCATGGCTCCATAATCGTCACCAACTGCCCTCAGCATTACTTCCCATCGTTTCGTATTGATGAGCACTCGTGCGATTTTCTCAACATTGTCTTTGCTTAGCATAATTCACTCCTTTTCCCATGAGGGGATATATGCAGGATCCTCGAACTGACGATAGTCTTCAAGGGTATCCTCAATATCCCAATCTTCTTCGCGTGTAAACTCTGTTTCTCGAAGAAAAATTTCCTCTTCATCGCACTCGTCTGCAACAAGTGCATCAAGCCAGCGGTCTGCGCAGTCTCTAAAATATATCCTTTTCATGAGATCATCACCTCCGCGGCTGTTGATTGGAATGGTTGGACGGATGAATCCAATTGGATTTGAACATCTTCCGGTCGATTAATATTGATATTTTCAAGTTCCTCAAGGGTAAAGTATCCCCATTCGTAGTCGTCAAACATCCGCACAGCCCCAAAGAAGAGCCAATGCCCTTCCCCTTCACTATCGTACGTTTTACTTCCTTCCACAGCCAACCATACGAAACGGGAATTGGGCAGGAAGAATTTCGCCACAACTTTTTTCAGGTTTGTTTGAATTTTCTCGGTAGAATAAAGCGGTGCTTTCTGGAACGCTTTTTCCAGTTCATTAGTTATCAGTTTCATGTTACTTTCCTTTTCCAAATGTGAATCTTTTCTAATCCCGGAAGCACTTCCGACTCAATCGCCTTCCGGGATTGTATTGGTAGGGACACGATGTCCCTACCTGAAGGGATCCCCGCGGATTGTCGCGGACAAAATCTTTTCGTATCACGCCATTTTTACAAAAAGCGGTGCAAGATACTCTCCACAGTAACGACTAGGAGTTTTAACAATGTCCGCAATCCTCCAACCTTTTGCATAGCAAGAACGGAGTTTGAAAATATCACCTGTGTTGAGTGTAAAGGCTTCAACTTCCAATGATTTTAGTGCATCCAAAATCTCTAGCCTTTTTCCAGATGAAGAAATGTTAAATTCACTGCCAAAAGAAAGCCAGTCAGACTTACACCTCTTTGATTCTCTGTATGCCTTGTTGATGACGGAAATGTGACTTGCGCATTCCTCGCCAGCAACCATTACATCGAGCATTACCTCATTCAGCATTTCATCTCCAATAACAGGTAAAGTGAATGATGTTTTCGCAAAAAGCAATGCCAGTCCATTTTTACCATAAGGACCGATCGTTTCAACAATATCCACAACTCTCCAACCTCTCTTATAGCAGGTCTGAAGCTTGCCATAAGAGACACACTTATGACTGAGAGCAAAAACATCAACTCCGTAATCTTCCAGCACATTCAAGATATTCAACATTTCCTTACGAAGTTCTGGATACAGATCGAAAGATAGGACAATCCAGTCTTGTCCGATTTCCTTTGCCTCATAGTACGCCTTACAAACGGCTGAAATGTGATTCGCATGACCTCCATACGGATCCATGGCATTAAGTTTTTCATTGTTAAGCATGGGATTCTCCTTGGATTGTGCCCCCGAAGGGGGCTGGTGGTGGTTTACTTTTTCGTTTCAGGGCAGACCGTAGGCCTGGCAAGTGATATTTTTCTTATATTAGTTCTCTTTTTGGAAGAGCAGAGCCGGTTTGGTTTGGATCCAACGTCCTTCTCCATATTTCAGAGTGACAGAATCCGTAATCCTCCAGCCATTCCGGTAACACAATTGGATATGGTTTTGCAGGTTTGTTCCGTTGTTGCTCATGGTAAACTCAGTAATTCCAAATTCATCCATAATGCGAAGGGATTCAAGAATTGCATTTTCTGATTCATAGAACCAGCACACATCAATTGTTTTCAGACCTTTTGCTTTTGCGTCAAGGTACGCATTTACCAATTTGTAAAGTTCACGACTTTCTACACTGTCAAGGTAGACTGCGACGGCATTGAGTCTTTCATTGTTAAGCATTTTTTCCCCTTTCTAGAGATTTTTCTTTGGGGGCCTTGACAAGATTTTTTTTTCTGATAGAATAAAAAAACCTCATGAAGGGCAACCCCTTTCTTTGGTTACTTGCTCGCAGTGCAGTTTGCTAGGCTGGTCACTGCGGGCTTTTTTCTTTCTTGCCCTGAATATCGGAACTGTCAGTTCCTCAATTCTTATGCGTATATTATACCACAAATAAAAATTTTGTCAAGGGGGTATATTGTATATTTTTCAAAAATTTCATTTTTTTTTGAAAGATATAATTATTTTTAGACAAAATTAACTGTCTATTGGAGTTGAAGTTCTGCTTTCACCCCCCGTAAAAAAGCACTGCTAAAATCAACGCCAGCAACTTGAGCCTGCGTATACAGGTCAAGAGGAAGTGAAAGCGGGACAGTCACTTCATTGACTTCTTCCAAAGTAACTTCGACCAAAAAGACCAATTCATCACTGGTCAATTCAAAAGAGTCTTCAGAAGATGGTTCCGGAATTTTATCACCGTCGAGCAACATTCCGGAAAGATGAAGTTCAAGAGCCTCGACTGCATTCCTCCGACATTCTTCCAGAGTATTCCCGGTCGTTGTACAACCCTGAAGGTCTGGAAATGAAACGCAATAGTTTGCGAATCCATCACACGTTTCTGCGATTGCAGGAAAAACAAACTTTTTCATTTGAAAGTGTCCTTTCTTGTACCACGTGACCAAACATGGGATTGAAATTGTTTTTACTTAAATTTGATTCCAGCTTGGCTCTCAATACTTTTGAGAGTTTTGCCAAAAATTTCATCATGTGACGTTGAAACAGTGACACGACCTTTTTTGGTTGGATGCTTAAATTGTAAATGACCTCCTACAGAAGATACCTGATTCCAACCATCGTTTTTAAGTTGTGTAATGATTTCACGAACTTTGAAATGTCTCATTTACACCTCCTGATCTGAACCGGCATAATACCAAAACTGTCAGTTCCTCAATTCTTATGCGTATATTGTACCACAAATAAAAATTTTGTCAAGGGGTATCTGTGCGTTTTTCATAAAAAATTCTCAAATTTTCTAAATAATCACTGAATCTATCAGGGGGTGGTGTCTTTTATATGGGTAGTTAATATTCCAATCATATATCTCACACGCAATGATTTGTTACCGACATGAGCATTCACCTTTTCCAAAAAGTCTGAATGCAGTTCGACGATCCGGCTTGGAGTTCCTCCATGATTATATGTCGAAGGTGGAAGTCTACTGATGATTTCAAACTGTGAAAGCCCCTGATTTGTCTCTTCTGCGATTTTCTCAGAAATGATTTTCTCGATATACTTGACCCGACGCATTTTCCCTCCCACAAACGAATCTAGTATTTCAAGAAACCAAATCGGGAATTCAACCCCCTTTGTTCGTTGGCGATACGGAGTGTCAACCCGTTTAGAACCTCTGATTTTTTCGATATTTCTGCTGATCCCCGCACGCCATTTGTCAGTCATTCTACGCCCATCTTTTGTCCGTTCGATACCATCGTCTGGTAACGGAATAATACCATTAGCATAAGCGTTTCGTTTTTCCAGATATTTCAGTATATTTTCTCTTGAAGCTCGACTTTTCTTTTCCGTAATTCGGATGCCATTTTTTGAGTATCTTAGTTCTTCCATAAAATCCTCCACATACTCGTGCCAACGCTCCATTATACCAAATCCCGCCAAAAATTAAAAGGGGAGATTTTCAAAATTTCTTTTCGACAAAAATTTTTCTTTTTAAACCACTACGGATAATATTCTGCGTCGCATTAATATTATTATTTAAATTATATTTTTCTTGTTATACCAAAAGGATAAGTCAGCTATAGCTTTGTTATCTCCAAACGATAAGTCAGCTATAAGTTACTTATTGATTTTAGATAACAATACTATTTTTTGTTATTCTGTGAGTGTTTGGGGAAATTTGTCTGTATTTTTATTCCGATTTTAGGCATAAAAGACGATAAGTCAGCTATAGCTTTGTTATCTCCAAACGATAAGTCAGCTATAAGTCACTTATTGATTTTGCTCCATTTTGTTAAGTGTATGCTATAATAAACTTATCGTTTTGCTATAACATTCTTATAAGAAAATTATTCTAAGGATTGCTATTGACAAGAAATTCCAGAGCGGCTAATCTGCAACATCAGGAGGACATGTCATGGCATCTGTATCGAAACGAAAAAATGGGAAATATACCGTCATTTTTTATTGGAACAAACCCTATCCAATAAAGATTTACCTGTCGACTAAAAACCGCAGGGAAGCAGAAAGAGCCGCAGACAATATCCAATCACTCGTTGATAGTGCAAGAAATGGAACTGTCAATGCGGAAAATGATTATTGGCTTGCGAAATTGCGTGAAGGTGATGTGGAATTACATTCCAAATTGGTAAAACTGGGCCTTGCTAAAAATCTGGATTCTCCCAAAACACTCAAAGAGCTGGTAGACCTGTTTATTTTGCAAAACGACAAAAAGCCCTCAACTGTCAAAGCGTATGCACAGGTTGCCACGGTACTGTACCAGATTTTTGGAGAATCTCGAAAAGTAGATTCAATCTCAACAGAAGATGCCTCACGATTCCTCTCAGACCTCAAAACAATCCCCTTGAATCAACGGAGCAAAACTCCGCAAGTCTATTCTCAGGCAACAATTTCGAAAACGGTTGTCAAGACAAAATCTTTTTTCAACTTTGCAGAACAAATTGGGTGGGTCGAAAAGTCTCCATTCCGATTCCTAAAAAGCGGTTCTCAGGTCAATCAGGAAAAATGGCAATATGTACCTCGTGAGACTGTTTCAGGTATCTTGGGGAAAATGAAAAATCCCAAATGGAAAGCGATCCTGGCTCTCGGACGATTTGCCGGGTGCCGCGGCTCTTCTGAGATGTTCAATCTAACGTGGGACATGATTGATTTCGAGAATCAAACACTCACTTTTTACGCAATCAAAAAGGAAGCATATTCAGATGTCAGACGGACTGTGCCGATGAATAAATTGCTTTGCCTGATTTTACGGGAATTGAAACACTCTCAAGAATCCAATCCGACAAAACATCTCTTCCCCGGAATGAGATATAACGACAATATCGGAACAATGACAGAAAAATATATCATTCAGGCCGAATTAACTCCTTGGCCAGAACCGTGGTATAATCTTCGCAGGTCGTTCTGTTCAGACGTAATGGAGGCCGGAGTCGATCCCAAAGTTTATGAAGAAATATGCGGGCACCGGTTTGAAACAGGCATGAAACACTACCAGATTCTACATCCGGATAGAAAGAGGAAAGGTATTGATCGAGTCAGAGAAGTGATGGACAATTAAATTGCCCTAATATAGTTATGGGTTTAAAAGTGACTATATACAAACATCCACTTGTTATTTCGATTTGCCGATAATTCTTTTCAGTCTCCATAAAAAATAGAGGTTTGTGAATGCCTGTCAACACCAGTAAATGATTATAAATACCTTCCGATAGGCCCGCCTCGGCTAATTTTGGGGCTAGGACCTTTTGGGTTTTCAGCCCCTCTTTTTTTGCCGAAGAAAATGCGTTTTGTGCCGTGTTTTGCGACACTTGATGAACTAAACTTTTCTTAACGTTTTTCTTTATTTTTCACTCTTTGAATCTGCTTACATCCCGGTGTTTCTCCCGGTTCTTGCTTTTCGGACGGGACGCAAGGTGAAAATCTTCCTCATGCAATAGTTTTAGACAGCTTGTGTATTTGTGTTGTTTTAATTGGAGATTGGCGCGTAGAAACCTCACGCCGTCGGCAAGTATGAGACGTTTTGCCGTGGTTAAATCTCCGGTTGAGACGATCCGGATCAAATTCGATGGTTTCATTTTATCATATCAAGAACCGCTTGTCAAGTGCTCACATAGAAATTTTTCTCGTTTTTTAGAAATTTATCGCATTCAGTATTCCCAAAATTTCGGACAACTGCATGAAAAAGGCCCCAATGCGCCAACATTGGGACCCGCAATGTGTCATAATAGACACCCTCAAATTCTAAAAAGCCCCAATGCCGAAACACCGGGGCCGTGGTGCGATAACACACCAACACAGACTATCGTGATCTCTGCCGCCCGGCTCATGGCGGACCAGCAGTCAAATTCTGTTTATAGTTGAATGTCAAGTGTAGAATCGTCAAATTTGACAATTTGACTTTTGGGAATTTTTCGTTATACTTTGGTCGATGCTCTGGCGTTACCGAATACTGCGTCACATACGAGTTCCGAACATGGATGCCACGAGGTATTTTTTATGAAAAAGTCTTGAATTATCTAGTATTTGACAGTTCATTTCCTTTATCGAATGGTTCAAATGGCACATAACACTGCGCAATATTTGTAATTCCTTCAAACCAGTAAATACGTTGGCATTTCGGACAACGCCAAATAGTTACATCAGGTTCAGGAAGGTCATAGTCTGTACTGCCTTCTTCATAAAGCTCGTCACAGATTCGGGCATATTGACTTCCTTTGTAACATTCATACTCAAATTCAAGAGGACGATCATGATCTCTCATCATGAAACCACATACACATTTCATTTGAGACATTATCCTTTTTTCCTTTTATACACTCTTCTTTTCCCATACTCATTAATCCAAACTTCCAAATCAATTGGTAACGAACGTGATGGTCGGCTGCCAATCGTTCTTTTAATTATAACATCTATCTCATTAAATGCAATGGGGGAGTTCCTTAAATCCAACAATAAAAGTTCACATCCCTGCTTGATAGCATGTGATATGTGCGATTTAATCGTTGAATAGGTTGAGCTGGTTGGATTTTTCATTTCAACAGCGATTCTCTTCCTTTTTTTCCATTTTATGAAAATATCAGGTGTTTTTTCTTTTTGTTTTTTGGATTCAGGAATAATCTTAACATCATACCCCATTTCCAGCAATTCATTTATTGTTTTACATTCGCTTGCAGTTCGCATTCCATCATAACCAGTAAGTTTTCCTGGTTTAGATTTATGGACATTGACAATAAAAGTCCCTCTTTGAATACCTCGAATTGGTTTTGTTGTGGATGCCAATGTTGACTCTGAGATGAATTTCGGGTTCTTATATAAATGTTTGGATTTTTTCTTTGCATATTTTTTCGATATCGCGAAAATGCCAACGTTTCCTCGAAATTCCTTCGGCACATTCATTGCGTCAGATGTTCGTTTTCGCGGGTCTCTGCCGGTGATGCCGAAATCGATTTTCGCGGTCGGTTCATCTTTCCAGATCTCCAGCGTCGTGCAGCGGCAGTTCCAGCCGTTCGGCGGGAAGTATTTTTTCCAGAACGGGTCTTCTTTCGGGAGGCGCACTCCTTCCAGAACGCGGTGGCCTTCACGCACGCGATACCGGAGATACGTCTCAAATACTCGATGGTACCGCGTGCCTGCGCGCCGCTGTCGTCTCCCAGCGAAAATTTCACAGGCGCGAACTCCACGGCAGATTCTCGTTCGGCGGAAACACAAACCGATAACGCGCACGCCGGCGTGAGAGTCTTTTTTTAAGGCGATTTACTCACCAAACAAAGAAATTCGCAAGAAAGCCCAGAACATCCAATAGATAAAAATTCCTAAATTCTCCCGAAAGGCTTGCGCAAAACGCCGACTCTTTGGAGTGCGGTGATACAGGCCGTCAGGCCATTCGCCGAGAGGGAACATGGGGACTTTTTAAGGGTGCCTTTCTCTGAAACCCACACCAACTCCCGGCGAATGTGCTGCGCTCTATTCCTCCGAAGCTGGACTGGCCAGAACTACACGGAAGCCAAGGCCGGTGTTCCCATTACCCAGCGTATCTCCGTTCCGGCAGCTGGAGCGACAGCCCTGGGCGTAGTCGCTCCAGCTGCCCCCGCGGAAGACTCGGTACGGGCCGCTAGAAGGGCCTGTCGGGTCGCTCATTGGCGACTCGGCGTAATAGTCTGAGTCATACCAGTCCTGGCACCACTCCATCACATTACCGTGCATGTCGTAAAGGCCCCAAGCATTCGGAGCGTAACTCTTCACAGGAACTGTTTTCTCTAAATACGGACCTTTCGTTGAGGTGCCGTAAGGATAGTTCCCGTTGCAGTTCGCCTCTTGGCCGTTCAGACTGCTGCCAAACGAATACGCCGTCGTCGTACCCGCCCGGCACGCATACTCCCACTGCTCCTCCGTCGGAAGACTCAACGTCAGGCCAAGTTTGCTTGAAAGTTTATCGCAAAACTCATCACATTCCGTCCAACTCACACACTCCACAGGATTCTGGGCTCCCTTGAAATGGCTCGGATCCGTACCCATCACGCTCTGCCACATTGCCTGCGTCACTTCCGTCTCAAGCATCCAGAAACCACGCGTAAGCGTCACGCTGTGCTGCGTTTCGTTATCATACCGGCCCGGTTCGTCTTCTGGGCTCCCCATCAGGAACGTGCCCGGAGGACACCATCGGAACGCGTACTCGATGCCGTCGACGGTCTTCACCATGCGCTTGCCGGAATCATTCATATCTTGAAAATGATGTCCATTGCTATTCGCATACATTTCCGCTGCCGAGCCTTTTGTTCCGAAAATAGTGAGATGAGGACAATCACTAAACGCGTCGTTTCCGATCATACTTACACTGGCTGGGATCGTCACGGATGTAAGGTTCCCACACCTGGCAAACGCAAGGATCCCGATGCTCGTCACGCTAGAGGGGATCTGTACGGACGAGAGGCTCGTACAGCCGGCAAATGCACTGTTGCCGATGCTCGTCACGCTAGAGGGGATCTGTACGGACAAGAGGTTCGTACATCCTTCAAACGCACTGTCGCCGATACTCGTCACGCTAGAGGGGATCTGTACGGACGTGAGGCTCGTACATCCGGCACATACACTGTCGCCGATACTCGTCACGCTGGAGGGGATCTGTACGGACGTGAGGCTCGTACATCCGGCACATGCACTGTCGCCGATACTCGTCACGCTAGAGGGGATCTGTACGGACAAGAGGTTCGTACATCCTTCAAACGCACTGTCGCCGATACTCGTCACGCTAGAGGGGATCTGTACGGACAAGAGGTTCGTACATCCTTCAAACGCACTGTCGCCAAGACTCGTTACGCTGGAGGGGATCCTCAGGTCTTTGAGCTTAGCACACTCGGCAAACGCACTGTTGCCGATGCTCTTCACACTGGCAGGAAGCGTCACTTCTTCGAGCTCCGTGCATCCGAAAAATGCAAATTCTCGAATCTCGTCTACGGTAAAAGAGATCCGAACAGACGTGAGGGCGGTACACTTGCAAAACGCGCTGCTGCCGATCTTCTTCACGCCATCAGGGATAATATAAACGGTGCGTTCGCTGCCTGCGGGCACTTGTATGAGCCAACTCCCGTCCTTGGAAAACAGGATCCCGTCCACACTCTTATAATTCTTGTTTTCCGCTGAAACGACAAACTCTTTCAGGTCAGCCGTCCCTCTAAATGCCCATTTTCCGATGCTCGTTACACTGGCAGGGATCGTCACGGATCGGAATGACGTATTGCCTTCGAATGCGAACGCATTCTCTTTAATGTGCGTTACTCCGTCGGGGATCGTTAAAGTTTCAGCCTCGCCGGCATATCCAGTGACCATGACCATTTTTAACCTGGGATTGATGGAATACTTCAATCCCAAGCCGTCCAACTCGGTTTTGAGTTCTGCGTAAGGATCAGAAGGCGGTAAAACCGTCCCAGTTCCAGGATCCGTTTCCGTTTCCGTTTCTGTTTCCGTTTCAGGCTCCGTTTCAGGCTCCGTTCCTATTCCCTTTACAAAATCTGTTATAGTTGTTGTACCATTTCGGATCATATCCGACAGCCATTGGGACGCATCCCCTTTTTTGTGCCACCCAACAAACACAGCAACGATCAGTAATACAAAAGCGAACCAGCAGCCGACGAACCAGGCGCCGATCGGCCCCGCTCCTTGTTTTTTCTTACTATGAGGAGCCGCGCTTTTGACAGGAGCATCGATACTGGCAGCAAAAGTTTGAAAGGCTGCCGTTCCTTTACTCACATCTTCCCAATTTAGAACCCTCTCCCAATTCTCAGGAGTTTTAGGCAGTTCTTTGCTGCTGAAATCAAGCATTCGGTCCCGACATTCCTTGATCTCTCTCTCGATATCCTGAATCTCCTGGCTATTTTCCCACTTGCCATTGCGCAGATTTTCCTCCTTCACATTCTTCTGCTCGTCAATAACCCCCTCGATCGCCTCGAAATAGTCCTTGAACATAGCGATAATGTTTTTTTCCAATTCCTCTCTTTTGGAAATTTCCTGGCGGATCTCCTCCAAGAAGTCATCAAACGGGATTTCTTCGGTCTCGAGCGATGTCGGATTTTCCAACTCCGCAAGAAACTCTCCACAAGTCTTAAAGCGTTTCCACTTTTCCTTATTCAAGGCTCTACAGAGAACGTTGTAGGTCGCATCGCCTAAGTTTTGATGTTTGGGAAGCGACAGCATTTGGGCCTTGGCGATCGTAGTTGCATTGCCTCCACGAAACGGACGTTGTCCCGTAAGGAATTCGTAGGCAATAACCGCAAGTGCGTATTGGTCCGTACGTCCATCCTGCAGTTTGGCATCAAACTGTTCGGGCGCCATATACGCGGGAGTTCCATTACGAGCCTGACCATGTTCTGTTACCGTTTCCGCTCCTTCCGTATGGATCTGCGCCGCGATACCGAAATCGATGAGCCAAGGATGTGTGATCTCGTTCTGTTTGCGGAAAATGATGTTTTCCGGTTTCACGTCCCGATGAAAGACCTTTGCGTAGTGGATCACGTCCAGCGCATCTGCGACTTTCTTGAGGATCGGGAGGATCTCGGAGAGCGGGAGTCCGTTTTGATGGTTTGGTTGTGCATTGAACCACTCGCGGAGCGTTTTACCCTCAGCATACTCCATGACGAGAAAAATGCCGTAAACCGGATCCGTTTCGATTCCGATAAGCGGGCAGATATACTGGTGATTTAAACTATTTGTCAGCTTGAAAACACGCCGAACTTCTTCGGTCGCTTTTTTATTATTGCGATGTTCTTCCTTGAGCAGCTTGCAGACTACGATCTGTTTCACACCGCCGGAAGTTTTCTCCGCTTGCCACGTGACTCCGAACCCGCCCTTGCCGAGTTCCTTTACAAGACAGTATTCCCCATGCTCTCCAATTTTAGTTCCCGGGGATAACGGCTTCGGATGATTCGGAGCATTGTTGGGATCTGGGATGGAATTTCCTGGATCCGAAGATAAAATAGTACCTGGCATGAAAAACCTCACTCTATAGGAAAATTTAAGATATATTTTGAGTCATTTTATCCAATTTTCAAAAATATTCAAGGGGGATGCGGACTAAAAAAATGGATCATGAAAGAAAACTTTTTTTCTATTTTACGGTTTTTTCCCTCTGGAAAATTTCGCAGAATTGTAGTATACTGAAAGCGTGTGTTGATCATCCCGCCAAAATTTCCTCAAATGGAGTCCCATTATGCGTCCCAAAACCATCCTTCCGTTTGCGTTTTCTCTGATGTTGGCCCCTGCTCTGATCTGCGGGCAGGAATTTTCTCCCGAAACGCAGCGTGTTATGCACGATTCCGTTCAGCGTGCGTTCGAGACCGTCCGGACGGGCGATGCGTCTAGGCTCGCGGAACTGGAGAAGATGCTCCTCGACCCGCGGCTCTGTACCGCTGCGCGTACCGCACTTGAAAATCTTCCAGACCGGGCGGGGATCCCGACGCTTCGAAAAGGGCTCGGCTCGCCGCATGAAGAGTGCGCAGCAGGCGCGATCACGTCGCTCGGAATGATGGAAGATGCCGAGTCAGTCTCCCGTCTCGCAGAATTCGCATCGTGTGACTGCCACTCGATCCGGATCCGGACAGCGGCACTTCGGGCACTCGGCAGGATCGGTGCGGCGGAAGGTCTCCTCGTCCTTCAAAACGCGCTGTGTGATGAGGATCCCGCGCTCCAGCGTGCAGCCGCAGACGGTCTCTTCACCGCGGCAGCAAAACTCGCAGGATCAAACAGGCGATCTGACATGGAAACGGCCGCCGAGTATTTTCGAAGCGTCCGCAGCGCGAAGATCGACGGTCCAACGACTCGGATCGCGCTTCAAAATGAACTTCTCCTGACCGGCGACGCCAGCCTTTTCCAAAATCTCCTGCGCTCTCCGGACGACGCGGATCTCCGCACAGCCCAAACCGTTTTGACGCAAACCAACTCGGACGCGCTTTTCCGAACAGCACTCCAGACACTCACGGACCTTCCGGAAGAACGGCAGGAAAAGATCCTCGCAGCACTTGCGGTCACCGAACGCACGGACCTTACGCCGGCATTGCTCGCACTTCACGGAAACGACGCCGTTCCGCAGGCGGCACTGCTCGCGGCACTTGGGGAACTGAAAGACGTTCGGGCACTCGACACGCTGGTACGAACACTGAATTCCAAAGACGAAACGCTCCGAAATACTGCGGTCCGCGGCCTTTGCGGTCTGAAACCGGAAGAGATCCAGGAAGCGGTAGGAAAGATCCTTCAAAACGGCTCGGCACAGGAAACAGAACAGCTCGCGGCGCTTGAGATCGTACAGAAACAGCGTCTGACGGCACTTCTTCCGCAGGTAAAACTCCTCATGACGGACTCTCCCAGCCCGAAAATCACCGCGTCGGCCATGGAAGTCTACTCGCAGATCATCACTCCGACGCCAGGCGACATTGCGGAGTTTGCGACGGTGTTTGAAGTCCAGGAACGCTACCCGAAAGAGGTCTTTGAGTCCGCAATGGCGAATCTTTGCCGAAGATCGGCCGCCAAATCGGAAACGATCGAGTGTCTCGTGAAACTCTACCCGGACGACCCCGTCACGCTCGTTCGCCGGGTCAGCGCCGTCGGCGGGAAACAGAGTGCAGAACTGCTCGGAAAGTACGCGGAAATGTACGCACAGGACGGCTCGGAGACCGGTATTGCTGTAGTGGATGAGGCGACGGAAATGCTCGGAAAATGGCCCTCTGCCGATGCGGGGAACGTTCTGGGACGCTTGGCCGTCACGCTTCCGGAGGGGAAATTCAAGACCCGCGCCCTTCGCGGTTACCTGCGGATCCTGCGTCAAATGGGGATGGCGCCGCTCGAAAAACGCAGAATGCTCAGCAACGCGCTCGCCCTGACGGAAGGAAGACCCGAGGAAAGAGAGCGTTTCGCGGCGATCATTCCGCAGTTTGAAAAACAGTTCCCAGAAAGAACGCTCTTCAACGGAAAAGACTTCACCGGCTGGGAGATGATCGCGGACGTTTTCCGGATCGAAGACGGTGCGATCGTCGGCGGAAATTTCGAGAAAGGCGTGGACCGGAATCAGTTCCTCACCACGACGGAGCGTTTCGGCGACTTTTACCTGCGGCTCGAATGCAAGATCATCGACGCTCCGGAGAATGTGCGGAAAGACGGAAACGCAGGGATCCAGATCCGCTCGGAACGCATTCCGAACAGCCACGAAATGATCGGATACCAGGCAGACATGACGTCTGACGGAAGCTATTGGGGACACCTTTACGATGAATCGCGCAGACGCCGGATGCTCCAGACTCCGGATCCCGAACTCGTGAAGAAGATTTGGAAACCGAACGACTGGAATCGCTACGAGATCCTCTGCCAAGGACGGACCGTGCGGCTTTTCCTCAACGGAGTTGAGACGGTGAACTACACGGAAACAGACGAAACCCTCGCGCAGACCGGCCTGATCGGGCTTCAGATCCACTCCGGAGGCCCTGCGAGATCCTACTACCGGAACATTTTCATCAGCACTGCAGCAACGAATGACTCACGATGGTAGAGACACACGAAATACAGCCTCCGACCTCCCGGAGGCTGTATGCTCAAGGACTTGCAGAATACTCCCCCCTGCACACTGCGTATTTTTTCTTTTTTGATCAAGATCCTCAAAACAGAAAGTGTTTTGGGAAAATTTTCCTCAAATAATTTAAAATTGGGGGAATTTTTGATAACACTCTACTCGATATGTAGTAGACAGCTATACCCCTATCGTTTGGTCTACAACAGACCTTCAGGATCCAACCAAAAAGAGTCAATATGAGATTCGCAATTTCATTTGCATTTTTTTGATGCCCTTATTCCTCGGTCCGTTCTTCTGCTTTGCAGAAACAGAGACATTTTCCAGCAAGGACATTTAGGAAGACGACGCGATCTATTTCAAAGTAGAAAAATATGACGTCTCATTGAATCCTCCCCTCCTTCCCTATTTTGAGATCTGCTCGCACAACGGAACGAAAAAGGACCGGATCGCGCGGACCTGGGCCTCAGAAAAGTTTTTGACCATGGATTCCGTTTCGGATCCGAGCGACTATGAGTTTTCGATTCTGAAGAAAGACGCGGAGCTTCTTTCGATCGATGTTTTGACAGACTACGGAAATGTCGTTCTCGCGGAAGGCCGACTCACGGACTCTGTCCAAGGGATCCAGGCTCCAACCAGCGGAAAAACTTTACGATGGAGTCAAAGACAGCTGCGTCAGCAATGGCGTGAAAACTTTCATTCAAAAGGACTCCCGAAACTCCACGGCGGGAAAGTTCTGTTCGTAAAATCGCCGGCGGTTCTGGATGGCTTGGCCAAACCGCTTGCCGTTTTTGACGTCGTTCGCGGCGAGCAGATCATTTACTCAACGCACTCGGAGTATTACGCCGGAAATCTGGATCGCGATCTGGCCCAGCTCAAACTTCTGATCGGTTCCGTGCAAATGGTGGTCGGTACGATCGGCACAGTAGCCATTCTGGTTCCCGATCCGATCACAGCCGCCGTTGAATGCGTGGTTTTGGTCGTGAGTTTCGGCGTGGAAGCGGCTCTCTGGATCGTGGCCAAGATCCAGGAACGAAGGATCCGGAATCAGAGTGAGATGCTCTGCCGGATCACGGAAAACGAACGCCCGGGAATGCTCCGCGAGCTGATCCTCCGCGAGCTGATCCTCCGCGAGCTGATCCTCCGCGAGCTGATCCTCCGCGAGCTGGATACATACAGTCCAACTCCATGAAATCAGCGGCTGAAAATCAGCAGCTGAAAATCAAATGTCGAAAGCAGATCCGCGATGCGAAACGCAAAAGTCATTCTCGGCCGGAGAACGTGTTTCCGGAGTCACGCAGAACTTTGGCGTAGGCTGGATTATCTGCGCGGCCGGTCATCTCGAAAAGGAATCGGCTGGGAATCGTGTCGCGTTTTTTTCCCCATTTCATTCGGTGGAGCGCCAGCGAAAGCGTGAGCCGTTCCTTTGCGCGCGTCATGCCGACGTAACAGAGCCGCCGTTCTTCTGCCACATTGTCGCGGAATGGGTCGGAGATCGATTTTCGATGCGGAAGAAAACCCTCTTCCATCCCCACCATGTACACTTCGGGGAATTCCAGACCTTTTGCCGCGTGGAGCGTCATGAGGATGACGGCGCCGTTTTTGAGCTGCTCTTCTTTTTCGCTTCCCGAGTCGTCCCGGTCCATGAGCGAAAGCTGCTGAACGAACGATGAAAGACGCGGTCTCTCTTCTTTCTGCACAAAAGACGCGGCCGAGTTCACAAATTCTTCCACAAGATTCCACCGCATCTCGCGGTCATTCGGCTTTTCGTTCAGTCGGTCGATCTCCGTGCGGTACTGGATGGTGTCGAGGAGCGTCCGGATCAATTCGTCAACGGGCTGCTGCTGGGCATGGAGCTGAAGTTTCCGGATCATTTGGCGGAACTCGCCGATGGCGGTGACGGCCTTTGCGGGGACCTTGGCGTTTTGGAGCATTTCCGCATTTCCAAGCGTCTCCCACAGCGTCTTTTTCTCGGCCAGTGCAGTTTCCATGCACCGGATCATCGTCGTCTGACCGATCCCGCGCGGCGGTGTGTTGACGGCACGCAGCAGCGAGACTTCATCCCGCGGATTCAAGATCACGCGCAGGTAGGCGAGCAGGTCGCGCACTTCTTTCCGGTCAAAAAACGACATGCTGCCGATGAGTGTGTACGGTACGTTCTGACGTTTGAATTCCACTTCAAAAAGCCGCGACTGTTCATTCGTGCGGAAAAGGACCGCGATGTCGTTCGGCTGACGGATCCGGAGCTGGAGACGTCGGCGGATCTCCGAGACGACGATCTGCGCTTCCTCATCCGGGTCGGGACACTGGAGCACGCGCGGAGTTTCGCCGGAGACCGTGGCGCGGAGAGTCTTAGGGTGACGCTGACGATTGAACGCCACGACACGGTTGGCCCACTGGATGATCTCGTGCGTGGAGCGGTAGTTCGTTTCCAGCTTCACGACCTTTGCGTCCGTCCAGTCTCGTTGAAAACGCAAAATGTGCGTCACTTCCGCACCGCGCCAGGCATAGATCGACTGATCGTCGTCTCCCACGACACACAGGTTTCTGTGCTCGAGCGCCAAAGCACGAATGATCCGGTACTGCGTCTGGTTCGTGTCCTGGTACTCGTCCACGAGAATGTGGTCGAAAAGTCCTCTTTCCGCTTCAAGAACGTCCGGGAAATCACGCAGGAGATCTTCCACCAGAAGCAGAATGTCGTCGAAGTCCACCGCACCGCACGCTTTCAGTGCCGTCTGATACCTGCGGTAAATACTGGCGGCGAGGTACTCCCGGTCATTCTCCGCGTGCCGATCCGCTTCGTGAGGCCGGATGCCCTGCGTTTTCCAGCGGCTGATGATGTTGATGAAGTCGCCGGGGTGTAAATTGGCAAGATTCGTCGCAATGTCGTTCAGGACCCGTTTTGCGAGGCTTTCCTGATCGTTTCGGTCGTAAATGGCAAACTGCTCCGGGTAACCGAGCTTCGTGATGTGCCGGCGGAGGATCTGAACGCAGAGGGAGTGGAACGTCGCGACGAGCGGGACCGGCATGTCTTTCGGCGGACGTGAGTTGGGGAAGAGGATCTGAAGAACGCGCTCTCGCATTTCGGCGGCGGCTTTGTTCGTGAAAGTCACTGCAAGGATCCGATCCGGAGCGATGCCGCTTCGGATGAGTTCCGCAATGCGCATGGTCACCACGCGCGTTTTTCCGGAACCGGCTCCGGCCAAAACGAGCAGCGGACCCCGAAGCGTATGGACCGCTTCTGCCTGTGCAGGATTCAAACCCATGAAAATCTCCCTTTGTTAGTGAACTGCCGATAGACCTGATTTCCTGAATATCGAAAATTTCCCCAAACATCTTGAATCCACCCTTCCCTGTGCCGGTATATTCGGAAAACTATGCAGTTCTGACGGCTGCCTTTTCTGAAAAGAGACGTTCTGAAAACGGCTTTTGCGTCGTTGGGATGATTTTTTCTGGTCTATCCGGGAACTGCGTATCCGTTTTACCACTGAATCCACTGAATCCACTGAAGAGTTCACAGAAAGACACTGAATCCACTGAATCCACTGAAGAGTTCACAGAAAGACACTGGATCCACTGAAGAGTTCACAGAAAGACACTGAAAGGAAACACGAAAAACTCGAAAAGATGCGAAATTCACTAAAAGACTAAAAAATATTTTAAATCTTTCGCGTCTTTTCGTGTTTTCCGTGAAATTCGTGTCAGGGCACGTTCACTCCCTTTTTTCTTTTTTCTTTAAAATTTCATGCGGACCTTCTACCGCCGGCGCATGCCTTGAAAATGAGAGTTTTAACTTGAAAATGAGAGTTTTAAAGAGAAGAGCAGGGATCGATCCGCGAGATGAATTTCATCCCAAGCTCAAAAATACACAAAATGGATCTTGCCTCCCCCTTGCAGAAAATCATGAAAGAGGATAAAATCGAAAAAAATGTTTGCATTGACCTGCCGTTTAGTGCCGAATTCCGTTTTTTGCTGAATTAGGAGGAAAAATGAAACGAGTTCTGAAATACTTGTGCGTTTTGGGATTTTTTTGGAGCTGCGCCGTCTGCATTTCGGGGACGTACGCGTCAGGAAACGGTAGGGAGAAGATGGAGTTTCGCCGTCTATCCGTCGAAGAGTACCGCGACAAAATGAAAGCCGGCTGGGTCGGACAGATCGCCGGAGTCTGCTGGGGTGCGCCGACGGAATTCAAATTCGTGGACCGGATCATTCCGGAGGATCAGGTTCCGGTCTGGACGCCGGGGATGATCAACCGCGCGTTCGGACAGGATGACCTTTACGTGGAAATGACGTTCCTCCGTACGATGGAAGTGTATGGTCTGGACTGCTCCATTCGGCAGGCGGGGATCGATTTCGCGAACAGCAAGTACGCTCTCTGGTGCGCGAACAAAGCGGGACGAAACAATCTGCGCAGCGGGATCGCTCCGCCGGATTCCGGACACCCGAAGTTCAATCGCTGCCCCAACGACATCGATTACCAGATCGAAGCGGACTATTCCGGTCTCATCTCGCCCGGTTTGCCGAATCAGGTCATTGCGCTCGGAGAGAAATTCGGGCGGTTGATGAACTACGGAGACGGTATCTACGGCGGAGTTTTCATGGGCGCAATGTACTCGGAGGCCTTTTTCACCGACGACCTGAACACGATGATCGACGCAGGTCTTGCGGCAATTCCTGCAGACTCACAGTACGCTGAAATGGTGCGGGATCTGCGTGCCTGGCATAGAGAAGACCCGAACGACTGGACTTCCGCGTGGAACAAATGCCTCGAAAAGTACCGACTGGACCCGGAGTACCAGAAAGCGAGCAACGGCGCGATCGACGTGAAGATCAACGGTGCGTGCATCCTGCTCGGTCTCCTTTACGGAAACGGCGATCTTGACCAGACGATCCTGATCTCCATGCGGGCAGGGTACGATTCCGACTGCAATCCGTCAAGCGCGGCAGGGGTACTCTTTACGCAGCTCGGCTTCCAAAACCTCCCGGCACGATTTTCCGAAAAACTGGATCACGTGTCGAAATTCTCGTACACTGAGTACAATTTCCCGGCACTTCTTGACGTCTGCGAGAAACTTGCACGTCAGTCGGTCGTGAAGGCCGGCGGACGCATGGAAACAGTCAACGGTGTCGAGTATTTCGTCATCCCGAAACAGAAAGCGCAGCCGATGCCGCTTGAGCTTTCGTGGGATCCGAAACCGCCGCAGGAATGCCGATTCACGGACGAAGAGATGGAAAAGATCCTCTTCCGAAACTATGGGCTGAATAATTTGCAGGTCGGCGTCGATAAATTCTTCCCCGGCTGGAAAATTTCGCAGTGCGGGCCGGATATGGACCCGGGATTCCGGGAGAAGGAACGCGGCAAGGAAAACGTGCTTCTCTCGCACCCGCTGGACCGGAACACACCCTGCCTTCTTTCGCGTTCGTATGCGGTGAAAGAGGGAAAAAAGACGTTCCTGTGTCTCACAGTCACGAACCACCCCGGCCATGACTGGGTCCTGAAGATCCGCGTCAACGGCTCCGTGCAGTTTGAAAAGACCATCGAGGGTGACCAATGGCAGGACATCGACTTCGACCTGACTCCGTTTGCCGGAAATACCATCCAGCTCGAACTCGAAAACTTCCCCAATGCCTGGGCTTGGGAAGCTGGATACTGGAGCCGTATCGAGATCACAGAATGATTTTACCATGAAACCCGCAAGCGCCGTCAAAACTTGAATTTCACGAAAGAAACGCCGGCGCCCGAAAGAAATTTAAGGACCTTCCCTAAAAAAACGCTTTTATTGGAGGAAGGTCCTTAAATATTTTGTTTCTTTCATTTTAAAATGATGCGGAATCCGTGGCCGTAACTGCGAAAATTCGGTGCGTAGTAGTTTCGATACGCGGAACGGCAGAATCGCGCATCACCGTACCAGCCGCCGCCGCGATAGACACGGTTTACGCCGCTGGAGGGGCCCTGCGGGTCGGTCATCGGTGATCCTGCATACGAGTCTTCCGCATACCAGTCCAGACACCATTCCCACACATTACCGTGCATATCGTGAAGTCCCCAGGCATTCGTTTTTTTCTGTCCGACCGGCTGCGTTCTGTTTTCACTGTTTGGACCGAACCAAGCCATTTTTTCAATATCACCTGCAAACGGTCCCGCAGTTCCTGCACGGCAGGCGTACTCCCACTGAGCCTCCGTCGGAAGCGTGACTGGAAGCCTGAGTTTTTCGGAGAGTCTTCGGCAAAATTCGATGCAATCGACCCAGCCGACCTGCTCCACCGGGAGATTTTCGCCGCGAAATACACTTGGTTCGTTTCCCATCACGCTTTTCCACATTTCCTGCGTCACTTCCGTCTCGAGCATCCAGAAACCGTCCGAGAGCGTGACTTCGTGCATGATCTCATCCGGACACCGGCCCGATTCGCCTTCAGGACTCCCCATCATGAACGTTCCTGCCGGACACCATCGGAAAGCATACTCGATCCCGTCGACCGTCTTTACCATCCGCGCTCCTGCCCCGGCTTCCGATCGAGGCTCTGGGACATCAGGAAACTCCTGGGCCTCCATAGTCTGAACAGATGCAAAAACTAGAACGTACGCTAAAAGAAAAAGAAATAGGATGGGATCCCGAAAGTATTTCATACACTTCACCTGAACTTTCACTGAAAACGGATCGGCAACCTCTAAAAACGCCGGTTTTCAGACAAAAGCTGCCGCCGCGACACGTGAAATTATAGCACAAGGAAATATGACTGTCAAGGATCTTGGCTGGAAAAACCCGGGACAAACAGAATTTTAATGTTTTTCAAAACCGATCATAAGATCCCATTCCGTGCGTTTCCGCGAGGCTGCGGGAACTTCTGTTTCGGAACGTCTGCTCATACTTCCTGAGGTTCATTTGGCACAGTCGGCAGTGATGCTGCATGAAAGACGCTCTAGACAAAAGAAAAGGAAGTCGGCGAGGCGGAATGGTTTCGGAAAGATCTGGACGTTCTCTTTCCGAAGAAGCTCCCATTCGTCCGGACGGGGAAATTCTGTGAACGCGATCGGAACGGCTTCCGGATTTTGAGCCTTAAGAGCGCGGAATCGTGCGGCGGTCGCTTCAGAGAGATCAGGGAGATCAAAAAGAAGAAAGTCCACATTTGCGTCTGCGTCTGCGTCTGCGTTTTCCGAAGCATCTCCCTTTTTACCGAGCCACGAGCTGAAAAACTCGACCGGCCTGCCATTCCAGTCCGACCGCAAACACAGATCGCGCAGGAAGATGAACTGGTCGAAATCGTCACTTTCGATCAGGAAACGCAGGGGACGGCGATCCGAAACTGTTTCAGCATTTACGGTATTCAGGGCTGGAACTCGGAAGAGTTTCCATTTTTCTTCCCGTTTCAGCTCGAAAAGTACACGTTCTTCGGGCAGTACCGTGACGGGAAGCGACCAGATAGACGCCCAGCCTTTCTCGAAAGCGAAACATTCCAGCGGCGCCATTACCGCAAAGTCGTACCAGAGGACCGGATGCACACCCTTGATCGGCGTCCCAGTCCGCGCCTCCCCCTCGCACCAGCTTCCGAGGATCGCGAGGATCGGAGTGAGGGGAAACTTTTTTTGGAGTTCCAGTACCCAACTGTCCTGAAACTCTCCCGACCAGGAGCACAGAAGAACGAGAAAGTCGGGAGTCGGCATCTCGTTTGCGTCGGTGAAAGAGTCGGCATTGAGACTTGGGCAGCTTTCGGCACAAATCACGCGTTCACGGACATTTTCGGGAAGGGCTTCCCGCCAGAGCCGGAATTCCTGACGGTCTGCGTCTCCAAAAATGAGGAAGCAAGGTGCCGCGGATCCGGAACGGTGAACGGAACGGGAATCTTTTTTCATTTTTTTCTCCTTGCGTAAATGATACGTTCCTATTTTACCATAAAATCGAATTCATTTCAACTCCCACACCCCGAAATTTGCAAGAGAATCGTTTGGGGCCTTGACTTTTTTAGATTCTCGAGTAAAATAAAGAAAAGGTTTTCTTCAAAATGCAGGCAGAACACAAGCAGAAGAAAACTGGAAGTAGAAAATTTGAAGAACCCAATGAACGCAGTGCAGCCCGCAGCAGAAATTGCAGACCAGTCGGACTGCCCGTTTCATTTTGAAAAAAGATACTCAGGAAGTGAAAGGTGAAAAATGGGCAAAGCGCTTCAGGTCAATTCAGATAATTTTATCGCAGAAGTACTGGAATTCCCGGGCATCGTTCTCGTCGATTTCTGGGGCCCCGGCTGTGCTCCGTGCCGTGCGCTGGCACCAGTTCTGGATGCGGTCGCGGACGCGAATGACGGTGTCGCAAAAGTGGTGAAAGTCGATATTTCGGAATCGGACGACGTCGCCAACCACTACGGCATCACGACGATCCCCACGATCATGGTCTTCAAAAACGGCGATCTCATCGATCAGCTTGTGGGGGTGCAGTCTAAGGCAAAACTTCAGGGGATCATTGACGAAAATAAATAGAAAGATCCTCTGCACATAAACAGGAAAACGGGAAGGAGTGAATTTCATGTCGGAAGCAGAAATGGGAAGATCGGTCGACCTGCCGCGTATTGAGCGTGCGTTTCGTGAGATCCTCATCGCGGTCGGTGAAGATCCGGATCGTGAAGGACTTCAGGAAACGCCGAAACGGGTCGCGAAAATGTACGCGGAAATGTTTCAGGGACTCCGTGTCGATCCGAAGATCCACCTGCACAAATACTTTACCGAGGATTACAGTGAGATCGTTTTGGTGCGCGATATTTCGTTCAACAGCATGTGCGAGCATCATTTTCTTCCGTTCATGGGAAAGGTCCACATCGGTTACCTGCCGAACGGAAAGATCCTTGGGCTGAGCAAATTGGCGCGTGTCGTTGAGGTCGTCTCTCAGCGTCCGCAGGTCCAGGAACGCATGACGGCGACCATCGCAGATCTGCTCATGAATGAGTTGGATGCCAGCGGTGTCGGTGTCGTCATCGAGGCGCTGCACACCTGCATGGCGATCCGAGGGATCAAAAAACCCGGTGCGACGTGCGTCACTTCCGCCATGCGCGGAACGTTCCTGAAGGACGCGCGGACGCGTGCCGAATTCATGACTTTAGTCAGCGGAAGAAATACTCCGACGATCAGTTTCATGGAGTAATTTCATGGAGTAATTTCATGAAGTAATTTCATGAAGTAATTTTATGAAGCAGTCTGAAATGTCGTCGGACGGTGTGTTTTTTACGGGGCGTCACTGGAACGTCTGACGGCCCGGCGTGTGTAGGTCTTTTCAGAAAACCGGTTTTGTCAGAGAGCCGGCTTTCTGTGTCGCGGGCAGGATACTGTTGAGTGCGGCTTTCGGTTTTCGGCTTTTTCTGACGGGATCTGATTTCATGGAGAGATGGCGATGCTGAACCCCAAGGGCGAACGGATCCAGGATGATCTGCGCGGTCTGATCGACGGAGACGTTTTTGCAGATTCGGTCAGTACGCAGGCGTACGCGACAGATGCGGGACTTTACGAGATCCAGCCGGCGTGTGTCGTTTTCCCGCGCACGACGATGGACATCGTTTCGGTCATCCGCTACGCACGGAGAAACGGTTTGAGCGTTCATCCCCGCGGCTCGGGGAGCAATTGCGTCGGCGCAGCTCTCGGAGACGGGATCGTGCTCGATATGTCGCGCTATATGCGGCGTCTTCTGCGTTACGACGCGGAGTCGAATGTGCTGGAAGTGCAGGCTGGGATGCAGTGCTCACGCCTGAATGAGATCCTTCGGCCGCATCGTCGCCAGTTTCTTCCCGGCGCAGGTCATTCCTGGCCAAATACGATCGGCGGACTGCTTTCTCTGGACGGGTACGGAAGCCGATGGCTCTCTTTTGGACGTCCGTCCGACTGGATCCTTGAGCTGGAAATGGTCACGGCAAACGGTAACATCGTGAAGTTTTCCAGTCAGGAGCTTTTTGATGTTCCGGAGCATTCAGGAAGTTTTCCAAACGGGGACGAAGAGACCGCATCGGCGGAACGTACTTCTGCGCCGAATTTCGCATTTCCTTCCGTCAACGGAGAGAGCGAAGAGATCTTTAATCCGGAAAAACTGGCAGAGCCGGAGCCGTTTTTTACGCCGCAGGAAGAGAAAAAGTGGATCCTGAATTCCATTACGCACGTCTTGAATGAATTCAACGTTCAGCAGGGGACACTGCGTACGCCGCGAGTCATCGACAAAATGGCGTACTGGACGAACATACAGAACGGAAACCGCCTGAATATAGCGCGTCTGATCGCGGGGGCGGAAGGTACGCTTGGAGTCATTTCTGCCGTCAAACTCCGCCTTCCGGAGATCCCGGCGGTGCGGAAAACTCTGCTTTTGTTTTTTGACAGCATGGAGAAAGCAATGCAGTCCGTACAGCTTCTCCTGCCGTTTCATCCGGATGCGTGTGAGTTGATCGACCGGCGGTATCTGCATCTTGCAGCAGAACGGGACGTTCGTTTCGACACGATGTTTCCGGAAAAAACAGAGGCGGCTCTTTTGGTCGAGCTGACCGATTCTGCTCAGTTCAGTCTCCTAAATCGGCTGCGCTCTCTTTCGGAAAAACTGATCCGGCAGAAGGAGCTGGCGTTTCAGATGCTCGTTTCGGCTGACGATACGGAGGCTTCCTTTTTCTGGGAACTCGCACGGACATTTGAACCTTCTGTGCAGTTTGGAAAGGGAAAGCCGGTCCGAAACACGTTCGTCGAGGATGCGGCTGTCATGCCGGCGCGGCTGCATGAATTTTTTCTCAGGATCCAGGAACTGCTTCGGAAGCATGAACTGACGGCGGCATTTTTTTCGCATGCGATCCAAGGGCAGGTGCGCCTTCAGCCCCTCGTCGATCTCTTTCGTGAAGAAGAAGGTGCCAAGCTCCTGCGTTTTGCCCATGAATACTACCGTCTCGTACACGAAATGAACGGAACGATCGGCACGGAAAATGGTCTTGGACTTGGCTGGAAGTACTGGATGCCGCTTTTCGACCATCCGAAATACGAGATCACGTGTGCCATCAAGAAGATTTTTGATCCGTTTCTTCTTTTTCAGCCGGGAAAAATGGGGTCGGAGATCGACAAAAAAGAGTTTCCCGCGCCAATGGAGCTCCTCTGGCGCCGCGCGATCCGGCCTGCCGCTGCGTTTTCGCTGGAGCGGAAAGAGCTGGAGCGGAAAGAGCTGGAGCGGGATCCAGAGTGCGTTTCCGCGGTCGAAACGGAGACGGAGAAACGCGTTTTCGCTGAGAGTTTTCGAAAGTCGGAACACTTCCCAAATGGTGAGATCCTCGAGTCGGCTGCGCTGGCCAAAAAGCGTCGGGAAACCGCGGGAAATGCGTCCAGCGAGCAGCTGAAACCGGAACCGCAGCTGAAATCGGAAACGCAGCTGAAATCGGAACCGGAAACGCGCCGCGATACTGCAGGCTCCTCAAATGTTCTGGATGATGCCGTGGTCATGAATGCGGATTCCAGTTCCTTCTGCGGACGGGAATCTTCCATTCTGGTGATGGAAAAAGTTCGAGAGATCCTTGGCGATGCGTTCGACGATCTGGCAGATGAAACCTACGTGAAGGATGGTGTTTCGCGGGCCTCTGAATGTGAAAAAAATGGGGATGAGTGCGAGAAAATGGAGCCTCTGACCCACATTGGGCTGGCTTGGCGTCCGGAGAAGATCCAAAAAATCACAGAGCGATGCAGCGGCTGCGCGAAATGCCGCGGAACGGAGAGTTCTTGCCGTGCATGCCCGGTCTTTCGCTACGACTGCAGTGAATTTTCATCCCCGCGAGCCAAGGCAAATCTCATGGCCGGTCTCGTGAGCGAAACGCTTGACGTAACGGAACTGGGCGACGATGCGTTTCGGTTCATCATGAATCAGTGCATCCAGTGCCATTCCTGCCGGATCGAGTGTGCGTCCGGCGTCGACGTTCCCTACCTCGTTCGCTGTGCAAAAGAATCCTGGGCAAAAGCGCATGGACTCGACTTTTACGAGACGTCACTCGTTCGGCTGGATCTCTGGGTAAAACGCTTTCATCGATTCCCGTACCTCGCGAATCTTGCGTTTTCTACCGGATGGCTGCGCTGGCTGATCGAGAAAAGTTTCGGCATTTCCAGAGAGAGAACGATCCCAAAGCTGGAAACGCGGTCTTTTTTGGAAAAACTTCAGAAAAATCCGACGCTCTTGGCTCCCAATCCGTTTGAAACGCCCGTTTCGGAGCATCCTGTTTTTCTGGACAATACGACGGGGATTCAGGGAAAAGCCGTCTATTTTGTCGATACTTACGCGAATCATTTTGATTCTTCCGTTGCGCGGTCCGTTCTGCAGGTCTTTCAGCACAATAATGTGCCGTTGGTCGTGCCTCAGCATCAGGACGGCAGCGGGATCACTGCAGTCATGCTGGGAAGAAGCGACTACGTCAAGACGCAGGTCTATCGAAATGCTGCCATTTTGGCGGACTATGTGCGGCAGGGATACGACGTTGTCGTCTCGGAACCAGCAGCCGCGCTGGCATTTCGGTGGGAATTTCCGCAGACTTACCCTGAAAACGAAGACATTGAGCTGGTCGCTCGGCATTGTTTTGAGGTCAGCGAGTACCTCTACAAACTACACGTGGATCAACTGCTCAAGATACCGAAACTGCGCAGGGAACTCCGCGTCGGATACCATGCGTCATGCCGACTCCGGGCACTGAAGATCGGCGCGCCGTCCACGCATTTGCTTCGTCTCATTCCGGGGCTTGAACTGATCCAGTCGCCTCACGGATGCTGCGGGATGGGCGGTTTTTACGGAATGCTGGCGAAAAATTACTCCGCGAGTCTCAAGATCGGCCGTCCGCTTCAAGCGTGGATGCGTGACCCGACGATCCAGCTGGGGGCGACGGAGTGCAGTGCCTGCCGGATCCAGATGATGCACAAAAACACGAAATCCGTCCTTCACCCCATCCGGATCCTCGCACAGGCCTACGGACTCTGAGCGTTCGTCCGCATTGACGGTTTTTTGCCTCACCGTTCGATCCGCCGCATCTCTGCCGGTCCAAGACGGAGCGGGACGGAGCGGTCTTGCAGTCGGACGGTGCATTCTTTGGCTTCCAGACAGTGCAGATTCAGCACGTAAACACAGTCTTCATAGACGGCCCACGAGAAGTACGCGCGGTCTTCTTCTGCCTCGGTTTCGATGAAGATCTCCCCCTTCATGCTTTCTGCCGTTTCCCGGATCTGCGGCGCATAGTATGGTGCGAGTGTGTCTTTTCCCGGGTACTCCCACCCCAAAAAGAGAAGAACGGCGCCTTTCCCATGCGTTTGCCGGAGCCAGATCGGTTTCCCGCCGATGGTCTGGAGGATCTCCGGTCTCGCCTTTTCATCCAGAAAACGAAATTCAGCCGCGTATTCGTGAACCGGACCGAATTCAGGAGACGCGAGCTGCGTTTTGCCGGTAATCTCGATGTTCAAAAGTCCCTCAAGTTTCCCGCCGCAGATCAGATCCTGGACGGTGTGATCCTTTCCTTCGCAGTCTGTCCGCGTTGAGAGATGCGGCACGGCAAGGATCAGGGTGCCTCCCTGACGCACGTACTCCTCCAGAAGTTTCCAAATGTGCGGAGTCATGGAATTCCAGCCGCCGTAGATCAAAAGCTGGTAGCGTTCCAGATCCTGAATGCGGGTCAAGTCGTCGATCCCCACGACGTCGGTCTGTCCGTAGGGATTCCCGGCCAGCCAGCTGTTCGGGTACGGTGCGAGGGCGCCTTGTGCGAGCGGGAAAAAAATGTCCTGAAGCAGTTTTGAGCTTTTCTGTGCATCGCCGTACCGCCAGCGCGAGTCTTCTTCCGCTTTTTCATGCTGTGCCCAGACCGGCATTCCGGGAAGGTAAAGTCCCACGTATGCGTCACAATTCCCCAAGACGGCCGCGATCCGCGTTTCCGGAGTTCCCTTCCTTTGGGGAGACGTTCGGACAAAGTTCCAGAAACGGCGCATTTCTTCACGGTATCGCTGCGGCGGGGTTTCTTCGTATCCATAGTTTCGTTTGCCGGAGTCGGCTGTGTAGTATCCCGCCTGCGTTGTCTGGCTTCCCGATTCTAGGATCATCAGCGAGCTGCCGAGAAGGTACTGCTGGAAAAGTCCGGCACGAAGAAGCAGGAATTTCTGCTCCGTCTGGTATGGGATCGCACCCGTCTGCCATTCGTGAGCGAGCCAACCGCCCCAGTATTCCGGCTTCCATTTTCGTGCAGCTGCCCGCATCTCGGAGCTGGCCCACGCAAGGTTTTGGGCGCCGATGGCGTAAAGTTCCGAGCAGATGAAATGGATCCCGCCTTCCAGTTCGTAGTTTGCCAGCGTGGACCCGGAGGTCGAAAAAATGTACGGGTAGCTCGTTTCGTACCGACGCACACCGCGCCGAATGTAGTCGTCCACGAAAAAGGAACGGGCTTCTTTCAGGTCTCCGGCTTTCGGGACTCCGCAAGCTCTCGCAGATCCGATCCCCTGGTAAAGGTAACCGGCGTACTCCCCGATATTGTTCTGAAGGAAAAATCGGTCTTTTCCCGCTTCGGCAAGCCGGCGTGCTTTCTCGCGCGAAACGTGCTGGTAAATGCTCATAGAGTAGATCCCCGCATCTGCCAGTTTCCGCGTGTACTCTTCCGAAACGTCTGGACTTTCTGCCGATGGACCGGGAGTCAGCGGCCAGAAGACCGCCAGATTTCCCCACGGGTCGGCAAGAAAATCATCGACGAATTCATGGCAGTACCGCGAGTTGGGGAGTTTCGGAGCGTCCCAGGCCGTGATGGTTCGGTCGACAGCTTTTTTTTCCGGAGTGTCTGTTTTTCCGTCCGGGATCGCCGGGTAAAAGCACGTTCCGACGAGGATCTCGCCGCGTTCCATCGGTGCGCATTTGGGAAGCGGACGGGCGGTGAACGTGATGGTCTGCGTACGCTGAGTGCCATCGGTCAGCTCAAGCGTCAGGAGGGCATCAAAGGAATCTTCACCTGCCGGAAGGAGCGGAAAGCGAAACCGGAACTGCGGCGTTTCCGACTCCATTTTTTCACCGGTCGAGAGTTTCAAGACTGCCTTTTTTACGTTCGAGAGGCCCGTTTCGCTCACTCGGCAGATCCGATCGCACGTGTCCGTTTCGGCATTCACGCGCATTTTCTCACCCGTCCAAACTTCCAGAAAAAACGGACCGGAAGGCGTTTCCCAGCTCGTGATCCCGGTCGCGAGGACCAGATGCAATGGACCGTCTTTCCGCAGCATTTCCTTCTGCTCTTTCGGCACGCGGAAACGCAGAAGGAGTTCCTCTTCCGGCGCGATCCTGCCGCAGTTCCCCTTTTCCATGTCGCAGTACGGTTCCGGAAAGAGCTTTTGCGTACCGTCTGTCAGGTAAACACTGCGCGGGTCGATGAGCGTCCAGCCGCAATGTTCGTTTTGGACTTCAAGACGCAGCTCGAAAACCGTTTCGTTCTGCTTGGAATACCGGCCGGAAAAAAAGAGTTCCGCCGGAAGCGCGATCTCCTGCCGCTCGGTCAGCCGGACTTCATGGCGTGGTGAAATGACGCGGAATTCTGAGGCGCTGACCGTCGGGAGCCATTCCGAAAAGGTGTGGACTGCGAGCAGGAAGAGCAAAAGGAACGAATGGCACGAATGGCGCTGAACGGATGAATGGAACGTCCGGAAAAAACGGAAACGGGAATGCGTTGGTCTCTTCATGGGAAATGCTCGCGAAAAATGGGAAGAAAATGGAAAAAACTCCGGAGCTGAATGGACCGGGCAAAAACGGCGAAAGGAGAGGAAAGGCCTCTCCAAAACGCGGGAAAACCTTTTATTTCAGATCGGTCTGGAGTCTCCGGATCTAAGCTCGGATCTGGAGTTCAGATCCCAATTGGGACCTAGGTCAGCGTTCCAGCTGTGCTTTCATTTCCGCGTCGATCTCCATGACTTCACCGGAAATGTTGGCATTGACTTTCGCGAGCGTTTCGCGTATGGCGGCGACAGCGGTGGAGTCGTTCACGTCGCGGACTTCACGGTCATTGAAATTCAAGACGCACCGGTCGCCGATCAATGCGAGGACGCAGAAATTCTCGCCGTCTTTCACAAATTTCTTTTCTTCCTCGCTGCCGCAGAGTGCCAAGGCGGTCTCTTTGGATACTTTGGCTCGGAGGACGAAATCGCCAAGTTTCTCGATTCCAGAGTCGATCTTCTTCCATTCCGGCGCAGAAAGTTCGCGGATCTCAAGATCCCGCCACTGGAGCGTTCCCGCACTGCCTGCGTGGACTTGGAGTCCGATGAATCCGCTTTCATCCAGAACGTCGATCATGTTCGCGCAGGGAACTCCGTTGATCCACGTGCGAATGGAGGGACCAAGACACTGGATCTCGACCAGATTCCATTCATCTTTCCGGAATGCCCACGGAGCATCGGCGGAGAACCAGTCGTCCGGACGTTTCAGACCGCGGAATTTGGAACTGTAGCCCCACGCACGGCGTCCTTCATCGTAGATCTGTCCGACGGCGACCCGGTCGGCGATCTCGCACTGGTAGCCGTAGACGCTTTCCCGCTCACCGCGCGGACGCGCATGACTGCGGACCTGAACGCCCGAATTGCCCATCACGACGTAGCGGACTTCCAGACGCAGGATGAAGTTGGAGTACTCTTTTTCCGTGCAGAGGAACGTGTTTCCGGGAGTGCCGGGAGCGCATTTTCCGACGATGACGCCATCTTCGACCGCATACGAAGCGAAACCGCCCTTCACGGTCCACCCGGTCAGGTCTTTGCCGTTAAAGAGTGAAGTGAAACCCTCTTCCGCCAGTGCTGCACCAGTGAGCAAAAGCGTGAAGACTGCCGACAAAATGAATGATCTCATGATCGATCCTTTCTGAAAAAATGGTGCGCGTTCCGTCTGCAAACCCTCGCTGACGGTACGCATACGGTGAATGAAAATTTTGGCTCTTTCGGTAGGTAAGTATCCGTTCATGCCGGAATTTCGACGCGGGTACTACGGAAAACGCAAACATACACGAAAAGGTTTTAAAAACGATCCATCCGGGAACTGCGTACCAGTTTCACCACTGAAGACACTGAAAAATCGCAGAGAAACACAGAAAGGGGAACACAAAAAGCACAAAAAGCACGAAAAGCACAAAAAACGCGGATCTCGTGAATGTTTTTTAAAAATTTTTAAGAGCCATTCCGTGCCTTTTCGCGTTTTTTGTGAAATTCGTGTCAGGAAATTTTCATTTTCTTTTCAGTGTGTTTCAGGGCCTCTCTGTGTTTTCAGTGGTGAAAAAGTTTCCCGTTTGCTCATTTTCCGAACGCCCCGCGTGCGGTGAGCCATGCACGGAGTTCCGCGACGCTGTGAAGGACGGCGTTGGGGTTCCAGACGGAAATGTCGTCTGTTTCGGCAGTGGAAGCCCATGCGGCACCCAGGATCGGAATGCCGACTTCCCGGCATGCCGTCACGTCGGAAGGGGCGTCGCCGACGTAGACGGCTTCCTCCGGTGAAAGTCCGAAATGCTCCAGGATCCGCGTCAGTCCCTGCGGTTTGCTCGGTCCAGATTCGATGCCGGGTTCGATCTGGTCGAAAAGGTCGAAGATTCCGTAAAATTTCAGCGCATCGTCGCACGTGCGCTTTCCCCGGCCGGTCACCAGCCCCAGGATCATGCCGCTGCGCTTCAGGTCGTCGAGTATTTCGCGGATCCCCGGGAAAAGGGACGGATACTCCGCGAGAAGTTCCCGGCATTTCGCAATGTACGCTTCCAGAGCCGTTTCGTAAAGCTCCGGCGGAACGAGTTTCCGAAACGCCCCTTCTTCGCTTGGCCCGAACGTCGCAAGGATCTCCGCGTCGGTGACTTTCCGTCCTAAAAGCGGCTCGGCCGTCCGATGCGCAGCCTCAAGACAGAGCGCCAGCGTGTCGCCGAGCGTGCCGTCAAAATCAAAGATCACTGCTTTCAGCGGTTTCTGCTGCAGTTTCTTCTGCATAAAAAACTCCGTATTTTTGGGGGTGAGGCTGCGTTGGAAAACGGACCGGGAAAACGGTATTTACTTCATACGCGGATCGATCGGCTTGCCGTCCTTCATGGGGATCGGCGGGGCTGCGGGTTCATCCTTCTTGCCTTTTTTGTTTTTCTTGCTCTTTTTGTCGTTTTTCGATTTTTTGTCCGAGTCAGCATTTTCAGCGTCGGCGTTCTCGTTTCCGGCCGCGTTCATCGAAGCAGAAGCATCTGCCGAAACAGGAGTCTGCGCAGAAACGGCATCCTCCGGAGAGAGCGAAAGCCCCGCCGTCCAGAAGAGCAGGCCCGTCAGCATGGCGTAAAATGCGATGTGGATGAAGCCGTCCGAATATTCCAGGTCGAAAAGGAACGAAGCGATCAGACCGCCGGCGATCAAAAGCGGAATGGCGGCGAACGGCCACGTCATGTATGAGAACATACTGCCGAACGCATCCGCGAGTGCCGGAGCGAAAAAAATGTACGCCGTCCAGAACGCAAGATAGACTCCGGAACAGATCACCGTACGCATGATGAGTTCCGAGCGGCTGAGATCTTCGATCGCTTCCGAATCGCGAAGGAAAAACCACGGCGCGTAGACCAAAGGAGGTGTCACGAGAACGAGTCCGACGAACGCAGCGATGCCGCTTGTACGGAAGATCCCTCCCAAAAGCCACGCCAAAAGGAAGACCGTCAGCGTACATCCCGCGATGAGGGCGGCGGTTTTGGGCTTGAAAATGTTCTCGCGCCGTTTGAGCGGTTTAAGGACGAGCTGTCCCGTCGCACTGGTCCCTCCGGAACTGAACGCTTCGCCGCCGTGGACCTTGACTTTCCCCTCAGGCATGGGGATCGTGATGATGGTCTTGCATTTCGGGCAGGGACCTTTGCGTCCTCCAAATTCATCCCGAACACTGAAACTTTTATGGCAGCCGGGGCACGTAACGATGATGGCCATTGGATGTTCCTGAAAATAAAAAGGTGAATGCGTTTGAAACCGGGTGAAAAGGAAATTTTCGCGAATGAAAAATTGGAAAAATCTGCAAATTTGGAAATTTCCCCATTTTTTTGCGAAAAATTGCGCCGGAAAGGCTCCCACCCCGTTGACGCAAAGCGAAAAAAATGCGACACTAATGGGAAAGTTGATTCAAGGCGGCAGCCGATTCCGCCACAGCGCATGGACCACTTCCTGACAGTATAGCCGGAAATGCGATTTTTTCCCAGTGACCCTGCCGGTAAAAAAGCAAAATTTTCCGAAAAAAATCGAAATTTTCTCCGATTTTATCTGTCAAAAGTGCCAGAAATGCGTTTTGTGCGGACGAGGAAACTTTCGCGGAGGGAAATACGAGAGTTTTTGAGTTGGGAAAGCGTGCCGTCAGACCAGATCCAAAAGCTCGGATCGAAAACCCAAACCCCAAAACAAAACGCATCGAAAAACACAAAAAGACATGGATTTTAAAATTCGCACATTCATCGGCGTCGAGATCGGCGATAAATCACGCGCTCAAACCGGAAATTTTGCCCGTAAACTAATGGAACCCGGCGCAGATGTCAAATGGGAGCAGCCGCACAAATTTCACGTGACGCTGAAGTTCCTGGATGAGATCCCAAACGAAGAAGTCAACGACATTTGCCTGCGCGTTCAGCGGGCAGTCCGCGATCTTCCGCCGTTCACGCTCGGACTTTGCGGAGCAGGAGCGTTTCCGTCCATCGAAAAACCCCGAACGGTCTGGGTCGGCGTAAATGAAGGCCGGGACGAGATCACAGAACTTGCACGCCGCGTCGATGAAGCGATGCAGGCCGCCGGTTTTCCGCGGGAACTGAAACCGTTTTCTCCGCACGTTACCCTTGGACGCCTAAAACGCGCTAACGCCGCACTCGCAGACCTCAGCGCGCTGCTGACGCAATACGAGAAGATCGACCTCGGCAAATCATTCATCCGTCACGTCACGGTCTTCGCCAGTCACATGGCACGGTCCGGTTCCTCCTACACGACGCTGGCGACCTGCCCGCTGAACGGTGAACGGTGAACGGTGAACGGCAATTTTCATTTTCGATCCTGAACCGAAACACATGTCCGATTGTGCGGTTCGTGCGGATTATGACAGAATCAATAAATTTTGTCAGATTGTTTCGCGAAAAGACCGATTTTGTCGAATGGAATCATTTTATTTTCAGATTTCGCGAGAAAATGCCGTCGATCCAGCCTGTGCGAAAGATGCAGGATAGATTTTTGATGGTACAGCAGGGAATTTTGACGGTATGCAGGGGCTTCCTGTAAGACCGCCCCTTGCGAAAGAGAAAATGTACCGCAGCCGCGCGGTCAGATCCAGTTCCAGGCTTCTGTTGCGAAGACAGACAGATCATCGCGTCGGCAAAGGTACACAGTAAAGAAACCAAAACAGAAACGAAACAGTGGCTTGCCCGAATTTCCTGGAGTGAAGGATTTTTGGAGACCATAATTCAGAGGACTGTTGCTTTCTTTGGAGAGTAAACTATGACAAAACAGATTTTTTCACTGGTTCTCGGCACCTTGCTGGTGAATGCGTGGGGCCTTGCGAATGCACAAAATGCACCGCTCGCGGGCCCGGTCAGCGATATAGCGGTGGTTGGAGAAGTCATCGTGCAGGACGTTGCGGTCGGTAACGCTGCAGAACCGAAACTACAGGTAAACTCCAGCGAGGACGCGGATTATTTCGCACTGTCGATTCCTCCGATTATGGAAAAACAGGCTGCGAGTGTGGATCTCGTCATCCTGTGCGACACTTCTGCCTCCATGAACGGCAGTTTCCGCGACGATCAGGTCATGGCGGTTTCGACGCTTCTTGAAAGCCTCAGCCCGTCAGACCGCGTAAGCATTTTCGCAGTCGATACGCAGGCCGTCCGCCTCACGAATGCATTCTCCGCACCCGGTACGGAAGATGTCGCTCAGGCTGTCGCGAAACTTCAGACCTACACACCGCTGGGCGCTGTGGATCTGGAACGCGTCCTGACCGCCGCCTCCGGAAGTTTTGACACGACGGCAGATTCCGAACGCGTCATCGTCTTCATCGGACAGGGACGCAGCCGTGCGAAACTCATGTCGCTGGAATCCTTTACCAGAATGGCTGACCAGTTCGCGAAAGACCACATCTCGGTCCACTCCGTAGCTGTTGGTCCGGATGTCGATATGGTCGTCCTGAAGACACTCGCTGCGAAAACCGGCGGAAATGTCGTCACGACCGGCGACAGCAGCTTCGCAGAACTTCCCGCCATGATCCGTCGGAAAGTCGGTTGGGTCACGGGCGATCCCGAACATAATTTCGACTCCCTTTACCCCAAAACCGTTCCTCCGATGCGTTCGGACCGCGAATCCATCATGATCGGAAAAGCGAAGAAAGGGATGGCGTCGGCTTCCATTAAATTCACCATCAGCGACGGAACGGAAGTGGATGTCGAATTCGCTCCGGAAACGATCCCCGGAACGACCATCGCAGACATGGTCCAGGATGTCGAAAAGTCCAATCGCTGGCTCCCGCTGGAAAAATGGTCCGACGTTGAAAACGTCATGTTCAACGTGAATCAGAACGTGGATTTCATGCTTGCCGCTGCGAGCGAACTGCTCAGGACGCTCGAAGAAAGCGACATGACCAACATGACGGACGAACAGCGTAAAGCATTTGAAGAAAATATGAAAAATGCAGTCCAGATGGTCGAAAAGGCGAAAGTCCTTGCCCCGAACCATCCGAACGTGCAGTACATCGCCGGTCTCTGCGAACAGGTCGCGGAAAAACTGGAAGGCGGAGAGATCACCTACCAGGATGCAGGACCGACTCTCGCAGACGAAGGCCGTGCGGAAGACGTGAACACGCAGCGTCAGCGCATCATGGTCCAGGAAGCGATCTCCAACGCCCGGCAGATGATGTCCGACAATCCGGACTCCGCCATCGAGATCCTTATGGTCCAGCTCGCAACGATCGAATCCGTCGGTCTCCCGGCAGAAGTGCAGGATACGCTGACCAAGCAGATCCAGTCTTCGATCCGCGAAGCCAAAGCCCGCAAAGAAGAACAGAGCATCAAAAAGGCTGAAGACCGCGCCCGTCTGACGGAAATGCGTGAACGCCAGATCGCTCTGGATAATGCAAAGACCGACGAAGAAAACATGAAGAAAATGATGCGCCGTTTCGACGCGCTCATGGATGAAGGCAAGTATCGTCAGGCCGAAGAATCCGCAGCTGCCGCAGTCCTCGAAAAGGATCCGGAAAACATCGCAGCGATCGCCGGTACGATGTCGGCTCGCCATCGCGGATACGTGGAACGCAATCGACAGATCGCCGTTCTCCGTCAGAAAGGTTTCGTTGATGCTCTGCATCAGGCTGAGATCGGCAACATTCCGTTCCCGGATGACCCGCCGATCGTCTACCCCGATTCCGAAGTCTGGAAGCGCCTGACCGAACGCCGTGTCGCGAAGTACTCCTCCATGGACCTTGCTCAGCGCAGCCCAGTCGAAAAACAGCTGATGGAAGCGGTGAAAGAATCTACACAGATCAGCGAAATCGAAACGCCGCTGCCGGAAGTCATCGAAAAACTCAAGCAGCAGCACAATATCGAGATCCAGCTCGACGTGGCCGCCCTTGAAGAAGAAGGTCTTGACCCGGAACTCCCGATCACGCTGGATGTGCATGGCATCTCCCTCGGCGCAGCACTGCGTCTGATGCTCTCGAGCAACGGCATGATGTTCGTCGTGGAAGACGAAGTCCTCAAGATCACCACCCAGTCCCGTGCGGAAGAAAGTCAGTCTACCCGCGTCTATCCGGTCGCCGACCTTGTCATCCCGATCCAGAACCTGCCTCCGATGAACGGCGGTATGGGCGGCGGAATGCTCGGAAATAACTCGAGCATGGGCAGCGGCTTTGGCGGCATGACCGGCGGCGGCATGGGCATGGGCGGCATGGGTATGGGCGGCATGGGCGGCATGGGAGGCATGGGC
>JAFQOH010000075.1:0-43737 GCA_017403345.1 Thermoguttaceae bacterium
CTTTTTCTTTTTCTTTTTCTTTTCAGTGTGTTTCTGAGTCTCTTCTGTGCACTCCGTGGTGAGATCAGAACCTGGATCGGTACGCACTTTCCGGAAGAGCCGATTTTTCAATCTTCCGATTTTTTGAGGATCTGTTCCCAGTACGCCAGCGCGAATTCGTGAAGTTTCCGGAGTTTTTGTCCTTCTTTATCGGCAAACGCACCACGTTTTTCAAGGAGCTCCATCCGTTTTTTCTGCCAGTTCAGGAAAAAAAGTGCCGATTTCCGCATGACTTTCTGTCTTCCCGCGACTTCGACATAGTACGGCGCCGACATGACGCAGCCGTACGTTTTGGGGTCATCGACACGCACCCGGATGAGGAACCACCCGCTCTCCTTGAGCTCGAGCAGGGGGAGACGTCCGGTCTCGGCATAGTTGCGGAACGGTACGGAAAGGATCGTGCGCCCGTTCATGATGACCTCGATATACTGTGCCTTCTGCTGAAGCGTTAGCGTCATGGAGGGATTCAGCCGATCCAGCTCACCTTCGCCGCCCGGAAAGGAAAAGACTTCACCGGGGACGTATCCTTCCACCCACGGCTGAAGCAGCGGCCCGTTGGTCACGACACACCGTCCCGCTTTTAGTGCGTCCCACCACATTTTTCGGTCAAATCCGGCATTTGCCCCCTCATACTGAAAGCCGGTCCGGTCTGCGTTTGCGGCGTATTCGTCCGGGTCTACGAAGACGTACATTCGGTTAGCTCCCAGCGCATTCGGCGACATTCCCGACCCGCTTCCGGCAGACGGCGGGATCCGATGGCCCGTGTTCAGAAGGTGGAAGTAGACCTCCTCCGTCCACTGCTGGCGTCCGCGTTCCCCTCGGTAGTTCATGGGGGCTGCGTCTGGGATGAATCCGCATTGGGACGGTCTGAGAAAGAGGTCTGCCCGTAATTCCGCCTCTACTGCGTCATCTTCAGAAATCACGCTGGCGCTGCTTTCGTCATCCGGCACGTCACCGGCACGTCGGCTCGTTTCTTCTTTTTCTACGTACCGTTCTGCCTGGATCCCTCCGATCGGCTTGACTGCGGGAAGGCGTTTCCACAGAATGTTTTCCGGCAGCAGCTGATCCCGGAGGATGTGCGGCCCCAAGAGCTGGAAAGAATCCGCGATCCCGAGAGAGATCATCAGCGGAAGATCCCAGCTTTCCGCATTCTGCACGTCGATCCAGACATCCGGGTACTTCTGATGGATGGCGTAAAGCATTGGGACGGCACTCCGGCGCGATTCGAGTTTCAGACGCTCAAACGGAAGCGGAACGGGAAGATCCAGGATCCCAACTTCGCAGGCAGGATGCCGCAGAATGTAGTTTTGCGTCGTGAAAAGCCGATCCGAATCGAACCAGACCTCATCCGTTTTCGCAGACGGTTCCCCGCGCTTCATTTCCCGATCGGATCTTCCGGAAGTACTAAGACCGTCCGGATCTTTTCGGCCGGAACGCTCACGTTCTTCTGTGCGTCTTTGACTTTCTGCCTTTTTTTCTTTCGCAAAGATCCGTTTTTCCGCCGATCCCGCCAGCGGTACGAAATGGAGATCGTCCGCCATCATGAGGAGCTGGATGTCTGCAAGATCGCGCATGACCATCAGGTCGCCGGACCACCACCCTTTTTTCGAGAGGTCCGTGAAGCGTTTCAGAGTCTCCGTTTTGGCGTCTTTTCCGTAGCGGTTCAGCACGAAATGCCCGGTCCGCGGCAGGTACTCGAAGCCGCGTTCGATCGTCATTGGGTACGTTCCCAGAGGCCACTCCAGCCAGATCTTCCCCGGAATGACGAAATGATCGTACCAGAACGGGACTCCGTCGGCTTTTCGCGGGATCCCTTTTTCATTTCGGATGGAGACTCGGCACGGTATCGGACGGTGTGTTTCGTCATCGACGATCTCCAGCGTGAATTCGGCCTTCTGCGCACAGACTGACTCTGAAAAAAAAACTCCCAGACCAATGAGCGTCAGAAAATGAAACGCCCAGAAGAGGGATCGGGGATTTTTGAGAGCCATTTCTTCTTTCTCCTTAACTTTTTTTATTTCTTTTTGATCTTTTATTTCTTTTTGATCCTGGAACAGATACGCACTTTTCGGAAGAGCCTTAAAAATCATACCAGAAACCGAAGCCGATCTGCTTTTCCCAACGGTCGTAAAACTGGTACTGGTCCGCGTGCCCCGCCATGGCGTAAAGGCCGGTGCGCATCGTGTGCTGATAGACGGTCTTCCACTGCCAGCCGGCTTCAAGCGCACTGTACGTCTCGAAATCCGTATCCTCGCTCCATCGGAAATGAAGCGCTAAAAAAGGAGATCCCTGAAAATTCGGCAGCATCATTGGCGAGTATTCCGCCCCTAGTTCAAACTGCCAGGGTTTTGCGCCGCCGTCACGATTGAAGACGTAATCGCCGCCGAAATAAAAGCGCCAGTTGGCATCCGGCCGAAACGCGATCCCCCACGTGAGGCAGTCGCGCACGTAGTTGATCCGGTAGACTTCTCCCGTTTTTTCGTAGTTTTTGACGATCCACTCGTCGCCCATGTGCGAGCTGATGTGGTAGTATCCGAGTTTCAACTCCCAGTTTTCCTTGCGGAACGTCAGCGGCGCACCGACCCGGTAATCTGTGCCGTGCAAATCGCGGTCTCCGGTGAGCGTTAGACGTGCAATGGCCGCACATTCCAGATCCAGCTGAAAACCTTCCGGATAAATTCGGCTCGTGGTCCCGTAGCGGAGAAAGTTGATCCGTCCGCCAAGAGTCGGATCCCAGTAGGAATCGTGCGTCGTGTCTTCATTAATGAAATGGATGCCGAGCCTGCTTTCACGATTGCTCGCAAAATGTGCGCGATAGAGCGTTCCGCCGGGCATCGCCTGCCAGGTCCACTTTTCGCTGGACGTTGGAAGCGGACGGCCAAAGCCGGGAATGCAGGCCCGAAAAGCCGAGTCCCAGTAATGGTAACGCTCTTCCGTCGGCGAATAGAGCGGAAGTTCGGCCCCGACACCCGTTCTGCCCCCTCCCACGACCCCCGTTCCGGAACTGTATGAAAGTCCGGAGGACGGCATCGTGCCCACAGGAAGATCTTCCGAAGTTCCCATGCCCGAAACGCTGGTCAAAGTACCTGGATCTCCGAGCGGGACGGGGATCTCCGCCTCACTTTGGCCGCGCAGAAGGCAAGGATCTTCCGGAATGCACTCCATCCCGCTCCATGGATAACCGAGGCACGCAGCATCCCGCGTCATGATGCACGGAGTCTCTGCTTCCTGCCCTTGTGCAGTTGGAAAATGCGCGCTTTCTCCAAATATCGAAAAATGTGTCAAAATCGACACAATGAGCAGCTGAAATTTGGGAATTTGATTAAATTTTCGTTTGAACCGCATTTTTTTACCTCTATAGTCAATTCAGTGTTTTATTTTACCCGATATTTAAATTCATGGGAAGAGCAATTTTTTTTCAGGAAATCCCCCCTACCCGCCTTTCATTTTCCGGCAGTTTGGTATATAATGGGGAAATACAGAGAAAATGATTTCTGTTTTTCCCCGAAAATTTTGAAATGTTTGTGAAATAAAAAGAAGAAAAAATGGAATCCAAAATCATGAACGATGCCCCAAAAACCGCTAAACGGATCCTGATCATCGATGACGACCAGGAGATCACCGAATCGATGCGTCTGACGCTTGAAATGCGCGGCTACGAGGTTTTCAATGCGACTGACGGTAATCAGGGACTGCTCATGACGGAGCAAAAAAAACCAGATCTGATCATTCTCGATATGATGATGCCGAAACGCAGCGGATTTCTTGTTCTTGAAAATCTGCGCCGTTCGCTTCCGATTCCTATCCGTGTGATCATGATCACGGCAAACGAAGGCAATCGCCATAAAGCCTATGCCGAAACTTTGGGTGTGGACGACTACATCCGCAAGCCGTTCCCGATGGACCGACTCTTGGCGAGCGTCAAGCGGCTGATCGGGGAATAGTATCGATCCCAATTTCAAAAATAGAACATCTGGAGGCCTGCGATATGTCCATTTTATCGACCTTAAAGAAGCTGCTGATCGTGGATCCGGAAAAACTGCCGAAACTGGAATGGCTTTCGGCAGGGGAGCATTTTATCCCTATTTATTTTACGGACCTCCTGAACCGTGTTCTGGAAGATGAACGGCTGAATGAAACCGAGCGCGAACATTTCCGCACACTCGCTCTGATGCTGGAAGAACACTACCACTTGGATTACCAGAAAGATTTTCTCCAGCTTAAAGATGCTTTCGTGCCCTTTGACCCGGATACGGAAGTGCGCTATTTTCCGGAATATTCCGAAGAGTACAAAGAAGAGTGCCGTACCCGGCTCATGCATGGGGTCGAAAATTTCCTTGCAGTGTGCAATTTCCGTGAAATGACGAAGGAACAGAGTACGGAGATCCTGGGGGCACGCTATCCCGGGATCCTTTCCATCAAAGTCGATATGCGGAAACTGGAATTCTTCAGGATCTTCTACCGCGGGATCCGGCATGAAGATAAGACTGGAAAAGCGCTCTGGCTGCTCAAGGAAAATTACCCAAGCCTTAAATTTAAGCGTGTCTTTGTGCTGGCTCGCTACAAAGAAAAGTACGGAAGCGGTGTTTTAGTCAAGGTTTTTCGGGATGTCGATGTGGAGAACCTGAAAGTCGTCGTGCCGGAAGTGCAGCTTTGCCTGCCGATCGCCGATCAGATCAAGGTCGGCGCCTCTTTCTCCGGTGCACTAGGGACGGCGATCGTGAAGATCATTCTGGCCGCGAGTATTAATCTGATACTCTTCCTTACGATGCTCGTCACATTTGCCCTTGGATTTTTCCGCTCGATCTGCGGTTTCTTCAATTCCCGCATGAGATGCCTGAAGACCTACTCGGAAAGTCTCTACCACAAGAGTCTCGCGAGCAACATGGGGGCCGTGAATCTGCTGGTGGAACAGGCTGAAACGCAGGAAGTGAAGGAAGCGTTCCTGGCGTACTTCATGCTTTATGTCTGCCGGAAAGAAAATCTGACGATGGAGGAACTTGACGCGCGGGTCGAAGCCTGGCTGGAAAAGAATTTCGGTTTCTACATTGATTTCGAGGTGGACGACGCTCTGCGAAAGCTGCTGGATAAAGACCTGGCACTGAAATATGTGCATGAAGACGGATCTGCGCCGCATTACAAAGTCTACGACTTGCCAAGCACGCTGCGCCGTTTGGATGAATTGTGGGACAATTACCATCAGGAAAATAATATTGGGGATCCTTCCGCCGATTCGGTCGCTGATGCGTGACGCTGCCTGAGATCCCTGATCTTCAGACCTGGAAAGCCGTTCTTTTGCAAAGGAGGACGGCTTTCATTTTTTGGGTGAGGAGGATTGAGGAGCTTTTTTCTCGCTCTGTTTTTTCGATCCGCAGTCTGAAAATTTGCGCAGACCGTAAAATCTAACTCTTAAAGTCGGCAAAAAATTCCAATGAGAAAAAAATAGGTAAAGAAAAGAGGAAAAGTCGGCCGACACACTAAAAGATACGTTTAATTTTTTTGAAACGAGAGCCGAAAACGGCATGAAAATATGGATACATCAAATCTCAGCGCGGAATTTATAGAGCAGATCGTTCGCCAGATCGTTTTAGAGTGCGTCGGCGTTCCCGGTAGATCGGAACCCGCTCCTGCCCCAGAACTGGTGGTGAGCATCTCCGCGCGGCACATCCATCTGAGCGATCAGGATGTCGAGACGCTTTTCGGCCCCGGCTATCAGCTCACAGTGGAAAAGGAACTTTACCAGCCCGGTTTCTTTGCGGCTAAAGAGACGCTCATGGTCGTCGGTCCCCGCAGAAGGATGCTCCCTTCGGTCCGGATCCTCGGTCCCACGCGCAAACAGTCTCAAGTCGAGCTTGCGTTTACAGACGGCATTTCCCTCGGGATCCCGCTTCCGGTACGTCAGTCTGGCGACTTGGCTGGGACTCCCGGCTGTGTGCTGGTCGGTCCAAAAGGCGTCGTGGAACTGAAAAACGGCGTCATCCGTGCGGAACGGCACGTCCATATGCACCCGACAGAAGCGGAATACTACGGCGTCCAGGACAAAGACCGCATGAATCTGCGCGTCTATTCCGGTTCCTGTACGACGACGTTTGAGAACGTGCTCGTGCGTGTCGATCCCGGCGTCCATCTGGAAGTCCACCTCGATACCGACGAAGGAAACGCGTGCGACATCGATCACGCAGATCGGATCGAGCTTTACCGCTGAACCGAATAGATCATCGAATTCGATTACCTATCATTTAACCTGAAGCAAAAAGGAAAAACGCAATGGCAAAAACATTGGAAGCATTGGGAATGATCGAAACGAAAGGTTTCGTCGCTCTCGTGGAAGGCGTTGATGCAATGATGAAATCCGCGAACGTTCAGTTTCTGGGCTGGGAAAAACCCGGGTCCGGGATCGTGACGGCTTACGTGACGGGTGACGTCGCCGCTGTGAAAGCCGCGACTGATGCCGGAGTCGCCGCTGCGAGCCGCGTGGGTGAGGTTTTGGCCGTTCAGGTCATTCCGCGTCCGTCGGAAGATATCGTCTCCCTTCTTCCCGGTCTGAAAAAAGACGGTGCGAAGAAATAGGCGCTTCCCTTCATTCCTGATCCTGTTTCCATTTCCCATTTGAATAAAAGGTAGCTTAAAATGCAATACGCACTTGGATTCATTGAAACTAAAGGTCTCGTTGCCCTGATCGAAGCGTGCGACGCCATGTCGAAAGCCGCGAATGTCGATATTCTCAAAAAAGTGAACATCGGCGGCGCATTCGTGACCGCGATCGTTCGCGGAGACGTCGGAAGTGTCCGTGCCGCGATCGAAGCCGGAGCCTCTGCCGCCTCCCAGACGGGCGAATTGGTCTCCAGCCACATCATTCCGCGTCCGGCCGCCGGGCTGCTCGAGGCGTTCATCGACTAGTCCGCGTTCGCTCTGCACTTCGGTCCGCAGTTCAGTCCGTAGTTCGGCATTTCCGCCCTCGGTAAAAGAAAATGAGATCCGAGATCCCGAAAGGAAGCGGAAGACGTTCCCGTTTTTCCGCTTTCCAGTTTCGGCTCACTGGTTCCGTTCTCTTTTTCCCGCATTTTCCGTCCCTTTCATTTTCAGCAGAAGGACATTCCGCATGAAGATCCTCGTCGCGAACATCGGCTCCACGAGCTTTAAATACCGTCTCTACGATATGACCAGCGAGACGCAGCTCGCCAAAGGGCGCATCGAGCGCATCGGTGAACCGCTCAGTCCGGTCGAGGTCGAGGTCGGCGGGAAGACTTTCTCCGAAGAATTTCCGGTCCCGGATCATGGCGAAGCGGTACGTCAGTGCCTCCGTCAGCTCACGTCTCCGGAAGTCGGCTGCCTGAAAGCGCCTGCGGAAGTCCAAGGGATCGGTTTTAAGGCGGTTCACGGCGGGCGCGTGACGGGCGTGCAGGTCATCAATGATGCAGTCCTTGCCGCCATGGAGGAAATGACCGACATCGCCCCGGCTCACAATCCGCCGTACATCGCGGCCATGCGTCAGCTGCGTACACAGCTTCCCGACGTTCCGCTCGTCGCGGCATTCGAGACCGGTTTTCATGCCGACATTCCCGAGTCGAACCGGCTCTATGCCGTTCCGGATGAATGGATCGACAGATTTCAGATCCGCCGATTCGGCTTCCACGGCGCCAGTCACCGCTACATTTCAGTACGCAGTGCAGAACTTTTCGGCCGAAAAGACCTGCGCATCATCTCCTGTCACCTCGGCGGCTCCAGTTCCATTTGCGCCATCGCAGACGGCAAAAGCCGCGCAACGAGCATGGGGGGAAGTCCTCAAGGCGGACTGCCGCAGAATAATCGTGTCGGCGACTTTGACCCGTACCTTTTGCCGCATCTGATGAAGCGAACGGGGAAATCGTGCGAGGAACTTCTGGCGATCCTCGGTAAGCAGGGCGGTCTGTACGGTCTGAGCGGCGGTGTGGGGACGGACATCCGTGACATTCTGGCTGCGGTGAATGCCGGAAATGAAAAGGCAAAACGTGCTTTGGACGTCTACGTGTTCGACATTCGCCGGTATCTCGGAGCGTATCTCGTGGAACTCGGCGGAGCAGACCTCCTCGTCTTCACCGGCGGGATCGGCGAGAATCAGTGGAGCATCCGCGAAATGATCTGCCGGGATCTTGCGGAACTCGGCATCCTTCTCGATCCGGAAAAGAACCGTGCGTGCCGTGCCTCGGAAATGTGCATCAGTGCCGAAGAAAGCCGCGTGAAGATCTGTGTCATTCCGACAAACGAAGAGATCATCGTCGCCCGGCAAACGGTCGAAGCACTCAAAACTTGAAAATGGATCCCGAAAATGGATCCCGAACTCATTCGGAAATGGATCGGTCCGTGTTCCGCAATTTTTTTGAAATTCCCGCATTCCGCAGACTTTCGGTCCGGGACTAACCAGGAAAGAACGCAATGTTCATAGGAAAGATCGTAGGTTCGACTGTCGCCACCCAAAAACTGGATTCCCTTCGCGGTTGGAAACTGCTCGTCGTGGAAGCGTACCGCGTTGACCCGGCCTCGCAGGACAGTCTGCTCCCCACAGGACGAACGCTCATTACGCTGGATACGCTTGGGGCCGGAGAAGGCGACTTCGTGCTGGTTTGCCAAGGATCCAGTGCCCGCATGACGCCTGAAACGAAACCGATCCCGACAGACGCCGTCACGATCGGGATCGTGGATACCGTAAATATGGGCGGCAAGGTCGTGTTTCAACGCTGAATGCTGACCTGAATGCCGACTGGGATGCCGACTGGGATGCAGACTGGGATGCAGGAAGCGCGGCAAACGCGCGGGACCGTCAAATTTTAACCTGAAGATCGAGATCCTGAAAAAACAGGAAACCAAAGATGAAGATCAGCGAAAATACCATCAACAAAATCGTGGCAGAAGTCCTCCAGCAAATGGGAGGGACCGCGAATCCTCCGGCTGCGAGCCGCTCTTACGTTGGACGTTTTGGTCAATTCACAGACCTGAATGACGCGGTTTGTGCAGCTCGTGACGCTTTCGAGCAGCTTGAGAAGAAAACGATCGCGGAACGCCGTCTGGCCATTGACGCCATTCGGAATGTCTCGAACGCGAATGCCGTCGAATTCGGCACGATGGAAATGGCTGAAACCAAGATCGGACGCCTTGACCACAAGATCGAGAAGCAGCAGGGGGTCGGCCGCGTGACTCCCGGTATCGAGTTTCTCAAAAGTGAGTGTTTCAGCGGCGACTATGGTCTGACCGTCATCGAGCACGCTCCGTACGGCGTCATCGCGGCAGTTTCGCCGGTCACGCACTCCCTGCCGACGATCACGTGCAATGCGATCAACATGATCTCGGCCGGAAACTCCATCGTCTTCAGTCCCCATCCCGGCGGAAAGAAGATCGCGGCGCTTGGCGTCAAAATGTTCAACCAGGCGATCTATGAAGCGATCGGTATCGACAATCTGCTCACGATCCTCACGGAACCGAAAGTGGAGTACGTCGAAAAGCTCTTCGCGCATCCGCTGGTCTCGCTCATCAACGTGACTGGCGGTCCGGCAGTCGGGAGCGTCGCGCTGCGTCAGCAGAAACGCGCCATCGTCTCCGGTCCCGGAAATCCACCAGTCGTCGTCGATGAGACCGCTGATCTGGCCCGCGCAGCCCGTTCGATCATTTACGGCGCCTCGTACGACAACAATCTTCTCTGTCTTGCCGAAAAAGAAGTCTTCGTCGTGAATGAAGTCTTTGACCGCATGATGGATGCCATGAATTCTGCCGGAGCGTATCGTCTGACTCCGGATCAGGTCGCCGCTTTCACCGAAAAAGCGATCGTGTACGTTGGCGAAGGTGCGGAACGCCATGCCGTCCCGAGCCGTGATTTCCTCGGTCAGTCTCCGCACGTCATGGGGCAGCGCATGGGTTGGAATATCCCGGAAAATGTAGAGCTTCTCTACGGTGAGACCGATGAGACCAACCCATTCGTCCCGGTCGAGCAGATGCTCCCCTTCCTCCCGTTCGTGCGTGCCCGCGATGTGGACGACGCCATCCGTTTGGCTGTCAAATACGAGCACGGTTTCCATCACACGGGGATCATGCACTCGCGTAATGTCGAGAATCTCACCCGTATGGGCAAAGCGCTCGATACGACGATCTTCGTGAAAAACGGCGCAAGTGTCGCAGGACTCGGAAACGGCGGTGAGGGCTACGCTTCCTATTCGATCGCCGGATGCACGGGCGAAGGGATCACGAATCCCATGGTCTACACGCGCTCACGCCGCTGCACGCTCGTTGACGCGCTCCACATTTTGGGAAAATAGAAATAGAAATAGAAATAGACATAGATAGACTGACGGCCAAAAAAAAGGGAGAATGCGCAAATGTTTCCGGCAAAAGTCATCGGCAAGGCCATTGCGACAGTCCGTCATCCTTCGCTGGAAGGTCAGCGTCTCCTCATCGTTCAGCCGCTGATGCTGGACGGTGTTTCGCCGGAAGGTTTTCCCCAGCTCTGTCTAGATCCCCAAATTGGAGCCAGAGTTGGAGACCGCGTCATCCTCACCAGTGACGGAAGCCTCATCGCGGAGCAGGTCCAAAGTAAAAACTGTCCTGCCCGATGGTCTGTGCTCGGCATCATGGACGAGTGATTTGCGGATTCGAGTGATTTGCGGATTCGAGTGGTTTGCGAATTGGCCTTTAAGCGCATCGACTTTTTTGGTCCTGGAAATTTTTTTAACGGAATTCCCTGAGGTTTCAGGAAAATGGAAGCAAGATCCAAAGACGTTCAGCACATTGAAGATCTCGTCCGTTCGGTCGTGACGGAGGTACTTCGTGTCCGCTCGTCCGCTCCCAAATTCACACATGGAAAACCTTTTGAGAAGCGGATCGTGCGGGAAAACCGCGAGTCTGTTTCTGCGCGAAATTTTCCCGAAACCCGTTCCGTCGGAAGAACCATGCCGTGGGAGACGCATTCGGAAGAAAACGGCTTGGCGGTACTGTCTCAGGTGCCGTCTGTGTCGGCAGTGCAGGCACCGTCTGTGCAGATCGCGCCGACTTCATCGGGACGCCGTTTGAGAGCCGAGGACTTTTTGCTCGAGAAAGCCGTCGTTACGCTGCGTGACGTTGCGCATTTGCCGCGAAATGTCCGTAAGCTCATCGTTCCTCAAACGGCACTCTTGACGCCGTCTGTTCGGGATGAACTTGCCGAGCAGGGGATCCGTCTTGCGCGCTATTCGGCAGAAGCACTCGAAGCGCTGCGCTCGGGGACACTTGGAACGCAGGACCGCATGCGTGCAGGTACGCTGGAAGTCTACGCACTCTTCACGCCGTACCATCCGGAATCGCTTTTTTCGGCCTGGATCCGTTCCGGTCTGCATCCGAATCTGCGCAGCGGTTTCGTCTGTTTTGACGGTCTGCGCGGTTCCATGGCCAAAAATGAAACACTGAACGTCCTTTTTACTTCACGTGTCGACGAAGCGCTTTGCCGCCTGAACCGTGATGAAAAGATCCGTGCGCTCTCCTCTGTCAGCCCTCATCGGCTGGAGGGACAGTGGAAAGATTTTCCGACTGCCAACACGCTGATCGTCGATCCTTCCGCACTCGGCATCTACCTTGCCGGTCAGATCGTTCAGCGCGCGGCGGAACTTTTCTATCATTCATGAAACGGACGATCGGAAAGGAACCAGCTCATGAAACTGGCTAAAGTCATCGGTACTGTCACGCTCGCGAAACAGCATCCCACGATGGACGGCGCGGCTTTCAAACTCGCGGTCCCGCTCATGGAAGCGGATCTTATGCGGCTTGAAGACATTCCGTTAAACGATTTGGACGAAAAAACCGAAATATCCAGTGAAGAGTTCGTTCTTTACGATTCCATGGGCGTGACGGAAGGTCAGGTCATTGGAGTTGGCGAGGGACGGGAAGCGGTGAATCCGTTCTATCCGGAGTACAAACCGGTGGACGCTTACTGTGCGCTCATCTTGGATCGCATTTACCTGAAATAGAAAACCTGATCCAATCAGGATACACACATAATTTTTAGTTAAAGGATGGAATCCATGCGGAATATTTACCAGGTCAAGCAGGAAATCTGCGCGATTGGCGACCGTCTGTACAAACGCGGCTACGCGGCTGGAAATGACGGAAACATCAGTTTTCGAATCAACGAAAATGAAGTCGTTTGCACACCGACGATGATCTCTAAAGGTTTCATGACGCCGGAAGATCTGTGCGTCGTCGACATGAACGGCAAACAGCTGGCCGGAAAACGGAAGGCGACTAGCGAGATCCGTCTTCATCTGACGATCATGAAAGAACGTCCGGAAGTCAAATCGGTCGTGCACTGCCATCCCCCGTTCGCGACGGCTTTCGGTATGGCGCGTGAGCCGATCCCGCCGTGCGCGCTGCCGGAGATCGAGATCCATCTTGGAGAAGTTCCGATCGCCAAATATGCGATTCCGGGCGGACAGGAATTCGCGGATACCGTCCTTCAGTTCGTACACAAAACGAAGGTCGTCGTCCTGGCGAACCATGGAACTGTCAGCTGGGGCGAAAATCCCGAACAGGCCTACTGGTACACTGAAATGCTGGATGCGTACTGCCACATGCTGATTTTGGCCAAGACGATCGGAAACGTCGGCTACTTCACGAAAGCGGAGGAAGAAGAGCTTCTCGCTCTGAAGAAAAAGTGGGGCATCGACGATCCGCGCTTTGAAATGAAGGACTGCGACATTTGCTCGAATGACGTTTTCCGCGACAGCTGGAAAGAAGCAGGACTTGCGCACCGCGGTTTCAATCCGCCGTCCTATCGGGATGAAAAACCGGAAGACGAACAGGAAGCTCTGATCGCGGAGATCACCAAACGGGTCGTTGACGCGCTGAAAAGATAAGGTCAGGACCTGACGCAAACGGCGAAAAAAAGAAACCGGATGAACTTCATGTTCGTCCGGTTTCTGTATTTGCGGGGCGTGGTTTTATTTGTCGGCAGCGGGCTGGCTGGAAGGTGAAAGGGAAACTTTTTGGGGACCTGCAATGATCAGTGCGAGCGTATCGTCTATTTCTTCCAGCTCCTCAGGAGTTCCGCTGGTCCAAACGTGGCGAATGACGCCGTTTTCCACGTGAAGGATCGTCGGAAATCCGATCCCGTCGATCTGCTGTCCTGATCCTTTCAGTTCGTCCCGTGCCAGCTTCATCAGGTCGAGCCGAAATTGGTCAGCCGGGTCCCACCAGACGTTTTTGAAATGGAATCCATGGGTTCGGAACGCTTCTTTTACGAAACGGTCCAACCGACTCTGTTCCAGCCGTTTTTGTTCGAGAAACCGCTGACGTTCCATTCGATCCATTTCATACCATTTGACCGGTTCCACCGTTTTTGCAAAGTACGTGATGGGGATCACCTGAAAATCAGGGACTTTTTCTGCTTTCTGAAGCGGCGTCCAGAGTCTCTGGAGCAGTTCACAGGATGGGTCGTCCCACGGTCCCCAAAGAATAACGAAGAATTTTTTGTCCTTAAATTCTCGAGTCATTGGAGCGGGCTGTTCGCCGATGACCGGCTGAAGGGAATTAAAATCGATCAGAGGCAGCCCCACAAGAAAATGTTCACTCGACGGAGTGTTGAACATCTGGCGTCCAAAAAAGAAAATCGGTCCCATCGCGATCAGGACGAGGATGAAGACGATCAGATTGTTCAGACTGTCCATTCTGCGTTCATAGTCCTGCCGTTCCTGTTCCGTGACGGAATAGAATCCGGGAACGATCTCCTGGTAAGCAGCGCACGGCGTCCCATCCGGCATTCCATTCGGCATGGGAGTACGTTCATCCAAAACGTCACTGGTATTTTCCATAAAAGACTCCATTCTTTGCATGAAAAGACGGGAAGGTCCTCAATGGACCGTTCCCGCTGTAGATCTAAGGAGCGGAATTCCTGCTCCGAGACGGTGAATTACTCTTCTTCCACCGCTTCTTCGGTGACCATCGGGATCAGGAAACGATCGACCGCATACGCTTGGATCGGCTCACTGACCGGCGTATTGCTGGAATGTGCGGCAGAACTCCACGGCAAAATGTAGACGAGCGTCAGGCCCGTGTTTACCTCTGTGACGTAAAGCGCAGAGGCTCCCGGACGGCGCATCCCGGTCCCCGGCATGTCGTGTACGCCTGCGGTCATGATGTAGCGGGGTTCGGACGGAAGGAGCGTTTCTGCGGAAGCCTCAGCTTCTTCATTTCGATTTTTCTTGGAACGCGACGTTCGGCTGCTCCGTTTTGCGGCTTTTTCCGACTGGCTGCTCACGAACTTGAGTGCTTTGGCCAGGTCCATGTTGACGTTTCCTTGGTATTTTGCCTGAAAATTCCGCGTACTCTTGGAAAGCACGCCGGCGGAAAGCAGACCCGTGGAGGAATCCAAGACGTAAAGAGCCTCGATCCCGGCATCAATGGGGGCCGTGCAGGTGAGGTAGCCGTCAACACGATCCGACGTGTTCGCGCGGGCGACCGTGATCTCCGGAGCCGCTTTTTCTGTCAAAAACGTAGTAGCGATGCTGGAAATGACGCCCGTGACGATACAGCCGGCGCAAAGCAGCAGACAAACGATAGTATTGGAACGTTTCACGATCTTTCTCCTGTACAAAACAGTGTGGATTGAGGTTAGGGATGGGCCTCTAAATCATTTTTTCGTATTTACGTATTTCCGCATTGAATTCTTCCAGAAATTCCGACTTGCGGTCAAGAATGGTCCCGGAAATATCCATGCTCTTGGAAATTTTTTTGGTAAAGTCCAGTTTATGGACCGGCTGCACGACACTGGAGCAAATGTTCCGCAGGTGTGAGGCGATCCTTTTCATAAAACGAAACATCAAAACGTCGGAAGCGGTCCGACGCCCTGGAGTTTCAAGAGTCAGCAGCGTTTTCGTGACTGCATCGCACTGCTTACCGAGCCAGCGGCACTCACCGATCGCCTGCCGTGCCGACTCTTCATTCTCTTCCTGGATCGCTTGGATACACAGGTCGAAGATCCGGAAAAGCAAAAGTTTCATCAGTACGAGCTGTTCTTTTTCCGTCCCTGACGGCGGGCATGGTGCCTGCTCGCTCATGTCAAAAATATTTTTGGCATAATCGCCAAGGCGTTCCGCATCTTTTGCGATACTCATGAACACGAGGGATTCCGGACTGACTTGACCTCGAACGGAGCAGTGGACGACCAGTTCCTTACGGATCTGCCGTTCTGCTTTGTTGACCATTTTGTCCAATCGGCTTACTTCTTCACTTACCGTGTCGGCTGGAACTCCGTGGATCGCCGGTTGGCAGGCAAGAAGAAATTCTTCCCGCGCCCGCTGCAGCATCACAATAAAATCTGCCTTGATCTTACCGATCCCGCTCGTGGATCTCGTGGCATTTGCCTGAAACCAGTTGAACATGAAAACACCTCTTTCGCAGTGAAATTAAGTCAATGGACCTCAAATATTTATTTTCCACTATCTGCCCCATTCTGTCAAGAGGGTTTTCTATTTTTTTTCAAAAAAAGAGACTTTAGGATCAAATATTTTTATTGTTAGTGCTTTTAAGACGTTTGGTAAAACTTTAACACACCCGCGGCGCAAAAGATACACCGCGGGAAGAAAGACTCAAAACTTGCTCGAGCAAAGTACGCACTGCACCGCTCTTGCGGATCTTACGGAACTCTCGCCGATCTTACGGAACTCTCGCCGATCTTATGGAACTCTCGCCGATCTTATGGAACTCTCGCCGATCTTATGGAACTCTCGCCGATCTTATGGAACTCTCGCCGATCTTACGGAACTCTCGCCGATCTTACGGAGCTCTCGCCGATCTTACGGAGCTGGTGCCTCTGGAGTTTTTGCCGTTTCTGTGGTTTCTTTCGTTTCTGTGAAGATGCCGAGGATCGTTTGTTCGTCCTGGTATCCCAGAAGCCGGTCTTCCAGCGTGCCGTTGCGGAAGATCAAAAGCGTCGGAAAGCCTTCGATCTGAAAACGTTCCGCGAGTTCCTGCTCTTTATCTCCGTCGACCAATCCGATCCGGGCATTTTTCGGAAGACGTCCGTCGGTTTCCATTTCGTGAAGCAGTTTTTCAAGCATCCTGCATGGCGGACACCATGTCGCGTGAATGACCACCAAACTTCGGCCGGGATCCTGGATGAACGCTTCAAATCCGGCAGCATCCAACTCCACGACTTCCGGTGCGGGGACTGCCTCCTGTGCCGGTACTGTTTCCGTTCCCTCAGAAACCGGAGCCGCCGGCGTTTCAGGAGCGGGCGCTTTCGTTTTCTCCATACAGCCAAGAACCGGGAAGATCCCAGCACACACGATCAAAGTTAAAAGAAAACACTTCATGAGTTTCTCCTTCCGGTAAATTCGAAATGAAATTCTAAAAAATTATGGCGTTCCAGGAAAATTTTCCCACAAAAAAACTCTGAAAGAAACGTTCCTCGTCCGCCTCTTTCAGAGCAGGATTTTCAAAAATTTGAAACTATTTCTGGCTCATCGCAGCCGCGAGGATGGCACTGGTACTCTCACGCATGATGCGCGGGTCGACCTGCTTGCCTTCCTGGAGCGTCTTACGGACATCTTTTCCAGAAATGAAGACCGGTTTTTCGTCTTTGTGATTTTCCATCAGATCGACGCGGCCAATGGAATCATAGTACGCAGCGAAACCGACGTTCAGATTCTTGATCTTGAGGTCGCCGTTGAGCTTCGTGAAGATCTCCTGCGCATCAAAGTCGCCCCAGATCGCCGTTCCGTCTTTGTACGGCGCATCGGCGTGCTTGCGTCCGATGATGATGTCGGTGAAACCAAAGTTCTGACGGTAGATCGCGTGCATGACCGCTTCTTTCGGTCCGCCGTAGAACATTTTGATGTCCAGTCCCAGAAGGATCACCCGGTCCGGAACGCTTTCGCCGCGGGGACCCCACAGTTCGGCGTCGCTGTCGCCTTCACCAAGCGCACGGTTTTCGATGAGCTTTTCGTAGGTCTGCATGCGGATCTCGGCGCAGACATCGTCCCCTTTCGTTTCACCGATGAGCGGATTCAGGCAGGCGCCCGCGTTGAATCCCTGACGCACGAGCGTTTCCAGACCATAGACCAGCGCGTACTCATGGGCACGGTGAAGCGGATTGCGCGTCTGGAATGCGACGCAGCGTTCCCAGCCTTTGCTCTCAAGCAGCGCACGGACTTCTTTCGGACTGAGGACGTACTGACCGAAATTCGGATTTTTCGGCTGCGGAAGGACCTGGATCTTGCCGCCGAGGAGCCAGTCTTTTCCAGCATCGTTCACGAGCACCATATCCGCACCGGGGTGATCCGTTCGGTCCGTCAGGTAAACTTTTTTGATGTAGTCCATCTTGTCCCACGGATAGACGTCCGTGACGTCGACCGTCGCGATGATCTCATCTGCGGAATTGACCAAAGCGACCTTCTGGCCCGGTTTGATCGTCTCGGCAAGCTCTTTCGTCATCGGGAAAGCAAGCGGGATCGTCCACGCATATTTCTGACCATTGAACAGGATGCACTCTTCGTTCAGAACGCGATTCCAAGTCTCGGAATCCATCGGGCCGTCCAGCGGGCTGAGCGCACCGTCGCCAAAACGATAGACCGTGGAAAGGTCGGCGTCGGAAACCGGAACTTTGGTCAGACCGGCAGCTTCAGCCAGAAATTCGTCTTTTTTGCAATTACAAATAGTGCAGCAAACAGGTTCCTGCAGTCCGCCATGCGGAAGAATAAGCTGTGCCATGGAAATATTCCTTCAAAAACAAAACAGGAGGGTTTCCCGACTGGAAAACCAAAATAAACCATCCACAGCACGTCTGCGGACCATGAAAAAACAGAAGGTCAACACAAAAACGCGCTGCAGCTGTGTGTTTCTTTTTATTTTATCGGCAAATATCGCCGAAAACCTTCAGCAATTGCGCTTCGCGGCTTCCAGTTCGATCTGCGCGATCTTATCGATACGGCGCTGATGGCGTCCAGCTTCGAAACCGGTCTCAAGCCATTTCGTGACGACGCCCTCAAGCGCGCTGGCTCCCAGCATATCGCCGGAAAGACACAAAACGTTCAGATTGTTATGACGCCGACTGATCTCTGCTGTCAGTTCATCACCGCAGACCGCTGCGCGAACATTCGGGAATTTGTTGGCGACGATCGACATGCCGATCCCCGTTCCGCAAATCAGGATCCCGCGGTCCGCATCGTTTTTGCTCACCAGAGCAGCGACCTGACTCGCAACATCCGGGTAATCCACGGTATTGTCCCGAACCTCTCCGGTACACTCAACGACTTCATGGCCTTTCTGACGAAGGATCTCGATCGTTTTCGCCTTCATCGTTACGCCGCGGTGATCGCTTCCAATCGCAATACGCATGATAGTTCCTGTATTTTTGACTTCTCTAATGGTATATCCAGACCAACGGATGCCGGATAGTTTCAGAAACGATTCTACCATATTTTGAAATTTTTTCAAGGGGAGCCGGACCGATTTATCAAAAAGAAATTCATTCTAAGAGGTGCGCAGCGCGGAAAACTGCGAAAAAAGGGGGGGAACTTCCGCCCTTGAAAAGTTTTTGAAATTTTTTTGCTGTTTTTCTCTCCCTCCCCCTTGAAATTTTTTTGATCTGTGGTATCATTAGGACACTTGACGGGAACGTAGCTCAGTCGGTAGAGCAACTGACTTTTAATCCGTAGGTCATGGGTTCAAGTCCCATCGTTCCCATTCAGGCGCCTCGGTTTTTGGCCGAGGCTTTTTTTATGTCGTTTGGGGAGAATGGAACGGAAAATTTTGTGCAGCCGCTACATTTTGGGCTGTTTGGCGAAATCAAAAAAAAGAGGTGAAAGAATTTTCGTCTCCCCCCCTTGAAAATTTTTTAGTTTGTGGTAACATTAGGATACTTGACGGGAACGTAGCTCAGTCGGTAGAGCAACTGACTTTTAATCCGTAGGTCATGGGTTCAAGTCCCATCGTTCCCATTCAGGCGCCTCGGTTTTTGCCGAGGCTTTTTTTATGTCGTTTTGGGGGGCCCGATCTTGAGCTATGGCGTGACCGGCGGTCGGGCGTCGGAAAGTCTGCGAAGCTCGAAATCTTTATTTTCAAAGATCAGTTCGTAATCTTCGATACCGTTGGGAGTCTCCATCAGAATGTGCCGTCCCTTCAGATCGTGTTTGTTTCGCACGATGTAATCCGCGCCGTATTTCGTTTTCAAAAGTTCGATCTTTGCTTTCGGCATTTGGGTAAAGGAACCGGCTCGGCCGTAAGTCTGTCCCGGTTTACTGATGTCGAAGGCGTAAAACTGATCCTGCATGCGTTCCCACCACTCGCACAGTCCTCCTGCGTCCTGCGGAATGTCTTTCCAGACGCCGACTTCACCGCGGCGGGCGAACCAGCGGAATGTCCGCGTCGTGTACGGAACTACAAAAAGCGCATCTTTTTCCGTGTTTTCGCGGGCAAAACGGCAAAGTTCCTGCCAAGTCTCTCCGCGTGACGCGCCGGAGCAGGACCGGGGACGCATCGGTTTGGAGAATTTTCCGAGGGAACTGTAGAGCGTCATTCCGGAAGCAAGAATGACCAGTCCCAGAAGCAGCACGCCGCGCAGACGATGACTGGAGACCGTACTCCGGCAGAGTCCGTCTGCGTATCGGATGAAGAGAAGCGCGACTCCCAAAGGCAGCATGATGTCCGCAAGCCGGAACCAGTAGTACCGGAGCAGGGAAGCCGCGGCATCTGGAGCGATCTCGATGAAAAGATTGATCCCCCAGCCGATCACGGCGATCCCAAGCGCTGCGTAGATGAACGTGCGGAACGTCATGTCTCCGTGCGACGTACGCGGCCGGGCGCACAGGAAATTCCAGACGAGGATCAGGACTCCAAAAAGTCCCAGTTTCTCCGTGTTGTGCTCTGCCATGTGGCTCAAAAGCAGGTGGTGCGGCAAACGCTCGTAAACATAAAGATGCGTCGCATTCCGGGCCGTCTCTGCCGGAACGTCCGCGTTGAGCTGGAGTGCAGGAACCAGCGCGGGCAGCGTGAACAGTACGGCCGCCGTCAGACCTGGAAGGAGCTCACGCAGTGAAGGGAGGAAGCACTTTTCGAGGTCTTCCGGCGTCCCGCTCTTTTTTAAGTCGCGTTCATAAAATTTCAGCACGAGCCAGGCGATCCCCAGTGCGGTGATGCACCAGCCTCCGACCAGTACGTGAAACATGGCGCTGATCCCGAAAAGAAACAGTGCGCGGTTCCACCGGTTTCTGAAAAGTTCTCCGAGTCCGAAGAAAACAAAAACGTAGGAGAACCCCTTCGCTTCCACGCCGCCGACGACCCACTCCCCGGCACATGAGCAGTTTTGGTTTAAAAAAAGGAAAAAAAGCGCCGAAAGCACACCGAGCCCCCAGCGTTTGAATATTGGGCGCGTCATCCAGTGCCAGCCGGCTGCCATGCCGAACCAGGTAAGACTGCGTCCGATCCAGATGACGGTCTCCATCGGAAAGAGAAGCGTCAGCCAGCCGAACGTCCAGTAAAAAACCGCGTGCGCGTCCTTGGAATCGAGGAAAAAGTCCCCATGCACGTAGTCCGGATCCCAGAAATGAGCGGCTTTTTCGATATAGTGCGCCTCATTTACGTCAGGAACAGCATAGGTCCCAACAAGAAAAAATGCGGTGAAAATCAATAAAATTTCCAACTTGTTCAGACAAAATTTCATAAAAAAAGGCTCCGAACTCTAGGAATCGGCTAATGGGTACGATATAATGAAAGGGACTTTCCTGATTTTGGAAACAGGAAAAACTTCCCCCTTTGTGTCAGGGAAATTTCGCAGGGTTTCGTTTGCAGGAAATGCGTATGGAAAATCGATATTCATGGGGCGCCCGGCTTCTGCTTTGGCCGTTTTTGCCGAACTACAAAGTAAGTGTCGTCAATGAACTGACGCCCGAAGTTTTGGAACGGCTCGGGATCTGCAATATCCTGCTGGATGTGGACTGCACGCTGAAGCGTTACGATTCCGATCAGTTTGAGGATTGGGTCGTTGAGTGGCTCGAGTCCCTGAAATGTGCAGGAGTGGAAGTTTGTCTTCTTTCCAACGGTAAAGGACGCAGGATCGGCAGGATCGCCGACCACTATGGTCTTGAGTATGAGGCGATGGCGCTGAAGCCGCTTCCGTTTGGCTGCTGGCGCGTGATCCGTCGGAAGGACTGGGACCGGAAACAGACCGCCATGGTCGGCGACCAGATCTTTGCGGACATCGCTGCCGGAAATCTTGCCGGTGTCAAGACGGTCCACGTGACTCCGATCCACCCGGAAACGGAACCGATATTCACCCGCGTCAAACGGCCGCTGGAAAGGCTCCTTTTCCGTATGGTCCCGATCCATAAGATCAATGAGACGTGAAAGTCTCAGGCGAGCTGGAATTGTCTGAGACCGGCTGTTCCAGCCCCATTTTCTCTACCGGAAGATGCTGGAATTTCGGTACGAGCTTCCGGATCTCCTGCTGGAGCGCTCGGAAATCGGTTTTCTCAAGTTCGCCAAGCGGGATCACTTCTTCACGGAAAGAAGTTCGCACGGAACCATCCGGATTCAGCGGGAAAATGTCCTGCTGGGAGACCGGCGAATTGAAGACGTAGTTTTCGGTAAAGTCTATCCGATGCAGCGACGTCTCGCGGGCCGTGTTGTGCATTTGGAGCCATTGGGAACTTCCGACTGAAACATTGCCGCGTACCGTATTGTGGAGCGGGAGTTTCGGGTCATCCTGCATGACGTTCAAAAGGAAGGGGTAGCGTTCTTTCCACGGGGACTGATCGTAGTTCATCTCCTCGATCTTTGCGAGAAGATCCCAGCCGTTTTTGAATCCCTCTCCCGGTTTTGCTCGGCGCAGTCCGCGGTCGTCAAAATGCACGGCTGCCGTACATTCGATGAACAGATTGTTCAGGATCTTATTGTATCGCCCGCCCCCGACGAACGCCGCCCAGCCGGCACGGTAAAACAGATTGTTCTGTACCGTGTCTCCGCTGTCGCAGTCATCGAGATAGACGCCCATGACCATGATGCTCTCTTTCAGCGGCTCGTAATCCGGCGAAAGTCCCTGTGCTTTTTGCCAATCCACGCCCGCCTGTCCGAAATGGTGGAAGTAGTTGAACTGAATGACGTTGCCGAGCGACCCCCAGTCGCGTCCTGTGTACATTCCGCCGCCGTCGCCGCTTTCCATCATCGCGCTGTGGACTTCATTGAACTCAAAAAGATGCTCATTCCCGCCGTAGCCGATGCAGATGTACGGAGAATCGTGCAGCAGATTGTGTGCGGCGTAGCAGCCGCAGCCTCCGAAGTAAAGGCAGTAGCCGCCGGAGGTGCGCTGAAGACGTCCAGAGTGATGCAGATGGCAGTTCGTCACGAAATTTTCGCACTTTTCGAGCGTCTTTCGGTCTCCTCCTGTGAGTGAAACGCAGGCGCGTCCGGCATTGAAGACTTCCGAGTACGCCAATCCGCTTCGTTTCCCGCCGCCGATGTGGACGCCGTCGTTCGTCGTGTTGAAAACGCGGACATTTTTGATGAGCGAATCCTCGCAGTTCCTCAGTGCGAGTGCCGGTCCGAGGGAACACTTGGCCTGAATGCCGTCAAGAACGAAAAATTTCGCGTCTCGGATCTCAAGCATCGTCTTCTTCTGAACGGAAAGCACGACATTGGAAAGATCTCCGTCTTTGGGGTAGAAGTAAAGGACGTTCTTCTCCGTATCGATGTACCATTCGCCCGGTGCATCCAGCTCTTCCAGAAGATTCAGGACGAAATAGCGCCGTTTTGCCGTGTGCCACGCACTGTGATTTCCGACGCCGTAGCGGGAATTTACTTCCGTCGTGAACTGCTTCTTTTCCATGTCGATCGCCCCCAGCTTGATCGTTTCCGCAAACCAGTCATGGCACCAGAAGCCCGTGAGCCAGATCCCTTTGGAGACGTCCCAGCGTTTCGGTTCTTCTTCCGTAAATTCAAAAACGGCAGGACGCACGCCGAATTCCCACTCATCTTTCGTTCTGTCGACTGGTGCGACGCCGCGGTCGATCACTTTTGGGATCTCGATCCAGCCCTGATTCGGGAAACGCGCGATCTGCATCGCTTTCTCATTCGAGAAAAGTTCCACTGACGGCCAAGTCTGGAATTTCTGCGGCAGCGGAGCGATCTTGGTGATCCCGACCGTCGAAAGATCGAATTCCCACACTTTATCCTGAACGCCTTCCTTCAAACGCGCCAGCACTTTCGGATCGCTGACTTTGCGAAAACCGTCCTGACTCAATGGACTTCCTCCAACGAAAAGCGCACCAGCTTTTGAGGCTCGGTAAACCATCGGCGCGAGCATGCTTTCGCCGGAATCTTCGGCCGTGAATGTGAGATTTTTTTCCGGAAAGGAGAACGTGCCGGTCAGCTCAACGACGAAACCGTTTTCCGGATATTTCTGTGTTTTGCGCAGTTCTCGGAGCGTGTCCCGCGCCTTTTCCACCGTTGCCCACGGTGCAGAAGCGCTTCCGTCTCCGATCTCGTCGCTGCCGGTTTCGGAATTGACGTAAAAAAACTGCTGAGCCTGTACGGAGACCGTCAAAATACTCAAGAAAACAAAAATCTGGACCATGAAACAGCATGGCCGCGAAAAAATACGAAACAGGTGTGCGGGGCAAATATTCATGAAAGATTCCTTGCGCAAAGGGATCAAATTTCCAGGAAGGCGTACAGCCTGACGTTACGGCTGGGAGGCCGTACTCTGTATTTTACCCGAAAAAGAAATTTTGCGCAAGGTCTTCTTAAATAAGGTCCATCCGGGAACTGCGTACCCGTTTTACCGCGGAATCCACTGAAAACTCATAGAGAAACACGGATCTTAATGCAAAAAGCAGTAAAAACAGAGCGCGCGCGAACCTTTTTTAATTTTAAAAAATTTATTTGCGTCTTTTCGTGTTTTTCGTGAAATTCGTGTCAGGGCACGTTCACTATGCCTTTTTTCCTCTTTCTTTTCAGTCTGTTTCTGCGTTTCTTCTGCGCACTCTGTGGTGAGATCAGACCTGATCGGTACGCAGTTTCCGGACGAACCTTAAATAATTTCAGGAACGTAATTTCAGGAACGTAATTTCAGGAACGAAGCTCTTCCAGAATGCGAAATATTTCCGCATCATCCAAACGTTCCAGACGGCAGTTGACCATCGAGAAATCATGATGCCGGCTGTGCTCGCCGGGGACCGCCGTCACGAACGCTCCTGCATTCGCACCGGATAGGCAGCCGTTTCGACTGTCTTCCAGTACCATCATGGCTTCCGGCGCAACGCCGAAACGCGAGGCAGCCTTCAGGTAAATTTCCGGTTCCGGCTTGCTGTGTGTGACGTCTTCCGACGTGATGATGAAATCGAAACGCGCCTCAAGCCCATGGATCGGCAGCATTTTTGCGACCAGTTCCCGACAGCTGCTCGTGCAGATCGCATGCGGGATCTCGTGAGCGTCCAAATAGTCTAGCAGCTTCATGAGTCCGGGCATCGGCTGAAGGTACTCCGGCATGAGCGAAAGGAAGATCTGATTGGAGCGTTTCTGAAGTTCCTGCCACGAAACGGGAAGCTGATGCCACGCGATCATCTTCTCGAACGCGCTCTGCGGCGTGCATCCCATGAGCTGGTCGCTGAGTTCATGTGTGTATTGAAATCCAAATTCCGCAAGGAGGCGCGTTCCTGTTTCAAAATAGACGTCCTCGGAATTAAAAATCAGGCCGTCCATATCAAAAGCGACGGCCTGTATCCTAAAATTTTTTCGGTTTGTTTTCATTTTTCGAAAATCATGAAGGCGGCTCTGCATCAGCATGCGTTTTCACGGTGTCTGTGCGTTTTCACGGTGTCTGTGCGGCATTTAGTTGGCCGGTTTTGCCGAAGGACGGCGCAGACGAGTGTTGATGGAATCCTGATACCCAGCCTTCTTCCGTTCAAGTTCCGCGACACGTGCCGCGAGCGCCTGGTTGGCTTTCTGCATTGCCTGGTTTTCCTGTTCGTACGTGGAGTAGACCTTCGCAAGATGGTTTTTATTTTCCCCATGGAAGACCTTTGCGATCGGTTCCAGCGCGTACTCGCCGACTTCCGCCCCCTTACCGACGAGCGATGTCATGTAGGCGATCTGTTTTTTCTGCTTTGCGATGAGATCCTGAAGGATGTATTCCTGCTCGACGTAGTAACGGATCTCAGCATCAAACGGAATGTAGTCCTCATTTTCGCTGGCGGCTTCCGCTTTATCGATCGGCATGCTGAAGAAGAGGGTCCAAGGCTCCAGATTCCGGTCGGAAAGCATCTGAGTCAAACGTTCATTTTTCTCGTAAGCGACCCGAGTGGGCTCGATCGCCGCATAGGGCTGGGCTGTGTCGCCGTCCACTCCGAACTTCCGGACCGTGAAGCGGCCGAGATACTCCAATTTGTCCGCATCATTTTTGGAGGCGCGGAACGCAAACAGGGGCGTGTTGACCGGGAGCTGAGCTTCCGTCAGGCCGGGAATGAAGACTTGGAACATTCGGTCAGACGCGAACGTGCTGCGGACGCGGCAGTTGCGGTAGACCGGCCCGCGGAGATCCTGAAGCGCACGCAGGTACTTTTCCTGTTCGAAGATGGAACGAACGTACCCTTCCGTCTCCGGAAGTCCTTTGCCGACTTCATAGACACGGAGTTCTTCCTGCAGGGATTCAAGCTGCTTGGCCTGTTTTTTTTCTTCACTGCGCCAGACACTGTGCGTTTTCAGCGTGATGGCAGAAAAGTAAAAGCATACGCCGACTGCAATGACGATCAAACCGATCAGGATTTTATTTGTCAGGCACATATCGCCTCCATTTGCCGCGATTTTATGATAGACCGGTCCGGAAAATGAAAGGGATCCCGAACAGGTTCTAATGAACTTACGTTACGTTTCCAGTATACTCCACGGGTACACTCTGTCAAGTATGATTTTCGGTTTTTTCCCATGAATTCTGAGAGATTTTTAAAAACCTCCATTTATTCCGCACAATCGTTTTATTTCGAACGTTCGACACCTCATCAGAAAATCAAAAAAGGCGTAGCGGACACAGAGATCTTTGAAAATTTTACTCTGTGGCCGTTACGCCTTTACCTCTTCATTCCATCATCCCTCCAGTCCTTCATCCTTAGTGTTTTGGGACGGGTAGATGGGGGAGAGCTTTCTGTTTTCTGACTTAGCGCTGAAGGCCCATTCGGAAACTGAAAAGTTCCTTCTCATCGCCGTCTTCCCTAACGATCGGAACGGCAAAGTCGAGTGCCATAGGAGCGGGACCAAGCGCCGGCATGGAGATCCGGAAACCGGCACCGATGGCGACGCGGTAATTGTCCTCCCAGCTGTCGATCTTCGATTCGACGGTGCCCGTGTCGCAGAAAATGACTCCGCGAATGGCATCGTCCGCCGTGATCGGGAAAAGGTATTCCAGCGAGGCCAGGATCATCATGTTGCCGCCGACAGCGTAACCGTTTTCCAGCGGTGAAACTCCGCGATACTCGAAACCGCGGATCGTGGAGGAACCGCCGGCAAAATACGATTCGTAGATCGGAGTGTCGTCTCCCGTCCAGGAGAACGAAGACGTGAAGCTCAGCACGTGCCGGCCCGACATATCGGCGCGTTCGTAGAGGAGCCAGTATTTCTTGAACTGTGCGTTGAAGCGCGGATAGCTCCAAGTTCCGACGACCTGTTCGAACTCGATGGACGCATAGTATCCTTCTGTCGCGAGGAAGGAACTGTCTCGGCGGTCCTGTACCAATCGGAAACTGAAACCGAAGAGGCTGGAATGACCGAGGGCGTTTTCCAGACGGGAAGGAGTCGGACGCACGGGATCGTCGAGGTAAACGTCGAAACCGCGAAATCCAAAGTACGCACGCATATCGTGAGTCAGTGCGCGACTGAAGGTGATGCTTCCGCCGACACGCCGTTCGTCCCAGTATTTGTAGTTGCGCTCATAGTACATTGCGCTCGTTCCCAGCCCGATCTGCGTATTGAACAGGTAGGGTTCGTCAAAACTCACGGCATAGCGGGAGACTTCCGTACCGGGCATCAATTCCATGCGGAAATGCTGTCCTCTTCCGCGCCACACGGTACCGTTTTTGATGTCGCTCCAGCTTTTCGGCCAGCGTCGAATGTCGAAGTTCTGTTCATCCACCACCACGGAACCGACCAGACCGGAGTCGGAACTCACTCCCACGGAGAACATGATGCGTCCTGTGGTCGTTTCCTCTGCGCTTGCCGTGATGGGGAGGCTCTGACGCTGCCAGTCTCCCAGCGAGTATCCGGCTGCCGGAGTGTCGCCGATGACTGGAGAAAATGGCGTTTCGTCCGGATTCGAGATCCCCGGCTGCGGAGGAGGCGCCAACGCCTGGCCCGTACGCGGATTGATGGACTCGATCTGTGCCGCCGGTGCGGATCCTGCGAGTTCCGAGGAGGCCCACGACGGTGAATCGACTGACACTGTGGAAGCCGGTGTGGAAGCCGGTGTGGAAGCCGGTGTGGAAATGCCGTTTTCCGGACTGTTTCCGCGAATGACCATGGACTCGCCGGAAGTCTGTCCCAGCGCATGATCGGTATTCAAAAGCGGTGCGTTCGTTCCGGAAAAACTTTCCGTTTCTTCGTAAACCGGGATCTTCTGAAGCGGTACATTTCCGGAAGACGGTGTGCACGGTACACCATTTTGTGCGTGCATTGCCGGTGTATAGCGTACTTCGTGCTGATATTTTGCAGAACGGTTCCGTACCTGAACGGGTATGTTTCCGTAGGCAGGGTCGTCATTCGTCACGCACACTTCACCGTTGAGGTGCAGATCGGTCTCTTCTTCCGGAAATTCGTAGGTCCGGATGACTTTTCCGCTTTCACGGTCGATCAGTTCCATGCACCAGACCGCCTCCATGGCCGGAGCGTCCGAAGAAACCTCCGAACCTGCCGCGTTGCCCGAGTTTGCCAAATGAGACTGTGCGGCATCGTTTTTGTCCGTGTCTTCCGCGGTATTCTCCACAGCCTCCGCCTCTTCGATGGGACGCAGGACGGTGTGTATGTTGACGTCCATGAACGTTTCGTTTTCCTGAAGCTGGAACGAATCGTCCACGTCTGCGATGGTCGTTTTGAGAGCCTGGTGCGATCGTTCGCCCGACAGAGCCGCGCGTCCCGCACCGCCGCCGAGGCTCGCAGCTCCGGCAGAGGAAGATGTTCCGGCAGAAGAGGCGCTTCCGGAAGCCGCGCTTCCAGCCCCCCGTCCCGGAGCCGTTCCAGATCCGGCAGCTGCACCGGCATTGGATCCGACCTGTGCGGCGATCTCCGCTTCTTCTGCAAGTTCCGGCGGCGAGTAGATGATTTTCGGCATTTGTCCCTGTGCCGGATCGACGGCAAAGAGCTGCGAGGACTTCAGACGGCGTTCCGACTGCTGGAGTTCGTAAACGTTGACGAGATCACCGGGTTTCACGGAAAGACGATTCAGGACCGTCGAGATCTGCGTATGCGGGAATTCACCCTCGATGACCACGTTCACGCGTCCGACGCGGTAGGTCTTTCCTTCCTTGATCGAGAACACGATGTCGCACTGGCCAGGATCATCCAGCATCTTCATCTCGGCATTGATGTCGGCAAAGACGTACCCTTGGCGTCCGTAACGTTTCCGAACGCGCATGATGCTCATGTCCAAGCGGTCTTTGTTGAAAGGCTTGCCTTCTTCGATCTTCATGTCTTCCGCCAGAACGGAAGCGTCAAACTGCTCGTTTCCGACGAATCGGATCTCGCGAATGTGGGCCTGCGGTCCTTCTTCGATGACGAACGTCACGTCGTTCCAGCCGGTGTCGCTCGTGCGCTTGACCCGGCGTCCGATCCGTGCGTAAAAGAATCCCAGCCGGCGATAGTAGTCTTCCAGTACCCGAATGTCTTCCTGGAGCGTTTCGTTCCGCAGTTCCCCCTTGAAGATCCAAAGGAAACCGGGTTTGCTCTGGATGACAGTCTTTAAACGTGCGTCCGAGGCGATCGTGTTGCCGATGAATTCTGTCTTGCCGATACGGAGTTTCGGCCCGGGATTAATGAGGTAAATGACGCCGGGGTCGCCGACTTTGTCTCCCTGGATCGTTTTGATCGAGGCGCGCGCGTAACCGTGGAAATGGTAGAGAGTCTCCAGTTTCTTACGTCCCTCTTCTACGTCGTACGGACTGAAAGGCCGGCCGGGGACCAGTCCGCACTCGGTTTCCAGAAGTCCGATGCGCATGGGACCGTTTCCCTGAAAACGCAGGTAGCGCATGACCGGGCGCTCTTCGACCTTGAAGATCACCACGACGCCGTCGTTGACCGAGCGAATGTACGGCTCCACGAGCGTAAAAAGACGCGACTGATTCAGACGCAGAATGTCATCGTCCAGGTTCGCGGACTTGAAGGCATGGCTTGGCCGCATGTGGATCTGCTGAAGTATCTTCTCCGTAGAATGACGGGAATTGCCAATGATCTGCACGTCACGGACGATCTTTCCCTCGTGTTCCCGTCCCTGGGTCATTCGGGAGTCTGCTGTGTCGACCGCCAGCCCGTTGCCCGAAATTTTCGCATCAGGGGAAGAGCCCGTTTGGGCTGCGTCTGTTTTGCCAGTGCCAGATCCAGCAGTTCCAGCGGTTCCAGGAGTTCCAGCAGTTCCAGCAGTTCCAGCAGTTCCAGCAGTTCCAGCAGTTCCGTCCGATGAAGTCCCCGGAAGCTGCACTTCCTGTGTATCAGCTCCCGTCAGAACAGATTCAGCGTCAGCACCCAGCGGTGCATTGATCGGCGCAATGTCCATCACCCCGGTTTCCGGAAGCGGAAGTGCCGCATGAGCGCCGCCCGCAGTCAGTTCGTCACTTCCAGGAGAATTCGTGTTTCGCGTACTCAAAAGATCTCCCGGCGTCTCCGGAACATCGGCACTCTGAGCTTCCGCCTGCGGCAGATCCGGAGAGGCTGCGGCGTTTGAGAAACTTCCTTCCGGCTCAAAAGTTCCAGGAAGAATGTTCGCAGCATTCTCACTCACGTAAAAATCGGACGGCGTTCCGGGAGCTGCCCGCAGTTCTGCAGGCAAAAAATGGACCAGCAGGAATCCCCATCCCGCCAGAAGGCAAGAAAATCCGTATCGCGCAAACGCCGGACGACGATGCGGAACTGCCTTTTTCTGAATTTCCTGATTGTACGCTCGTACCATGAACGGTCTCTACTTTTAATGTTGCGATGGATGTGTTGCGATAAATTGATGCTGCGGGAAATATACACGCTGCCACGATTAATACAAAATTTGGCGATTTTCGGCAAGATTAATTTAGATGAATTTCCATAAATCTTGAAGATTTTGAAAAAAACCAGAGAAAAAGATTCAAGTTTAGAAAAAAACTTGCCGAGGAGGTGAGATTTTCATCACAAAATGGATCTTAAGCATTTTCCCAAATACTCTTCAAGAAAAAAAACGGAACTCGCCGCTTTAAGGAAAACGGGAGTTCCAGTCTGGATCGAAAAAAACAGCAGCCTCAGTCCGCAAACATGGCGTCAACGTAGGCATCCGGATCAAAGAGAGCCAGATCCTCCGCCTTCTCGCCGACCCCAACGTACTTGACGGGCAGGTCCACCTGCTTGCGGATCGCGACCGCACATCCTCCTTTTGCCGTTCCGTCCAGCTTGGCGAGTATCAGGCCGTTGCAGTGAACGCATTCGGTAAAATGCTTCGCCTGACTGATCCCGTTCTGTCCCGTCGTGGCGTCGAGCACCAGCAGGATCTCGTGCGGCGCACTTGGACAGACTTTCCCAATGACACGATGGATCTTTTCTAGCTCACGCATCAGATTGACCTGCGTCTGGAGCCGTCCGGCAGTATCGACGATGCAGACGTCCGCTTTCTTTGCGATCGCGGTTTCGACCGCACTGAATGCGACGCTCGCAGGATCGCATCCCGGTTTTCCTGTGACGATCTCCGCCCCAAGACGCCCGGCCCAGACCGTCAGCTGCTCCACGGCAGCCGCGCGGAAAGTGTCTGCCGCACCGAGGACGACGGATTTTCCCTGATCGCGAAACATTTTTGTCAACTTGGCGATGGAGGTCGTTTTCCCGCTTCCGTTCACCCCGCAGACCATGATGACGGTCGTCTCTCCGTCACGAAGTTTGACCGGAGCCGAATCCTGACGCATGATCTCCTTGAGTTTCACCTTTACGGAAGCCGTGAGGTCCTCCATGAAAACGACTCTGCCGCGAAATTCTTTCCGAGTCTCCTCCCGGATCTCTTTTGCTGCTTCGACCCCCATGTCCGTCCGGATCAGTGAGGCAAAAAGCTCTTCCAGAAAAGTATCGTCGACCAGCCGCCCCTCTTTTTTAAAAAGGTCACGGATGTCTGTGTTCAAAATTTGTTTCGTCTTTTCCAGACCACGCTTAATGATTCCGAAAAGTCCCATCAGGTTTCCTTTTGAAATGATGAAAATATCTGACACAGGCCCGGCTCTGCACACTCGACCAGGCTCACGCTCGGTAAAATTTAAGATCTCTGAGTTTCAGAAACCGGAATGGCGGCTAATTGTCCCGCTTCTTCCAGATTTTTACGGATCCGGTCCAGGACACCATTCACGAAACTTCCGGATTTTTTGTCGCCGTACTCTTTCGCGATCTCAATGGCCTCGTTCATGATGATGGCGACCGGCTCGCGAATATTCATCAGCTCGTAGATGCCGATGCGAAGGACATTTTTGTCCGTTTCCGCAAGACGTGAAAATTTCCAGTTTTCCAAAACCGCTTCGATCTGCGCGTCCAGTTCCTCCATGCGCAGACCAACGCCGTTGATGAGACGATTCGCGTAACGGATCTGCTCCTCATCATGTTTAACGCGCTCTGCGATCATCTCCTCCTGACTTCCCTGCGTCGGATTCAGTGCCTTGCTGAACAAAACCTGAAGAGCGACGACTCGGGCACGGCGATTTTTATCGATCAGCATTTTATTTTGATCTCCAATTCCTCTTTTGTTCTTTTTTATGAAAAGGACTCTGCGCCGCCCGATCTCCGTCTCGTTTCGCGGAGTAAGCGTGTGCGCAGTAAGGTCTGTGTAGCCTGCATTTTCAGCCGACCTGCTTCAGCAGATCGAGCATTTCGACCAGCGCTTCTGCACAATCCGCGCCTTTGTTTCCCAAGTGCGCTTTTTGAGCTTTGTCGTGCGCAGTATCATCAAACGCACTGCGCGCCAGAGCCTGCTCCACCGTGTTGCAGGTCAGGACGCCAAACAGGACCGGCTTGCCGGAACGTGCACCTTGTTCCGCAAACATGAGACTCACCGCTCGATTGATGTGCTCGTCATGCGACGTCTCTCCCTTAATGACGGCTCCAAGTGCCAAAACACCGGCATATTCCGATTTCTGAACGAGTTTTCCAGATACCGTCGGTATCTCAAACGCTCCCGGTACACGAAAAACGTCGATCTTTTCCTCTGAAATGCCGATTTCCGCAAATTTTTTCAGTGCACCTTGCAGCAGGCGCTCCGTGATCGTCTGATTGAATTTTGCGACGATGATCGCAATGCGTCCCTGAATTTCCGAATTCAGTTTCCCTTCATAAATGGTCATTTTTTGTCCTGTCTGGGTTACGTTAATGTTTCTTCCGAGCTCATTCGGAAGCCTGTGCGTTTTCGCCGGAGCCGTCTGCTGCCGAAACCTCATTCGGGGGCTGCGGTGTCTGCTTCCGCGTCCGGTCCATTTGTTTGGGGGCCATCTGTTTGGGGGCCATCTGTTTTGGGGTCATCTGCGTCTGATCTATCTGTTTCTAAGCAGTCCGCGACAGGTCCCGAAATTGGCGCAGCTGCGTTCGTGCTGTTCAGGATCTCGGTAAGAAACTCCGCGTTCGTTTGGGTCTTGCGAAGCCGATTCGTCAGCATGACCATGGCGTCCGCTGGATTCAGCGCAGAAAGCAGCCTGCGCAATTTAAGGACCGCTTGCAGTTCCTCAGCTGTCCGATACGCATCTTCATGCCGGGTCCCGCTGCGGCTCAAATCGATAGTCGGCCAAATGTCTTCCATCTGAAGACGCTTTTCCAGCACGATCTCCACGTTGCCGCTTCCTTGGAATTCCTCCAAGATCGCCTCGTCCATTATGTTGTTCGTATCCGTCAGGATCGTTGCCATGATCGTCAGCGACCCGCCTTCTTCCACGCAGCGTGCCGAACTGAAAAAACGTTTGGGAAGCTGGAATGAAGGGGAACGGAAACTGCTGTTGTCCGGCATCAGTTTCATTCCAGGCGGAGTTTCCGAGTGCCAAGCCCGCGTCAGCTGAGTGATGGAATCGAGCAGGATCAAAACATTTTGACCGTATTCCACCATTCGCTTCGCCTTCTCGATGACCATATCCGCGACCTGGATGTGCCGCATCGTCGGTTCATCGGACGTCGAGCAGACCACTTCGCAGTTCATTCCCTGTACTTGCTTCCGCATCTTTTCCACTTCTTCCGGCCGCTCGTCGATCAGAAGAATGAAAACGTACAGTTCCGGATAGTTTTTCATTGCTGCCAGAGCGATCCGGCGCAAAAGCGTCGTTCTCCCGGTCTGCGGAGGACTCAGGATCAGACCGCGCTGCCCAAATGCGAACGGGACCATCAGATCAAGGACTCGTGTCTCGATCTCTTCTGAGGAGGTGTCCGACTCAAGACGCATCCGCTGGACCGGATACGCGGGGGGCAGCGTATCGAAATGCTTTTTGCGCGTAAATTCATTCGGATCTTGATAGTTGATCGCTTCGACTCGCAAAAGCGCAAAGTAACGTTCGTTCTCTTTCGGCGGTCGGATCTGCCCCGAAACGATCGTGCCGGTCTTCAAACCAAATCGGCGGATCTGGCTTGGGGAGACGTAAATGTCATCCGGGCAGGAAAGGTAATGGTACTCCGTGCTGCGGAGAAAACCAAAACCGTCCGGAAGGATCTCAAGCGTACCTTCACCGTAAAGAAGACCGTTGAGTTTGATTTTTTCCTTGATGATCCGAAAAATCAGCTCCTGACGCTGGGCGTGCTCTTCGTCATCCGGAACGCCAATTTCGAATCGGCGGGCTTCCGCGATGAGTTCCTGCATCGAAAGTTTCTGAAGGTGCCCAACCGATTCGTCTCGAAGAGAAAGCGTCGGATTCACTTCTTCACCTTCCGATGACGGTGTTTTAAAGCCGCGGCTCATTTCGTCGGCAAGTTCTTCTGCGAGCGAAAGCGGTTCCTGCGGCGAATGTTCTTCATTCAGTTCCGGAAAGGCCGGATTGTAGGTGCTGTAACCTTCCTGATTTCTGCGATGCAGGCGATGGTACGGACGGCTGCCGGAGGAATTGCCGAACTTGCTGCGGAAACCGCTGGGATCCTCTTCGGACATGAAGCCATTCTCGCGGGGGTAACTGCGCGAACGCGACTGCGGATCTCGCTGATAGGAAGCGCTGCCGTAGGAAAAATTTCCGCCTGACCGCCCTGCGTAACGGTCATTACGTTCGTTGGAGCTGTTTTCCTGAATTTCTGCGCGGTTCTCCTCGGAATTCATCGCAGGATAGGTCTGCTCGATACCTGTATCCGTGTCCTGATCATCATAGGGATGTGAAAAACGTCCGTTATCGTAACTGCGCCTACCGTAATTCCTGCCGCCGTAATTCCGGTCTCCGTAGTTCCGATCTCCGTAATTCCGGTCTCCGTAATTCCGATCTCCGTAGTTCCGGTCTCCGTAGTTCCGGTCTCCGTAATTCCGATCTCCGTAATTCCGATCTCCGTAATTCCGATCTCCGTAATTCCGATCTCCGTAATTCCGGTCTCCGTAATTCCGGTCTCCGTAGTTCCGATCTCCGTAGTTCCGATCTCCGTAGTTCCGATCTCCGTAGTTCCGATCTCCGTAGTTCCGGTCTCCGTAATTCCGGTCTCCGTAATTCCGATCTCCGTAATTCCGGTCTCCGTAGTTCCGATCTCCGTAATTTCTACTGCCATAGTTCCGGCCGCCATAATTTTGGCGCATCATGCGTCCTGGACGGGAAAGTTGTCTGTCCGTTCGCTGGCGGAAGGAGGAGTTCGGATTCATTCCAGGATTTTCGTGTGGATAGGATCTGTGTTCACCCTGTCCGGAAAAATGTCCCATATTATTTTGCTGCCATCCATATTGACCGCGGTTGGGATTTCCAGAAAACCGATCGTTCCATTCTTTGGGGGCGTTTTCCGCAGAGTTGGCCCCATAGGATCCCGTTTCCTGATTTTCCCGCGGTATGCCGGTGGACGCGGTTTCGCCAGTTTGCTCAGACGTTTTCATTTCCGGAGACTGAGCCTCAAGATCTGCATCGTATGAGGACTGTACGTTTTCAATTTCTGCATTTTTCCCCTCTTCATCCAGTTCCAGACCGTGTCCGAAAGACGCATCAGAACGATTGCGCGGACCAGAACGAAAGCGTGAAAAAGCACTCACTCCACGCGGCTGGACTGGGTCGTGCGGATAGGAAAGGCGACTTTTGAGATAGGGACGTTCCTGTTGAGAAACTCCGTCAGAAGCCATATTCAGCTCCGAAACGGAATTTTCCGAATATGATTTGGGGGTCTCCGTATTTTGTGTCGGCTCCAAGTCGGAAATTCCGGTCGGCAAATTTTCATTAACAGGGAAGGATTCCGGTTTGTTGCCGGAGATCGAACCGTCGGACATGATGCTGCTCCTGATATTTAACGAGGCTCATGCAGTCCAAGGTCAACGAGGGACTGCGGATGTTAGGCGGGGAAAACGAAAAGGGTACATTCCACTGAATGCATACTTAAAATATACACCAAATCTCAATAAAATCAAGGGTTCAGACAAAAAAATTAAAAAAAGTTGGCAGTTTTTCTACAAATAATACAAAAAACTGCCAATTTCTTCGATTATGGAAATAAAATCTCCGAATTCAAAAGGAACCCCGGCAGAAATTCAGTGATTTTGATCTGCCGGGACGCTCCGCTATTAGAGCCACGCCGGAAGTTCATTCACTGCCGGAAGCGTTGCGCACATGACCTTCGAAATACCGGTGACTTTCTGGAGTTCGCTCAGTGCAGCGACCGGCGGAACGGCATCCAGGCCCAGAACGCCGAGAGCTTTGCAGTCGCATTTGTCGCACGCACGGCTGACAGACAGCTGCTCGATGTTCACGTTATTGCGGCCAAACACGTTGCCCACTGCGCCGATGACGCCCGGAACATTGTCGTGCAGGAAGAGGCAGAGATTGCCGTCAAGATACGCTTCGAGACGGAAATCGTTGACCTGGACCAGACGCGGCATACTGTTGCCGAACAGCGTGCCGGAGAGCGTCGTGGTGCCCGTTTCGCTCGTGACTTCCACCGTGATCAGCGAGCTGAACGTGTTCGATTCGCTCGTTTTGTTCTCGACCACTTCGATGCCGCGTTCTTTCAGAAGCATCTTCGCGTTGATGATGTTCGATTCGCCGCCCGTCGCGTTGGAGAGGAGGCCTGCCGCGAATGCGCCGGAGACCAGCGAGGTGATTTTCGTCGCCACGTCGCCGCGGTAGGAGATCGCGCACTTCGAAATACGCCCTTTTTCGACCTGGGAGGCCATCAGACCAAGACGCCACGCCAATGCCAGATACCCGCGCATCTCGCCGAGGGTCTTGCCGTCCAGAGGAGCCATGTTCACCGCAGACTTGATCGTGCCGGTCGTGAAGTAATCGATCAGAAGTTCCACCGCTTCCAGAGCCACATTCGTCTGAGCTTCTGCGGTGCTCGCGCCAAGGTGCGGGGTACAGAGGACGTTCTTACGGCCGAAGAGCGGGTTTTCCGTGCACGGTTCCGTCGGGAAAACGTCGAGAGCCACGCCGGCCAGGTGACCGCTGTCAAGACCTTCGATCAGTGCCGCTTCGTCGTAAATGCCGCCGCGGGCGCAGTTGATCAGACGAGCGCCTTTCGGGAGCATCTTGATCTCGTCGAAGGAGATCATGCCGCGCGTTTCGTCCGTCAGAGGCGTGTGGACCGTCAGGTAATCGCAGTACGGAAGCATGTCGCGGTAAGACGCAAACATTTTAATGCCGAGTTCCTCTGCCATCGCATCCGAAAGGAAGGGGTCGTAACCGACGAGCTTCATTTCCATCGCACGAGCGCGGATCGCGATCGTACGGCCAATACGGCCAAGACCGATGATGCCGAGGGTCTTGCCGGCAAGCTGGGAACCCGTGAAGAGTTTCTTGTCCCAACGGCCTTCCGCAAGCGCCTGGTTCGCCGGAGCAACGAAACGGGTCAGTCCGTACATGAGGGCCAGCGCGTGTTCCGCCGTGGAAAGCGTGTTGCCGCTCGGAGTGTTCATGACGATCATGCCCTGACGGGTCGCCATGTTCTTGTCGATATTGTCCGTACCAACACCAGCGCGGGCGATCGCCTTCAGCCGCGTGTTGCCCTCGAGGATCTCGGCGGTCAATTTCACGCCGCTGCGGCAGATCGCGCCGTCGAATTCCATCAGGGTGTTGCGAAGTTCTTCGCCTTTCAGTCCGGTCTTCACTTCATATTCAATGCCAGGGGCGGCTTCCAAAAGGTTCAGTCCGTCCTGCGAAATCGAATCAAGTACGACGATACGAGCCATTTCAAACTCCTTTAAATTTAAAGAACGATGGAATTAAAGTTCATTATCTGTATTTTACGCTTTTCCAAATTTTTTACAAGCCCCCCCCCAGTAATTTTGATAGAAAAATATCGATTCTGCAAAATTTTCTATGAGAATGTGAAAAAAAACGCTCCCCTCTTGACAAAATTCACTTTCTTTGATATGGTGCGCAAAAATTTCGGCCGCGAGCCGCGGCAGGCGATGGCGCTTCCGCGCGATGGCGTAGAAACCGCGGCTCGTTGGCCGCTCCGTTTTTAGAGCGCGCTTCCGCGCGTTCGCCGGGAGTTGGAGTTGGTTTCAGAGAAGGCAGTCTTTAAAAAGTCCCCATATTTCTTCTCGGCGAATGGCCTGACGGCCAGTATCGCCGCACGCGAAAGCGGTGAATGCGCGCATGGCGCACTGTATCACCGCACTCCCAAGGGGGGCAAATTGGGCGTTTTTACTCTGTCGGAACGGTCTCTTTTGGTTCGACGTCCGGCATGACGGGATTCATTTGCCGTAATTTGCTGAGAGCCAGGATCTCGATTTGCCGGATCCGCTCTTTCGTGACGCCCAGTTCTTCACCGACCTGCTTGAGCGTCATGGGCGGGTAGTTTCGATCCAGTCCGAAGCGCCGGATGATGATCTGCTGTTCGCGCGGCGTGAGGCACTTCAGGACCTCTGCGACTCTGCGCTGCTGGCGGGTCTGCGTTTTTTCAAATTCTACCGGATCGTAGACTTCTTCTTCCCGCTCGACATTGGCTTCGTTTTCCAGTGCCGTGAATTTCCGATAGTAGCGCTGTTCATCGGAGATCGCCCGTGTGTAGTTTTTCATGATGGCCCAGCTCGCGTAGGTGCTGAATCGGTTTTTTCGCGAGTAATCGAACTTTTCGACGGCACGGATGAGCGACATATTTCCGTCACTGATCAGGTCAAACAGATTGTTCGTACTTCCGGCGTGACGTTTCGCGATGGAAACGACGAGTCGGAGATTGGCGGAAACGAGCTGATTTTTGACGTCATTGGAATCGGCAAAATCATTCTCGATCTGCTCCATCAATTTTCCGGACGGACGGTTTGGATCCAGTGTTTTCCGCAAATCGGCCGCCCGCATTTTCAGGTAATTCATTTTTCGGAAGAGGTGCTGCTCCTGAGCGAAGGTCAAAAGCGGGACCGAATAGAGGCTTGCGAGATATGAGGGCAGGTTTCCCGGCAGTCTCGGTCTCCTCTGTACGGATCCGTTTGACGGCATCTCATCGAGGATCATGCGTTCTTCATCGCTTCCTTTTTCTGCGGTCTCGATCTCAGGGCAGGAGACAAATTCGAGATCCATCTCCAGGATCCGTTTTGCCCGAGTTTCCGCCACGATCCGATAGATGCTCGTTTTGGTCCTCTCGTAGCGCGCGGAAAGTTCCTCCATTCGCATTCCCTGGCGAAAATCCTCGAGAAGCTGATTCTTTTCCTGCTCGGTCAGCGATCTTTGATACTTCGGAAAAATAGCGTCCTGGGGATGATGCGCGTCGTGGTTTTTCAGTGTGTAGCGGATCGTTTCGGCACTGCGGCCCGTACTTTTTGCCAACGTTCGGATGACTTCGGTCAATTTCTTTCCGACCGCCGCCATTCTTGCCGCTCGTTCCACGATCTCGAGCTTTTCCAACGGGGACATCTGCGAGAATTTCCGTCCCTTTTCGACCCGCTTCGGCTGTGCCTCGGCGAAAGTACGGAGCGCCTCTCGACGGATCACGACCCGGTTTCGGCTTGCGATCAGACGCTTTTCGCTTTCCAGTCCCTGCTTTCGCCACCGGGAGATCGTTTTGGTCGAGACATTTAGCTCTTTTGCCGCTTCCTCCACGGTCAGAAATTCTGCGTCCTTCGGCTCACATTGATGTTTTTCAGTGCCGAACTCCGCACCCATCCCGTTCTGCCGGCCGTGGCTGTTTTCATCATCCCGGCTTTTTTCGATCCAGTTTCTTTCCGAAAATAGATTCCGATCATCTTTTCTCATCGTGTCCCCCGACCTGATTTTTAATTTCAACATTTCCGTCAATATTTTCGAACAGGCAAAATACGCACGCCTCACTTTCTATTATGGAGGATATTTTGGCGTTAGGCTAAGTAATTTTGGTAAAATGAGCAAGATGTTCGCAGTGTACACGCCCTTGTATTCGCAAAAATTCTCGTGACCCGAAAATTCTTTAGACGAAACGTTTACGCCATTTTTTTCTATCATTTTCAGGATCCAGCGCGGTAGATTTGGGTACTTTCGGCATCCAGGCGTTTCGGCGTCTTCACGCAGAGGGACATTTGAGCGATTTTGGCAAAATTTCTGAAAATTTTTTGAAAAAGTCAGTGCGGCGGAATTTTCCCTTGACATGATCTCGATTTTCAGTTATCCTTCACTCCGGGAAGAATGTGCAGCGTCCTCCTGAATGTTCGCAGGAGCGTCTTCCTATTCCATTTCCATGAAGAGAAAATTCCTTTTAAGGCCCGTCATGTCCCAGATCCAGAAACCGGCTCCTCCGGCAGCTCCGTCAATTCCTCAAACAGCCTCGGGCAGCTCGGCACGTCCAGCTGTCCAGCCGACGGCTAAGCAGGCACAAGAAGGAACGTTTTCACACGAAAGTTTTTCACGCGAAAAAAAGGGTCAGGATCCCTCAGGCAGTGCACCGCGCGAAACGTTCTGGTCTTCCTGGGGAGTTTCTCTGTTTTTTCATGCGCTGCTTTTCCTTCTTCTGACGTTTACCATCACGCAGACAGTTTCGGAATCGGAAAAAGGGCTCACGGAAGAGGAGACCGCGGAGGTCGGCATTGCCTTCAAAACGGTGAGTCAGGAAAAGGTCCTTTACGAATCGGCGGCGGACAGTTCGGATCACTCTGAATCGTCGTCTAATTCACCAGAATCGTCGGAGCTTCAGGAAGAAACGTCGCAGAAAACGGAGGCGGAGATCGTCGCGGAACTTTCCTCGGCATTCGAAAACACGGATTCCCCGGAGATCCCGGACGTTCCGGTCTCCGCCCCCGGCCTAGCTCCCTCGACAGGGAATGGCAGTTCCGGTCTAGACCGCGTCACGGATGGTCTTGGCGACGTGGCGGGGATCGGAATCGGCACGTTTGATGGGTTTGGAAAGGGGACCGTCTCCTGCTTTGGGACGACGGGCGAGGGAAACACATTCGTTTTTCTTTTTGACCGGTCTGCAAGTATGGAGTACCGGCCGACGCAATCTTCTCCCTCCCTGATGAACGCAGCGAAAAGAGAACTTCGCCGGAGTTTGCGCATGCTTCAGTCGAATCAGCAGTTCCAGATCATTTTTTATTGCGGGCTTGAAGAAGATTTCCTCCAGTACGAAAAAGACAGGCTCCTTTTTGCGACTCGGGAAAATATTGCCAACGCGGAACGTTTTCTGAATTCCATCATGCCGTTTGGCGGAACGGATCATCGGACGGCACTGCTGCGTGCACTGAATCAGCGTCCGGACGTCATTTTTTTCCTGACGGACGCTGACGAAAATGAAACGGCACTGAATTCCGCAGATCTGGAGCGGATCCGAAAAAACGCTTCCGGAACGCAGATCAACGCCATCCAGTTTGGAAACGGAGGGCGAGCCGCCGGGTGGCTCAAAGCTCTCGCGGAGCAGAACGGCGGGCAATTCATTTACCTGAACGTCGAGCAGCTGAACCAGAGGTAGTTCCATGAAAAGACCATCTATTTTTTTTCGGAAACGGCTCCTGAAGCCGCTCCTGATGCTTGCAGTTTTCGCACAGATGGAGCAGATGCCGGCAGTGCAAAGTCCGCTTTTTTCCCAGACTCCGCGCGTTTTGAGTTCAGGCGTTTCTTCCGGCCGTTCCGGAGAAAACGTGCTTCCGCATGGCCGGGAAGTGGTAGAGGTCCTGGATCGAAACGACGACAGAGGCTTCGTTCGGTACACGGGGAGCGTCGAGGGGTTTGACCGTAACGGACTCGTTCTGAAAATGTCCGACGGCACCAAAACGTTCGAGCCGCATCTGGTTCGCAGGATCCACTACCGAAAGTCTGGCGAGCATCAGCAGGCGGATCTGCATTTTCGTCAGAAAAATCATCGCGACGCCCTCGCGCTTTACAAACAGGCGCTCTTTTCGGCTGAAAAACGCTGGATCGAGGTCGAGATCCGGGCCCAGATCATTCGATGCGAGACGTCCCTCGGATTTCATGCCCAGGCTGTGAAGGATTTTGCCGCCCTTACGGAACTTGAACCAGAAATGCCCGACCCTGTTTTTTCGTGCATCCCAATGGCGTGGCAGACGCTTCCCGGAGACCTTCAGATCGAAAAAATGGCGAAGGAACTCATGCGCACGCATGGAAAGACTCCGTCAATGGCGGTTTTATGCGGGAGTTTTCTTCTTTTTTCTCCTGGAGGGAAAGACGCCGTTCAGAAAATGAAAGTTTTTGCCGAGCACAAAGACCCGCGGATCTCGTCTCTGGCGCAGGCGCAGTGCTGGCGTCTGGAGATGATGGAGGTCTCGCAGGAAAAAGCGGCACTTTGGCAGGAACAGCTCGAAACCTTTCCTTTGGAACTACGCGCCGGTCCTTCCTTCCTGCTTGGTCAGGCCTTCCTTCGGCTCAAAAATTACGATTCCGCGGCACTCGCGTTCCTCCGTACGGCTTTGGTGTACCGCGAGGATCCGACACTCAGCCGCGAAGCCCTTCGTCAGGCACAGAAAGCGCTGGAACTTGGCGGAAGGCCGGAAGAAGCGGCAAAATTGAAAACGGAGAACTGAACCCGTTCTTTTCGAGTCAGTCCTTCTCCTTCGCGTGCACTTTAAGAAACTTCCTAAACCAGATTTCCAGAACGCAGTTTTGGGAAGCTCCATTTAAAATTCCCGTTCCCCAGACCCATTTTTTATGGAAGGAACCCCATGGTCGAAATCATTTCATCCGGCGGACTTACCGGTCTCGTCATTATCCTGCTTTCTGTCACGGCAGTTGCTTTTGCGGTCCGTTTTTTCCTGACGATCCGCAGGGAAAAGCTCATTCCGGAGAAACTGACGGAAGAGCTTCGTGAACTTCTCGCCAACGGACAGCTCCAGGCCGCCAATGACCTCTGCAAAAAGAATCCCTGCCCGCTGGCCAGCGTCGTGAGCATGGGCCTGCTCGAAAATGACGGCGAATGGAACGACATTGAGAAGACGCTTGAAGATGCCGTTTCCGAACAGGCGGCGCACCTCTTCCGAAAGATCGAGATCCTCTCCGTCATCGGAAATCTCGCGCCGATGCTGGGACTTCTCGGCACAGTCCTCGGAATGATCACGGCATTCCAGCAGATCGCCGCGGCTCAAGGCTCGGCACAGGGGCCAGAACTCGCACGCGGTATTTACCAAGCGCTCGTTACTACGGTGGAAGGACTGCTCGTCGCGATCCCGAGCATTGGACTTTTCGCCTTTTTCAGAAACCGGATCGATCTCCACATGGCAGAGATGACGACTCGGATCCAGTCCATTTTCCTTCCGCTGAAACGTTACCGCCGCCGTCTTGGAAACGCGTCACGTTCCGGAGGAAATTCCGAAAAAGGCTGAATCTCCAACTGCCGCGAACGTGGAATACGCGGTATGTGTTCCGAAATCAGGCCTCCAAGATAGAGAAAGTATCGGGAAGGCTCCAACTCCCAAAGAAAAACAGGAAAAAGGAAACCAAACGATGAAAGCTCCCCGACACACAGGCGCAGCGGTCGGCTTCAATATGACGCCCATGATCGACGTCGTGTTTTTGCTCATCATTTTTTTCCTCGTAGCCAGCCACTTCACCAATCAGGAAAATGCGGTCGAAGTGGAACTTCCCAAGGCAGAAGAAGGAAAAGAGATCCCGCAGGATGAAATTCGCCGGCTGACGCTTTCCGTTCCGCGGGCAGGGGAACTTTTCATTGGCGTGCGGCCGGTCGTTCATGAAGAACTTTCCGCGCTTCTTCTCCAAGAAAAAAAACATCAAGATGAAACCGCCGCACCTTTCCAGCTTCGGATCCGTGCCGGACGCAGTGTTCCCTACGCGGAAGTCGAACCGCTCCTTCTTGCGGCTGCCGAGGCCGGGATCTCGGACGTTCAGTTTGCGGTCATGGAAGAATGAACTTTCGTTTTCCGGCTTTCATGAAAAGACCTCATTCCCCAAACCGCCGCTAAAACCGACGCCAACACCAACGCCAACACCAACGCCAACGCCAACACCA
>JAFQOH010000076.1:0-9242 GCA_017403345.1 Thermoguttaceae bacterium
CGACAGTCAACTTACCGATAATATCTAATGCGTCTTTGATAGTAGGCATATCCAATTACCTCCTTCGGTGGTACTGTTTCTTACTATTATTATACGCTATTTCTCGTCAAAAATCAACCATTTGTTGTGACAGAGCCTTTCCCAAAACCGGCAAGCCGGGTCGTAATTTGCAAAAGATCGATTTGTTTTAGCGCATTCGAAAATGCCGGAGGTCCGGCGTCTCTCAAATTTATTTTGTTTTCAGCGAAATGGGAAAAATTTCCACTTCACCAGTTTTCATTTTACCCCATCTTTCGAAAATTTCAAGGGGGTGAGGGAAAAGAAAAAAGCTCCCGGATCTCTCCGAGAGCTTCTTTTCGTCCGTTAAGTCAGCGGATCGGGATCCACTCACTTAAAAAATTTCAACTTAGTCTTCCAGAGCAGCCTGAGCGGCGGCCAGCTTGGCGACCGGAACGCGCAGCGGCGAGCAGGAGACGTAGTCAAGACCGATCTTGTGGCAGAACTTGACGGAGGACGGTTCGCCGCCGTGTTCGCCGCAGATGCCCAGTTCGAGGTTGGCGCGGGTTTCGCGGCCTTCCGTGACGGCGATCTTCATGAGTTTGCCAGGACCAGTCTGGTCGAGGACCTGGAAGGGATCTTTCGGGAAGATTTCCTTTTCGAGGTACTCGTTGATGAATCCGGCATAGTCGTCGCGGCTGATGCCCAGGCAGGTCTGGGTGAGGTCGTTCGTACCGAAGGAGAAGAATTCAGCCTTCTGAGCGATGTCGCCAGCGTTCAGAGCAGCGCGCGGAATTTCGATCATCGTACCGACCATGTAGGCGATCTCAATGCCGGCGGCAGCCAGTTCGGCATCACAGGCAGCGCGGATGATGGCTTCCTGGTTGGCGAACTCGTTGAGGCACGTGACGAGCGGAACCATGATTTCCGGTTTCACGGTGATGCCCTTCTTCGCGCAGGCGATCGCAGCGCGGATGATGGCCGTGGCCTGCATCTTGGTGATTTCCGGATAGACGATTCCAAGACGGCAGCCGCGGTGACCGAGCATCGGGTTGGATTCGGCCAGATCGTGGACACGCTGCTGGATGAATTCAACGGTCATGCCCGTTTTGGCAGCCAGTTCCTGCTGACCGGCAAGGTCGTGCGGGAGGAACTCGTGGAGCGGCGGGTCAAGGAGACGAACGGTGACGTATTTGCCGTCCATCGCGGTGAAGAGACCTTCGAAGTCGGCCTGCTGGAACGGCAGGAGCGTTTCGAGGGCTTTTTCACGGTCTGCCGTGTTGTCGGCCAGGATCATGGTACGGAATTCGTCGATGTGATCGAAGAACATGTGCTCAGTACGGGTGAGACCGATACCTTCGGCACCCAGAGCGATAGCGGTGGCAGCCTGCTCCGGTTTATCAGCGTTCGTGCGGATCTTCAGCTTCTTGAATTCATCGGCATAACCCATGAGTTTGGCGTAGAGCTGATAGAGCGGCGCATCTTCGGCTTTCAGAGTGCCGTCGCGCAGAACCTGGAGGACTTCGGACGGGGAGGTCGGGACCTGACCGGCGTAAACGTTACCGGTGAAACCGTCGACGGAGATCCAGTCGCCTTCGTTGAAGACCTGGTCGCCGACCGTCATGGTCTTGGCGGCGTAGTCGATGACGATGCCGTCGCAGCCGCAGACGCAGGCTTTACCCATCTGACGGGAAACCAGAGCAGCGTGGGAAGCAGCACCGCCGAAGCTGGTGAGGATACCCTGGGCGACCTGCATACCGCGAAGGTCTTCCGGAGTGGTTTCGCGACGGACGAGGATCAGCTTCGCGCTGTTGTCTTTCTGCCACCAGGCTTCCGCTTCGTCAGGCTGGAAGCAGATCTGACCGGTCGCAGCACCCGGACCGGCGTTGACGCCTTTGGCGATCGGGGTCATGCCCTTGAGACCGGCACCGGCGAAAATCGGCTGGAGGAGCTGGGTGACGTCGTTGGCCGGAACGCGTTTGACGGCGGTCGCTTTGTCGATGAGACCTTCTTCGCACATTTCGACGGCAGTACGCACGTGAGCGAAACCGGTACGTTTGGCGTTACGGGTCTGGAGCATGTAGAGCTTTTTGCGTTCGATCGTGAATTCGATGTCCTGAACGTCGCGATAGGCTTTTTCGAGGTTCAGAGCGACTTCCTGGAACTGATCCCAGACTTCCGGCATGTCGGTGGCGAGGGATTCTTCGATCTTCTTGGGACGGCGGATACCGGCCACGACGTCTTCACCCTGAGCGTTGATGAGGTAGTCGCCCGTGATGCCTTTGACGCCGGTGGCGCCGTCGCGGGTCAGAGCAACGCCGGTGGCGCAGTCTTCGCCCATGTTACCGAAGACCATGGCCTGCACGTTGACGGCGGTACCCCAGGAGTGCGGGATGTCGTAGGTGCGGCGATAGACGATCGCGCGGTCGTTCATCCAGCTTCCGAACACAGCGCCGACAGCTCCCCAGACCTGTTCCATCGGATCTTCCGGGAAATCTTTGCCGGTGGCTTCTTTGACGGCGGCCTTGAATTCGGCGACCAGTTCTTTCAGAGCATCAGCGGACAGATCGCTGTCGAGTTCGACGCCGCAAGCCTCTTTTTTGGCTTCGAGGATCTTTTCGAAGGGGTCGATCTCAGTTTTGTTGGCCGGTTTCATTTCGAGCACGACGTCGCCGTACATCTGGACGAAGCGGCGGTAGCAGTCCCAGGCGTAACGTTCGGAACCGGATTTCTCGGCGAGGACCTGGACGGTCTTGTCGTTGAGACCGATGTTCAGAACGGTGTCCATCATACCGGGCATGGATTCACGCGCGCCGGAGCGGCAGGAGACCAGCAGCGGAAGATTTTCCGTATCGCCGAATTTTTTGCCCATCGCAGCTTCGATGCCTTTCATGGCGGCTTCGACGTCGGCTTTCAGGGATTCCGGATAGGTCTTGCCGTGATCGTAGAAATACGTGCAGACTTCGGTCGTGATGGTGAAACCAGCCGGAACCGGCAGATTGTTGCGCGCCATTTCGGCAAGGTTGGCACCTTTACCGCCAAGCAGCTCACGCATGTCTTTGTTGCCGTCGGCATTGCCCTGAGAAAAACTATAAACGTACTTCGTCATGGATTCTCATCCCTTCTTCTGAGTAGAACTCAAACTCTTAATCTGCTCCGGCTTTCCTTTCGAATGAAACGATTACCAAAGCACACAATAAAAAACATATTCCCTTTATTTTAGCACATTACGAAAATTAGTCAAGAGGGAATCCGAAACAGAATCCCGTGAATATTCAAGTTTTTTTGCCGTTTTGGGATCCGCTCCCGTATTTTATTGAGGCCTTTTCCCAAGATTTTGCACTCAAAAAGCAAAAAAAAGTAAAAAGGATTTATTAAAACTCAAAATCGGCAGATCTTAACATTTTTTTTACTCTGGCAGATGAAAAAGAAAAATTTCCTTCGAAATGTCCATTGGGGGGGCTTGAAATTTTATTCAAAAAATGGTAAAATCATTTGGTAGTATTAATTAATATTGAGTACTTTATTAGAAGGTTGAATCGTGTCTGACGCAAACGACATTCCTCCGATGGATGAAAACGAAAATCCCGGTGCCGGCGGTGAGATCGTCGGCGGCGGCCGGCTGCTTGAGTACACCGTGGAAGAGGAGATGAAGAACAGCTACCTCACGTACGCTATGAGCGTCATCGTGAGCCGTGCTCTCCCGAATGTTCACGACGGGCTGAAACCCTCCCAGCGCCGTATCCTTGTGGCGATGAACGACCTGAACCTGGGGCCGGCCTCGGCTCGAGTGAAGAGCGCGAAGATCTCCGGCGATACCAGCGGAAACTACCACCCGCACGGTGAAAGTATCGTCTATCCGACCATGGTCCGTATGGCGCAAGAGTGGAACATGCGGTACGTCCTGGTCGATAAACAGGGAAACTTCGGCTCTATCGCCGGTCTTCCCCCCGCGGCTATGCGATACACGGAAGCCAGAATGTCCCGCTTCGCAGCCATGATGCTCGAGGACCTCAAGCTCGACACGGTCGACTTCGTCCCCACGTATGACGAACGCAATCTGGAACCGGTCGTCCTCCCCTCCAAATTCCCGAACCTGCTGGTCAACGGTGCGAACGGGATCGCGGTCGGTATGGCGACGAGCATTCCGCCTCACAATCTGACGGAGATCTGCAACGCTCTGATCCGAGTCATCGACGACCCCGGCGTCTCGCTTCCCGAACTCATGTCCATCGTTCCCGGTCCGGACTTCCCGACCGGCGGCATCATCTGCGGACGCACAGGCATCTACAATGGGTACCTGACGGGAAGAAGCACCATCGTCGTTCGCGCGCGTGCCGCCATTGAAGAGATGAAGGGGAACCGCTCCCGCATCGTCGTCTCCGAGATCCCGTACCAGCAGACGAGGATCAACGTCATCAACAAAATCGCCGAACTGGTCACCAACGGCAGGATCGAGGGGATCTCCAACATCCGCGACGAAAGCGACCTGAAGGAACCGGTCCGCGTCATTCTGGAACTGAAACGCGATGCCGACCCGAACGTGGTGCTGAATCAGCTCTACAAATTTTCGCCGCTGCAGGACAGTTTTTCCATCATCCTGCTTGCTCTAGTGGACGGGAAACCGCGCATCATGCCGTTTAAGGAACTGCTCCAGGAGTTCATCCGTCACCGCATGAGCGTCATCCGCCGCAGAACGCAGTTCCTCCTGAACAAAGCGCGGCAGCGCAAGCATACGGTGGAAGGTCTCCTTCTGGCGCACGCGAACATCGATGACGTCATCCGAACGATCCGGACCTCGAAAACGCAGGCGGAAGCGAAAGCCCGGCTCCTTTCCGAGATCAAGTGCCCCTCGTCGCTCATCGAACGCGCGTTGGGCGAAGACGGTTTTGCGAATTACGTTCTGGAGTACGGACAGCGTACGGAGTACACGCTCACGCCGGTCCAGGTCGACGCGATCCTCCGCATGACGCTGGGCCAGCTGGTCAACCTGGAGCAGGAAAAACTCGCGGGCGAATTCAACGAACTGCTCGAAAACATTAAAGAGTACGATCGGATCCTTTCGGACAACGCGAACATTCTCGCCATCATCCGCGAAGATCTCGAAGAAATGCGCGACCGCTACGGGGACGCTCGCCGTACGGGGATCGAGCTGGTGGATCTCGATACGAATCTGGAAGACCTCATCACCGAAGAAAACATGGTCGTCTCCATCACGTCCGGCGGGTACATCAAGCGGACTTCGACCTCGATGTTCAAAGCACAGCGCCGCGGCGGAAAAGGCCTCAAGGGTGCGAAGACCAAGGGCGAGGATCCGATCGAACACCTGATCGTGGGCTCCACGCATGACTTCCTCATGTTCTTCACGAACAAAGGGAAGGTCTACTGGCGCAAGATCTACGACATTCCCGAAGTTGCCCGCGACGGCATGGGACGCGCCATCGTCAATTTCCTCACACTGGAAAAAGACGAGCACATCGCACGCTGTCTCCCGGTCCGCGAGTTCGATCAGGAGGGGCTTTACCTCGTCATGGCGACGAAGAAGGGCGTCATCAAGAAGACGGAACTTTCCGACTATCGCCGTCCGCGAAAACTCGGTCTGATCGCGTGCAATTTGCGTGAGGACGACGAACTGATCGGCGTCGACATCGTGGGACCGGGCGAAGACATCGTCCTCTCCACGAAAAATGGCCGTGCGATCCGTTTCGACCACACCGATGTCCGTCCGATGGGGCGTACCGCCACGGGCGTGCGCGGGATCAAGCTGCGCGGCGAAGATGAAGTCGTCGGCATGGCCATCGTCAAGCCGGGTGCCAATCTGCTGACCATTTGTCAGAATGGCTATGGAAAACAGACGCCATTCGGACACGATACGTCTGAAGTGCCGGCTCCGGAAGACGAAAACGCCGAAATGCCTGAAAACGCCGAAATGCCTGAAAACGTGGAAGTTCCCGAAACGGAAGAGACCGCTGAAGGAGCGGAGAACGCGGATTCCAGCGCGCGCTCCTACCGACGCCAGACCCGCGGCGGAATGGGGATCATGGACATTCGGACGTCCCAGCGCAACGGCAGCGTCATCGGCATCGCGGTAGTCTTCCCCGGCGATCAGATCCTGATGATGACGGCCCGCGGAAAGATCCAGCGCATGAACGTTGACGAAGTCCGCGTGACCGGACGAAACACGCAGGGCGTCCGCATCATGAATGTGGATGCCGACGATCGCCTGGTTGCCGTGAAAGTCGTGCCGGTCGAAGAAAACGCTCCGATCGGCGATGAAGAGGACGAAGCATAAGGAAGCATAAAAAAAGATCCCCGGTTGAAAATCACTCAGTCGGGGATCTTTTCTTTCTTTCTTTCACGATAGAAAAAAGACCGCGTCGAGATTTACCATTTCGCCGCGGTCTTCTTTTGAAAACCTTGCTCTTAAACGTCGAGATTCGTCACGTCGAGCGCGTATTTTTCGATGAACTCGCGGCGCGGTTCCACGCTTTCGCCCATCAGAATGCGGAAAAGATCGTCCGCAGCTGCCGCATCTTCCAGTTTGACCTGGACCATCGTGCGCTGTGCCGGGTCGAGCGTCGTATCGCGAATTTCTTCCGCATCCATTTCCCCCAGACCTTTAAAGCGTGCGATCTGGATCCCTTTGCTTCCCGCATTTCGTATCGACGGCAGGAGACCGCGGAGGTCATCCAGTCCCACGATGCTTTCACCGAAGCGCAGTTCGTAGCGGTTTCCTTCCAGGCCGGTGCGCGGCTGCGTGATGAGCGAGTCGATCTCGAAACCCATGTTCCGCAGTTCCAGAAGCTGCTTGTTGATCGAGCGCACTTCGTGGATCTCCATGACCGGGAGGACGAGCTTCTTTTTCTCTTCCGCGCCTTCTTCGCCTTCGGCAGGAAGGGTTTCTTCCGTATGGAGGTGGGTCCCGTAACGGACTTCCACTTCGGTCTGGTGCTCTTCTTCGTACTTCGCGGCAAACTGCTCCACCTGCGCATGATCGAGGAACCAGAATTCCTGCGTGCCCACGAACGCATGAAGGACCGGCAGACGCGCCGTCACAGGATCCTGAAGCAGTGCGTGATTTTTCAGACTGATGCCGCGGCGTTCCAGCATACTGATCGATTCTTCGAGCGAGCCGAGGATCTTCGTCAGTTTCAGAAGCGCCTCCCCTTCGATGATGCGTCCGTCCATCGGGTCAAAGACAGAATCTTTCAGTCCATTCGTCAGCAGCATCGACTTCAGCTCTTCGTCGGTCTGGACGTAGGAGACCTTTTTCTTCTGCGTGATGCGGAAGAGCGGCGGCTGCGCGACGTAAACGAATCCGCCTTTGATCAAGTCGTACATCTGACGGTAGAAGAACGTCAAAAGCAGCGTGCGGATGTGCGAGCCATCCACGTCGGCGTCCGTCATGATGATGATCTTGTTGTATCGCCGTTTGTCCAGGTTAATGTCGTCGCCGATCCCCGTTCCGATCGCAGAGATCATGCTGCGGACTTCCTGATTGGCGAGCACTTTGTCTTCACGCGCTTTGTAGGCATTGATGATCTTTCCGCGCAGAGGCAAGATCGCCTGAAATTCGCGCATTCGGCCCCCTTCTGCCGTCCCGCCTGCCGAGTCGCCCTCGACGAGGTAGAGTTCACACTTCTCAAAATCGCGGCTCGTGCAGTCCAGAAGTTTCCCCGGAAGACTGCCTGCAGAAAGGACTTCCTTGCGTTCGCGGACCGCTTTTCTCGCACGCATGGCAGCGTCACGGGCATCGGCGGCCAGGATACTTTTCTGGATCAGTGCTTTGGCGTCGGTCGGATTCTGCTCAAAGAAATTCATCATGAATTCGTAGACCGCCGACGAAACGATCCCTTCCACTTCGCCGTTTCCAAGTTTCGTCTTCGTCTGACCTTCAAACTGCGGCGTCGGAACACGGAGAGAAATGACGGCGGTGATCCCTTCGCGGAAGTCGTCGCCGGAGGGGGTCATTTTCTTGAAAAGGTCTTCCTTCACGCCGTAGCGGTTCATCGAGCGCGTGATGGCAGCACGGAAACCCGAAACGTGCGTTCCGCCTTCCACCGTGTTGATGTTGTTGACGTAGGAATGCACATTTTCCGTATACTCGGACGTGTACTGGAGCGCGATGTCCCACTCCACGCCGTTCTGGGAGCCTTTGATATTGATAACATCTTTGTGGATCGGTGTCACCGTCCGGTTGAGATACTCCACGAATTCCACGATACCGCGTTCAAAATAGAACGAATCGCCGTCCCCGGTCCGATTGTCCTTAAAGTTGATGCGCACGCCTTTGTTCAGGAACGCAAGCTCCTGCAGACGGCGGAAAAGCGTGTTGTACTGGAACTTGATCTCCGGAAAGATCTCATGATCGGGTTTGAAAGTGGTTTTCGTTCCTGTGGCGTCAGACTTTCCGATCTTCACGACCGGTCCAGTCGGGACACCGCGTTCGTATTCCTGCTGCCAGACGAAACCGTCGCGGCAGACCTGGCAAGTGCACCACTCGGAGAGGAAATTCACGACCGTGACGCCGACACCATGCAGACCGCCGGAGGTCGTGTAGGCTCCGTCGCCGAATTTACCGCCGAACTTCAGCACCGTCATGACTCCTTCCAGAGTCGAAATGCCGAGTTCCGGGTAGATCTCGACTGGGATACCGCGCCCGTTATCCTCAATGGTGATCGAGCCGTCTGTGTTGATCGTCACGTTAACGAACGACGCATAGCCTGCCATGACTTCGTCGATGGAGTTATCCACGACTTCGTAAACGAGGTGGTGCAGACCGCGCGTTGTCGTATCCGCAATGTACATGCCGGGACGTTTTCGCACGTGCTCCAGGTCACTGAGGTGAGAGATCTGTTCCGCCCCGTATTCCGTCGTTGAAGGATTCGCCGGATTTACCGCATGGATGTTCGGATCGTTTGACATGAATAGCCTCTTAAAAAACATGATCTGAAAAAACGATATTTCTTTATTTTACCTCATTTTCGACTTTTTGTAAAGGCGGGACGTCCCAATTTTTTGAAAGAAGTTTCGATTTCCTGCCGACTTTTTCGGAAGAAAGCTCAAAGATGACTTGGAAACGGCAAAAACAAAAACAAAAAAAGAAAAACAGTTTAAAAAGTTCTTGAAGAGGGAGTCTGAGGGAGGAACAACTTTCAAGATGTTCCTTCCTCACGGCCGCGGCGACATGACGGGCAGCCAGTTTGGGAGGCGGCGCGTCTCGCGTCGCTTTTGGGAGGCGGTGC
>JAFQOH010000077.1:0-16221 GCA_017403345.1 Thermoguttaceae bacterium
TACTGCCCGCGCACAGTTTGCACGACTGAATGCCGTCGTGGAACACTATATTCTCTGCGTCGAAGAGTGGTACGGAACTTATGCCCGGATCGAACAGGATATGCTTTCAAAAGGGATCCGCGAAATTTCCCCCATCCTCGCTGGACACCGTACTAAAAAGAACAACGTCCTCGCCCGCACAAAAGGTTTCTCGACGCAGAAACTGCCGAAAACCACCGTCGATATCGTGAAACTTCTTGAAGATGTCTACGCAGAACGGCGTAGGAATAAGCAGAAAGAGGAGAAGAAGATCCGTCAACAGAAGGCCATGGAACGGCGTGAATGGTGGAAGAATCTCTTCTCTGTGGGAATCGTCTTGGTAGTCTCGGTGATGTTTGTGGTGCTGGTATATTCTGGCATAGCCATGTTCTTTTTCGGCTTTGTTTTCTGGCCGCTCTTCATTGTTGGTGGGATATCAGTAGGGCTGGGTGGGGCCCTAGGGATTTTGCTTAAGAAGTGGGGGTATATTGAGTAACATTAACAAAAAAGTTCCGCAAACACAATGGCTTGCGGAACTTTTTCGGATGTATCGGTGTTTCGGTCCGTCAGTATCACGGAACGTGAACGACGTTGCCGTCTGCACGTGCTCCAAGACGCTGGTGTACCGTCTGATCGATCGAATATGAGATCCGGTGAACTGCACCGTCCGCCATGACCATCCCCATGGAACCGGCATGCGCACTGCCGAAAATGTACTTCAACCCGGGATATCCGCGGCGATCCTGCATCGGAATGTTGACTGCATCGCGCAGTGTATCCCAGTCGCATCCGCTCATCCCCGTATTATCGTCAACGTTCCCGACATTACAGGGTTCGTATCCTTCAGGCTGGATATACTTTTCGCCGACCAGATAAGTATTCGAAGTCCCGTCCGTCACGTCTGTGTCGGAAAGTTCACTGCAGATGAAGAACATCCCGCCTTTATCCGTGAACTCAGCAAGTTTACGAAGTGCTTCACCGGAACTGCCGTAGTTCGGGCGACTGTATCCATTGGTCCAGCCGGCCGTATCGCTGGAGACGACGATATGATTGCCGTGATTTCCACTATAGTCGATCTTCACCCCCTGCTTCATCGAATTACAGTTTTCGTCCGGGGAAGAAATGACCGGATACAGCTTCGCCTTTCGCCGAGACGGACAATAGTAGATACTATGGATCGTCTGGCACACTTCCGTCGCCTTTCTCTTCTGCTCACCGGAAGGTGTCCCGTTATTGCCGTCGGAAGGATGCATCCAAAGCGCATTCATTTCCAGATGCGGCATCATAGAACAGATCCATCCGCCCGGCTGATCAGCTCCCGCACCGCGGTCCGGATCCAGCACGAAATCAAAAAACCATCCGCCTCCGGGATAGCAGCCGTTCGTCGCGATATGCGACTGACTCGCGGTCCCAAACTGTTTCAGATTGTTTGTGCATTGAATCTGTCTGGCCGCCTCTCGCGCCTGCTGGACTGCTGGAAGCAAAAGCCCCATCAGCATTCCAATGATCGCGATGACGACCAAAAGTTCTACGAGCGTAAATCCTCTTGTTTTCATGTTTTCTCCACACACCTGAGGCGGCGTTTCTGTTTCAAATATACAGAAATGACCAGCATTTCTGTGTTTCTTACTGTTTTTTGAAAATTTCCGGCAAATTATTCGACTCGCGCAACTTCACCATCATTACGGGTCGCGAGATACATATGGGCCTGACCGTCAACCGAATACGAAATGCGCTGTACGGAACCATCGCACATCACGACGCCGAACGCGCCGGCATGGGAACTTCCGAACTCGATCGAGCCGTCATATCCCTTACGGTCCTGAAGCGGCTGTTTTGCCGAGTTGCTGGAAAGTTTTCCTGCGGTACGCGCATTGTCCTGGTCCTGACCGGCAAACATTCCGTTATCGTCCTGACTCGTCGTCGACTCATAACGGTCCGGATTGACAAATTTCTCACCCACAAGATAGGTGTTGGACGTGCCGTCGCGAATTTCCCCCATCGTGGTTTCGCTGCAATCGTACATGACGCCAGTCAGTTTGGAAATGGTCCACGTCTTGTTTTTGATCGCCTTGCGTCCCGAAGTGTGATCGCCGAATCCGTTACTGGAACTGACTGTGTTATCATACGCACCGGCACTTGCAGCATAATCGCTCTTTCCGCCCATGTTCGGTTTGTTAGCATTGTAGACGGTCGTGCTGAGCTGATACGGTTTTGCAGTTCGGCGTGAGGGACAGTTGAAGATCGGAAGAGCCGTACTCATGCACTGGCCTGCACCTTCCTTTTGCGTTCCGGAGACAGATTCGATGTCATTATCTCTTCCGAGCTGATACAGAGCATTCTGTTCGATAAACGGCAGGATCGAATAACACCAACTGCCCGGCTGAGCTGGCCCGAAACCCGCGTCGGGGTCACCAGACCAATTCCAGTTCCATCCTCCGGACGGAAACGCTTTCGTTGTGCTCTCGTGATTCAGCGCAGCTAACCCAATATTCTTAAGATTATTACTGCACTGCATCGTTCTTGCGGCTTCACGTGCCTGCTGGACGGCTGGAAGCAGAAGACCTACCAACATTCCGATGATCGCGATGACCACCAGAAGTTCGACCAAGGTAAATCCCTTCTGTCTCATGTTTTTACTCCTGATGAAATATGATGTCCCCAAATTTTACAATATTATTTATTTACGTCAATTTCATAAGGTGCAGCGTGCCCCATAAAATAGACGTTTCAATATATAAAAAAACGGACCTTAAATATTACTTCTATTTTACTCGATTGGTTCGGAAATTCAAGACGGATCCTGAAATTTTTTCTAAATTTGGGGAAAAAATCGAAAATTTTTTTCAAAATACTCTTTTCTTAAAAAAACAGCCGACTGTGTGGTTAGGACAGTCGGCTGGCTGGTCGTCATTTACTCAATGAACGTTGTTTAATGTTGTTGTTTCCGTCGGAGTTTCAGGATCCCGAACGCACCGGCGATCAAAAGCACCCACGTTGCAGGTTCCGGAAGGGAATTCGTGTTGCCTAGCGTCAGCATCAGCGATCCGTTCGTTAGTTCCGTGAACCAGCGAAGATCGTCGTCTTCCGCGAAAATGTTCACTCCATCAAGCGTCAAACCCGTAAGAGTGTCCGTGTTTGGCGTCTCGATGAGCGTTAGCATCTCGATGTCTTCCGGAGCTTCGCCCGCCAGGTAAACATTCAGCGTATTATTTCCCTCGAACGTGACGTTCTCGGCGGTCACCGGCGTGTCAAGCGCGGCCAGATCGACCGTCAGACTCAAGTTTACGCCATCCGCGAATACGAGGCTTCCTTCCGAATCGATATTCACGTCAAACTCAACGCCGGAATCAGCCGAGTCGGTAAATTTCAGCGTTCCTTTGCCCGTCACGGTGGAATCGATGTCGTATTTTTCCATCGTCGCGTGCGGGTTGTCGAACGTGACCGTCTTGCCTTCCGCAATGTCGAAATTACCGTCAAAGACTGCGTCCGTCTTTGCCGTTCCGGAGACGATGCTGCCGTCCAGGAGACCGACGAAACCGTTTTCCGTGTTTACGTCAAAGTTGAACCAGTTGCTCGTTCCGTTCAGACGCAGACCGATACCCATGAAATCATTGTACGCATCGCGTGCCTGGGCGACCTGATCGCCGCTGTATTCACCGACGCGAACATCGAGAAGATACGTTCCGGCAGAAAGCGTCACGCCGGTCGCGGTGTTGACGGCACATCTTCCGGCGTAATTCAGCAGCGTCTGCCATTCCGCGCCTTCGATCTCCGTGCCGTCCGCGTTCAGCGGCTTGACCCAAACACCCTGCGTGTCGTCAAATTGGCCCGTGAAGTCAAGCGTCAGGTCTTTCAGCAGCGTGATCGTGTTCGTGTAGGAAAGTGCCGCATAGTCATTCGGGATGTACTTGGCGACCTGATTGCCGTCACCGCTGTTGGCAGCCTGCGACATGTCGAAGACTTTTTCATCGTAATGGATCACGTCGATCCCCTCGGACATCATCGGAGTGATCGCACCTGTCGCGTCCGCCTGGTCTTCGTACAGCGTCATTGAGTATGGCGAGCCGGTGTAGTTCTGCGGCATGGTGAGCGTCACGTTGTCCGTCACTTTCAGCGTCCCCTCAAACAGACCGCTTCCCACAGAAACGTTTCCGCCGTTGATCTGAAGGGTGGTCCCTTCCGAAACCGGCGTACTGGCCATTTTAAGTTCCGTGCCCGCGTTCGTGTTGAAAATGACCGTTCCTTTACCCGTGATGCTTCCCGCGATCTCGGCAGAGGCAAACTCTTCCGGAGAGAACTCGATGACCGCGTTTTCTGTCTCAGCATTGATCGTGCCGCGGAAGTCTTCCGGATTCGCCGTGGTGGTGACTTTCCCGGAGTTGGCGTTCGTGAGCGTTCCGTAGCCGTTCAGGGTGGTCAGAGTATTTTCACGCGTCGTATTGAACTTCAGCTCGCCGCCGCGCAAGTCAACACTTCCGGTCCCGATCTTGCCCGTTGCGCCGCCGTTGCCGAACTGGAGCGTACCCGCCTGGACTTCCGTGACTCCGGAATAGTTATTGTCGCCGGCTAGGATCTGTGTGCCAGTCCCGACTTTGCGGACTTTTACTGCCGAGGCTGTGCCGGGTTCTGCGACGTGTTTGGCACTTCCGCAGAGGATACCTTCAAAAAGGGCAGTCTGATTCTCAAACGCAGAGTGATTGTCTTGTCCCAGAACGAACCAACGGGTGCCGCGGATGACGTCCCCTTTGCCCGTGAGACCGTCGATGTAGATGTCGCTTCCGTCCCAAAGGTTGAACGCCGCGCCCTCCGCGATGTTGACGGAGCCTTTGTTTTCGCTCCAGGTCTGCGAATAGTACCCTCCGTTGACGAACTCTCCGCCCTGAATGTCGAGCAGACCGCCGGTGGCCATCGCCATGACGAAATTCACGTTTCCGTTGGCGGTGTAGAGGTAGTCCTGTCCTGTGACGCGGAGCGTTCCGGCACCGTTGACCGTCACGACGCCGGAGCCGCTGCTCAACGCTTTATCAATGGTTTCGTTCGTGCCGGCATTCGGAGTGCCAGTTCGGGCGAATTCCAGAACGCCTCCTTTATTGATCGTGAACGTCATGGCCTGCGCCTGCTGCGGAACGATATTATCGTAAACCAGCGTCGCGCCGTCGTTGACCGTGATCTGCGGCAGCGCAAAACGCGCATTCCCGGCGGCCGGAGTCGCAGAATTCACTACGACTTTACCGCTTCCAATGACTGCCGAGCCGGTATTCGTGATGCTGCTTCCGATCGTCGTGACGGAATCCGCCCCGTTGTCGAAAAGGAGCGTGCCGCCGTCGGCGACCTGCACTCCGATCGATGTCGTGCCTTTGAGGTAGTCCCCGGTGTCCGCGGACGTGAGTGTTTTGCCGGTCGGAGCGAAGAGCTGGACCGTCGTGTTGGGACGGGCGGTCTTCTCGGCGTTGAACGTGTCGAGCGTAAAGCCCGTGGTGTCCGTGCTGCTCACGTAAAGCGAAAGCGTGGATCCGTCCGCGATAGTGAATTTGTCGAGTGCGACTGCACTTCCGAGAGCCAGGTGCGCACCGCTGGCGACTTTTACTGCGCCGGTGACGTCTGGAACATTGAGGATCTCGACCGTTCCCTTCTGGATGTCAAGCGTTCCCGCGACCGTGACGGCCTGACGAAGGCTGCTGAGCTGATTTGTGTTGAAGACCAGCGTTTTGTCGGCGTAGATGTTGACTATCGCGTTCGTGCCGATGTATCCGTTCGTGCCGTTGCCGATCTGAAGCGTTCCGTCGGCGACCTGGACATATCCAGTGGAGAGAAATGCACCGGAGAGGATCTGCGTGCCGGTGCCGTATTTGCAGACCGAAATATTCTTTCCGCTGGCGAATGTACCGGTGAATTCAGGCGTCTGCTGCGCACCGTCTACTAGCCACGTAGAGTTGGCCTTTCCAATGTCGAGCCAACGCGCGGCAGTCGAACCGCTCGTGACGGTACCGGAACCGACCAGAGAGTCCACTTTCATATTCGTGCCGTCCCAAATATCAAGATTGGCTCCGGACGCGATTTGAAGGTCCGCCTTGTTGTCGTTCCAGTTCTGCTGATTCCAGCCGCCGTTGACGAATGTTCCCTGCTGAATGTCGATCAGCGCGCCGTCTTCCATCGCAAATTTGATCGAGTAACCGTCCGCTCCAGTATAGCCGCTGGACTGTGCCGCAAGACGGCCGGAACCGGTCTTCACGAACGTTCCGGACCCGGTGAACTGGAGTGCCTGATCGTTTGCATTGATCAGCGCGTTGCCAGCCGCGTGATTGTCCGTTTTCGTATTATTCATGACCAGCGAGCCGTCGATGTCGATCGTGATGTCCTGCGTCTGGCCGATGAGAATGTTTTCACCGAGCGTGACGGTCGCGCCGGAGCTTATCGAGACGTCCTCACTCCAAGTGGGAGCCGCACTGAACGTCGTGTCCGTATCGTACGTTACGGCAAATGCGGAGTGTGCCGCTGCGGAAAGTAAAAGGGCGGAACTCCACGCAGTGATTTGGAGGCAATTTTTTTTCATGGGTTCTTCCAAATAAAAAGTCGAAGGAAAATCAGCCTGTTCTTACGGGGGCAAGCAAAAACAGTACAACAAAACCACTTACCAGATATTTTACTCCACACAGCGTTGATTTCAAGTGTTTTTAGAAAAATTTTCCAAAATTCTCGCAAAAAACTCCCAATTTAGGAACTTTTTCTCCGCAAATAAGAAAAAAATGCCGGTCACGCAAAATTTACGGACCGGCAATTTTCTGGAATGGATGAAGAACTTAACGTTCCAGTGTGTTTCTTAATGTTTCCGGCGGAGTTTCAGGATCCCGAACGCGCCGGCGAGGAGAAGGACCCACGCCGCCGGTTCCGGAACGGAATTCGAATTGCCGAGCGTCAGGGAAAGCACACCGTTCGCCAGACTCGGAGCCCAGCGCATATTGGCGTCTTCCGCGATGATGTTCAGTGCCGCAAGATCGAATCCGACGAGCGAGTCTGCATCCGAAGTCTCGATGAGCGTGAGGACGTCGATCCCTTCCGGAGCGTCGCCTTCCAGCGTCAGGAAGATCTCATTCAGCCCTTCGAATGTGACGGAGTCGGCAGAAACAAGCGGTTCCGTATTCTCGAGGCCAACCGTAAACGCAAGGTCCACGCCTTCCGCGAAGACGATCGCGCCTTCGGAGTCGATGTTCACATCGTACTTCACGCCGGAATTGGCCGAGTCGGTGAATTTCAGCGTTCCTTTGCCCGTCACGGTAGTGTCAATGTCGTATTTTTCCATCGTCGCGTGCGGGTTGTCGAACGTGACCGTCTTGCCTTCCGCAATGTCGAAATTGCCGTCAAAGGCTGCGTCCGTCTTCGCCGTTCCGGAAACGATGCTGCCGTCCAGGAGACCAACAAAACCATTTTCCGTATTCACGTCGAAGTTGAACCAGTTGCTCGTGCCGTTCAGACGCAGACCGATACCCATGAAATCATTGTACGCATCACGTCCCTGCGCGACCTGGCCGCCTCCATTTTCACTGACACGCAGGTCAATGAGGTAGTTTCCAGCCGCAAGTGTCACTGCATCTGCCTGATGCCATTTGCAAGTATCGCTGCGGTAATCCAGGAGCGTCCGCCATTCGGCACCGTCGATCGGATTGCCGTCTGCGTCAAGCGGTTTCACCCAGATGCCGAGACGGTCATCAAACTGCCCGCCAAAGTCAAGCGTCAGGTCTTTCAAAACCGTGATCTTGTTCGTGTAGGAAAGCGCCGAGTAGTCATTCGGGATATAGGCGGCGACACTGGTGGAGACTCCATTATTCGCGGCCTGCGACATGTCGAAGACCTTTTCATCGTAGACCTTCACGGTAACGTCGCTCAAGTCACTCGTTGGAGTGATCCTTCCATCTTTGACCGTGTTATTTTCATAGAGCGTCATCGTGTACGGCGAGCCGGTGTAGTTCTGCGGCATGGTGAGCGTCACGTTTTCTGCGGCTTTCAGAGTGCCATCGAAATTGTCTCCAACGGTGATGTTTCCTCCGGAGATCTCGACCGTCGCGTCTTTAGCGACGGAATTGCTCGCCATTTTGAGCGTGGAACCAGCGTTCGTCCGGAACACGACGGTTCCCTTCCCGGTGATGTTTCCCGGGAGTTGGACCGTGCCGAATTCTTCCGGCGCAAACTCAATGACCGCGTTTTCCGTCTCGGGGTTGAGCGTACCGCGGAAGTTTTCCGGATTCGCCGCGGTGGTGACTTTCCCAGAGTTCGCGTTCGTGAGTTTCCCGTAGCCGTTCAGGTTGTTCAGGGTGTTCACGATCGTATTGTTGAACTTCAGCTCGCCGCCGCGAATATCAACGTTCCCCGTTCCGATATTTCCCGTCGCGCCGCCGTTTCCGAACTGGAGCGTTCCGCCCTGGACCTCCGTCGTTCCGGTGTAGTTATTGAGACCCGCCAGGATCTGCGTACCGGTACCGTGCATTCGCACAGAAATGCTCGTCGAGGCGTTCGGATTCGGCGTGTGGTTGTCGCTGCTTCCGCAGATGGTACCTTCAAAGAGTGCCGTGTTGTTTTCAAACGTCGAATGATTATCCTGTCCGAAATCGATCCGTCCGCTTGTGCCTCGGATAATGTACCCTTTTCCGGTCAAACCGTCCATGTGCGCCCACGCGGAGCTGTTCCAGAGGTTCAGGGCAGCGCCTTCCGCGATGTAAACGGAGCCTTTATTGTTCCCCCATGTCTGTTTGGAGTAGCCGCCGTTGACCAGCTGTCCGTCGAGGATCTCCAGCCATCCTCCGGAGTCCATCTGCATGGTAAACTGAACGTTTCCATGCGCGGCGTGGAGATAATTGCCGCCGGTAACGCGAATCGTTCCGGCCCCATTGAACGTGACGGATCCGCTTCCGTTTGCCAGACTGTTTGCCGCCTGCTCGGTCGTATTGGAGGCGTAATTGCCGGTCATGGCAAATTCCAGAACGCCGCCTTCGTTGACCAGATAAGTCATGGAACGAGTCTGCCGGGCAACGACGCCGTCCCAGAGAAGGTGCCCGCCGTCGTTGACGGTGATCTTCGAGAAGTCAAACCGCGCGTTTCCATTGGCAGGGGTCGCGGAGTTCACGACGACTTTTCCGCTGTTGATGACTGCCGTACCGCCAGTCGTGATCTGGCTTGCGATCGTGGTGACGGAATCCGCGCCGTTGTCGAACATCAGCGTGCCGCCGTTGGAGACCTGAACTCCGACAGAAGTCGTGCCTTTGAGGTAGTCGCCAGTGTCCGCCGTTGTGAGCGTTTTGCCGTATGGAGCGAAGAACTGGACCGTCGCATTGGCACGGGCGGCTTTCTCTGCGTTGAACGTGTCGAGCGTGAAGCCCGTGGTGTCCGTGCTGCTGACGTAAAGCGCGAGTTTGGCACCGTCCGCGGTCGTGACGTTCGTGAGTTCATCGACGGTTCCGAGAGCTAATAAACCGCCATTCGCGACGTTCATCGTGCCGGTGAATGCGGTGGAATTAAGGATCTCCAGGGTCCCTTTCGTAACGTCAACGACTCCTGCGCCGGTGAATCCTTTACGAAGACTGGTGATCTGCGCGGAATTGATGACGAGTCTTCCGTTTTCACGAACTTCAACGCCGGAAGAAGTTCCAATGTACCCTTTGGTTCCATTTCCGATCTGGAGCGTTCCGCCGGAAATGTAGGCTGTGCCGTTCGAGAGGTACGCGCCGGAAAGGATCTGCGTTCCGGTACCGTATTTGTGGAGGTGAATGTTTTTCCCGCTGGCGATCGTGCCTGAGAATTCGGGAGTCTGCTGTTTGCCGTTCACGATCCACGTGGAGTTGCCCAGTCCGAAGTCGACGAATCGGCTGGCAGTGGAACCGCTTGTGATCGTTCCGGATCCGACCAGAGAGTCCACTTTCATATTCGAGCCGTCCCAGAGGTCAAGATTGGCTCCGGAGGCAATGCGGAGGTCCGCCTTGTTGTCGTTCCAGTTCTGCTGATTCCAGCCGCCGTTGACGAGCGTACCTTTCTGAATGTCGATCAGCGCACCGTCACTGAACGCGAATTTGATGGAGTAGCCGCCCGCACCTTTGTATCCGTTAGACTGCATGGCCAAACGCCCGGTACCGTTATGCACGAGAGTACCGGTGCCGGTGAACTGGATCGCTTTGTTGTTTCCGTTGATGAAGGAGTTGCCGGCTCCGTGATTATCCGTTTTGGCAGAGTTCATCACGAGTGTGCCGTTGAGGTCGATCGTAATGTCCTTCGTCTGGCCAATGAGAACATTCTGTCCAAGGGTGACGGTCACACCGGAATTGATCGTTACGTTTTCGCTCCATGCAGGAGAAGAAGAATGCGTCGTGTTGGTATCGTATGTGAGTGCGGAAGCCGAGTTTCCCAAGGAACACGCAGCCATGAACGCAGCTCCCCACACAGAGATCTGGTAGTTTCTTTTTTTCATTGTAAATTGTCCATATTTTAAAGGGGGCATATGATGGATCTAATATTTGTTTTATTTAAAAAATATTTGATCCACTTAAAATATTTACTATATTCTACATCAAGTTCGTGTTTTTGCAAGAGCTTTTTTATAAAATTTAAAAATATTTTTAATTAAAAAGAGGAGGAATTGGAAATTGTGCTGGTTTTACAGTTTTTAGAGCCCTTGTATATTCAGAATAGAAAGAGCTGTGTCCGCGTTTTGGAAGAGCACACGGACACGCTGATTTTTGCGCTCTCAGTTTTTTTCCCGTTCCTCGTATCGGACCATGGCGTTTTCTAGGAATCGCGGACAGAAATGGTCGAGATGAAACATTACTTTGCCGAGAAAGAACGGAAGGATCTCCATTTTGTCTTTTTCGATCGCCCGAAGGATCCGTGATGCAACGTACTCCGGCGTCACGCGGGAATGATTCGGCCAGGAAGGTTCCCCCGTGTTCTCCATGTAGTCGGTGAAGAACCCGGTATCCGTTGAGCCGGGACAGACGATCAGCACGCTGATGCCGTATCGGTGCAGTTCTGTGCGTATCGATTGACTGAAGGCCCGGATCGCAGCTTTGGCCGCGCAGTATTCGCTGTAGTGCGTCACGCCTCGCAGACCGACGATGGAGCTGAGATTCACGATCATCGGAGGGATCGGAACTGTTTTTTCGTTTTGGTTTTCTCTCCATGTCTTCATTTGCGGGATCACCATTCGGATCAACTCGACCGGGGCGTTGAAATTCAGATCCATGACGCGTTTGAGCCGTTCTGGTGAATTTCCCTCGAAAAGTCCCGTTGCCGCGGCCCCGGCATTGTTGATGAGGATGTCCACACCTCCGAAGACGGAATTCGCGCGTTCCAGCAGTTCCGCACGTGTTTCCGCCAAGGTTATGTCACCGGAGACCAGCTCGATCTGAGCATTTGGGATCTCCGTAAGGATCTCGGCTTTGAGAGATCGCAGAAGCTCCGTTCTCCGAGCGTTTAAAACGAGTTGCGCACCGGCTTTTGCCGCCTGTTTTGCCAACGCACGTCCGATCCCGCTGCTCGCACCAGTGAGGAGGGTGCGCGCTCCCTTAAGTTTCCGTTTCATGGATCTTTCGATACTTTCTGAACATTTCCGGCAGGAGATATTGTGAAAATCAATGCCATTCGGCGTGGACCTTCAATGGGTCTCCAACCAATAAACCGCCCTCATTCCACTCAGTCCGGCCAGCCATTTTCCGGCATACGGAGCATTTCGATCTGTTCAAGACGCGTAGTCCGCGGCACTTCTGCGTAAGAAAGCACCTGGATCCTCGGCGTGACCCTCCACGTCAATTCCCGAATGCCGGCCCGAACCATCGGCGAGACGAGCAGGACGGCATGCAGACCAAGCATCTGGATCTTTTGAGCCTGAAAAGCGGTCTGCTTCACGAACCATTCTTGCGCCGTTGGACTGAGGAATGCCGAGACACCGTCCTCTGTCAGTTCCAGCACTTCGGCCAGTTTTGCTTCAAGGTCTGGTTCTAGCGTCAGTACATGAAGCACGCCGTCCGCGTCGACGCACCGTGAAACGATCAGCCTTCCTAGGGCCGCTCGTACCGCCTCGGTCAGCTCGACGGGATGGTGTGTCCTAGAGGCTGTACGTCCCAGCGTTTCGAGTATCTGTCCCAGGTTACGGATCGGAACACGCTCAGCCAGAAGACGCTGCAGGACTGTCTGGATCTCCTGCACACGAAGCATTTCCGGCACGACGTCACGCACGGTCATTGGCGCGGATCTGGCTAACTCATCCAGAAGTGCCTGGACATCGTCAAGGGTCAGCAGTTCAGGTGCGTACTCCAGCGCGAGTTCCTTTAAATGCCGGACCAGAACTTTTCCGGGAGCGTAAACATCGTGTCCGAGCGCTTCAGCCTCCTCCTGAAGTTCAGGATGGATCCAGACCGCAGGCTGATGATCGACCGGCTCTTTGGTCTGTAGTCCATTCACTGGCCCAGCCGCGTAAATTCCCTCGACCGCCAAGAGTGAATCAAGCCTCAGTACCTGTTCTGCCGCAGGACTTCCCGCGAGTCGGATCCGGTACGCATTTCCGTCTAGCCCATCTCCGGAAGTCACCCGGACTGCAGGCATGAGGAAACCGAATTCCCGAGCCAGTGTACGCCGAATATTCTGGATCTCGGCCAGAAGGTCGAATTCCGCTTCGCACTGCGTCCACGGTACGAGTTCCGCACCGAGTTCTAACTCGATGGCCTCCGACTGGATCGCTTCCCCTGTCCGGACTTCCGCAGCTTTGCGCGCCTCCTCGCCGGTACGTTTTTTCTCTTCATCTTTCGCCTGCCGGCGAGCAGCCTCTGCGAGTTTTTTCGCATCCGAAAAGAGCATAAACGCCAAGATCTCGCAGCCGGTCCCAAGGATCAGGAGCGGGAGTTTCGGCAGCGGCGTGATAGCCAGAAGGAAGAGTACCGCGCCGGTCAGCGCCAAAACTACGGGACTTGAAAAAAGCTGACCGGAGACGTCTTCCGTTAAATCGCGATCCCGACTGCTGCGCGTCACCAGGAGTGCGGCTCCGACCGCAACGAGAAATGCTGGGATCTGACTCACCAGTCCGTCACCGATGGTCAGTTTCGTGTAGACGTCCAGCGTCTCGGCGAAAGAGTGGTTTCCCTGCGTCATCCCGATTGCCAGACCGCCCAGAATATTGATGAGCGTGATGGCTAGTCCCGCCACGGCGTCACCGCGTACGAATTTGCTCGCACCATCCATCGCGCCGTAGAAATCGACTTCATCTCCCAGTGCCATTCTGCGCCGTTTCGCTTCCTCCTGCGAGATCGTGCCAGACTGAAGTTCTGCGTCGATCGCCATTTGCTTTCCCGGAAGTGCATCCAACGTGAATCGCGCACTCACCTCACTGATCCGGCCAGCGCCTTTCGTCACGACGATGAACTGGATAATGAGGATGATCAGAAACAGTATCGCACCGACGACCAGATTTCCCGCTGTCACGAACTCGCTGAATGCTTGGACCACCAGCCCCGCGGCTTCCGTCCCCTCTTCTTCCGCACGGGAAAGGATCAGACGGGTCGTCGCGATATTCAGCCCTAAACGCAGCATCACGACTGTCAGAAGAACTGTCGGAAAAACACTGAGATCCAGCGGTTTCCGAACGAAAATAGTCATGAGTAGAAGCAGGACGGAGAAGGCTAGATTCAGCGAAAGCAGAAGGTCCATCACCATTGGCGGCATCGGCACCAGAATGATGGCCAGCGTCAATGCGAGGACCGCCGGAAGTAGGAAACGCTTCCACCCCGTACCGTGAGTTTGGGATGATGCAGACAAATTGGGGGAACTCGAAATCGGCATAAAAAATCCTGCGAAAATCCAGAGCAGGGAGTCCGCCCAGAGAAAGGAGCGGATCCGTCCGGAAAAAGGTCCAAATAAAAAATCCGCCTGCATTTTAGCAGAGTTCCGTCTCCGCGTCCAGAGCAATTTTGCCGTAAATCCGGTTCGCAGCCGTCTAAAATCCAAAATTCCCGCAAATTTTACTTGACTTTTTTTCACAGCGGCACATAATGAAAAGACTTTAAGAAAGGGGGAGGTGCAGAGCGTCTCCCAAAGAAAGCAACCTCAGACCGGCTCGGAGCGATCCGAGACCTGAATTACGGCACGAAACCATGAAATTTTACCAAAAGATCTTTCGTCTCCCATCATTTCCGCAGGGAAATCACATCATTACGGACCGCGTGCTCGCAGAGATCCCGGAGCTGCGCCGGATCCGGATCGGAATGCTTCACGTTTTCATCCAGCACACTTCAGCCTCGCTGACGATCAACGAAAATGCGGATCCGGACGTTCCGCGCGATCTGGCGAAACTCCAAGACCATTGGGCGCCTGAAAATTTCCCGTACGATCATACGATGGAAGGCCGCGATGATATGCCGGCTCATGGGAAAGCCTCGCTCATGGGAGCCAGTCTCCAAATTCCGGTTGGAAACGGACGTTTGCAGATGGGGATCTGGCAGGGGATCTATCTCTGCGAACACCGTCTCCATGCTGAAGGACGGAAGCTCGTTCTGACGCTCTGGGGAACGGAAGACGAATAAATTTCCAGTCGGAAACTGCGAAAACTTCCATAAAGGTGGAGGCTGAAAAAATCGGGGCCTCCGCCTTTAGGATGGGAGCTGAACGAAGCTGTGACGGGGCAGGGGAGAAGTCTTTGGGGTGCTGGAATTTTTCAAAAAATCTATCCCGCTGCTGCGTTCACTGCGCATGTATCGCAGTACGCTGGTTTTCAGAGGGAGTGTGGAGCTAAATGTATTCCATGAGGAGTTCTTCCGCCGGGTTGGAAATGATGGCCTCCGAGACGAGCAGACCGCGTCGGCGCACTTCATCTGCCGCGGCTTTCGTGCTGGTCTTTACGTCAGAAAGGGGACCGACGAGCATGAGGAGACCCTTTCCGCCGAGTGCCATGGCGAGATGAAGACGGATGAGTGTGACGTTTCCTGCTTTTGCGGCGAAATCCGAGGCGGCAAGGATGGAGCAAGCTCCGAATGACTCGACGATCCCCAATGCCGGCACGCGGGTCGAGGGAAGGATGACGGACTGTCCGAGGGCAGCGAAAACAGAGGGGTGGACTTTCGGACAGACGAGGAAATCGATGACTGCGTCTCCGCCGATGCGGACTCCTGTATCGACGGCAGTCTGCACATCATCGACGCCGCCGCAGATCGCGATCAGATACTTTCCGGAACAGATCGTACGTCCGAAGAGTACGGAGACGGAGGCCGTCTTCATCATTTCATCCTGCGCGAGCATTCCTTTGCCCACACTTTGAAATTCGATCACGCCGACGCACATCGTTTTTTCCATACGGATCCTCACTTCCGGTACTTTCTGTCTGTTTATGAAATGAAACATTCCATATTCTTTATCGTTCAGAAGCGGGATCCTCTTGAGACAACTTCTAAAAACCACGGTTTTAGGCAAAAGTCACTACAGCTGTAAACAAAATTATAAAGTGGGGAAAATATGTTGTTAAGGATCGCGCGGGGAAAGTCGTTTTTTTTTGAGGCTGCGTTTAGGGATCCGACTCGTCCGTTCGTATTGGAATTTTAGCCGCTGAAAATACGGAAGAGCCTCCGTAAGACGTCAAGAAAACGCAAGAACGCGGAGTGTGAAACCAAACGCCCACACTCTCCGCATCCTCTGCGCGAAAAATCAAACCGTTACTCTACCTGAAATTTCATCCAATTCTTCTTCGCATACCGTTCCGCCTCCGACCCCGCCTTCCCGTAGATCACCAGATCTTTAGAGCAGTCGTTGAACGCGTACTTTCCAATGCTCGTCACGCTGTCAGGGATCGTCACCGACGTGAGGCTACCGCAGCCCCTGAACGCGTCCTCTCCAATGCTCGTCACGCTGTCGGGGATCGTCACCGACGTGAGGCTGTCGCACCACCAGAACGCGGAATCTCCAATGCTCGTCACGCTGTCAGGGATCGTCACCGACGTGAGGCTCGTGCAGCCGTTGAACGCTTCCTTTCCAATGCTCGTGACGCTGTTGGGGATCGTCACCGATGTGAGGCTGGAACAGCCTGCGAACGCGCGATATCCAATGCTCGTCACGCCGTCGGGGATCGTCACCGACGTGAGGCTGAAGCAGTCGCCGAACGCGGAATCTCCAATGCTCGTCACGCTTTTGGGGATCCTCACCGACTTGAGGTTCTTGCAACCACTGAACGCGCCATCTCCA
>JAFQOH010000078.1:0-2130 GCA_017403345.1 Thermoguttaceae bacterium
GCGCGGCCCGATCGTCTTCTGTGTTGAGCAGCAGGACACCGACACGAAATCGCTCTTTGCGCTTCAGGTCTCCGACGATGCCCCGATCACCGAGAAATGGGAAGGCGAAGAACTCGGCGGCATCCTGACGCTGAATGTTCCGGTGACAGAATTCACGAAAATGAACTCTGATTCCGGCATTACGCCCCGTAAAACGTCGATCCGTATGATCCCGTACTATGCGTGGGCACACCGTGAACCGCGTCAGATGACGGTCTGGCTCGCGCGTGAAATGTCGGTCGTAAAGTCGCTGACGTTCCTTTCCGGAGCGGAGATCAAAACGTCGAATTTCGTGAAGGACGCCCACTTCATGCGAGACGGAAAAATTCCATCCAAAGTTCCGGATCGGTTCTTCCCGCACATGCATTGGTGGCCGAAAAATGGAGCGAGTGTTTGGGTGGAGTACATTCTTCCGGAAGCTGTTACACTTAGCAGCACGAAGATATTCTGGTTCGACGACCGTGGAACAGGTCACTGCCGCGTTCCGGAATCGTGGAAGCTTTTCTATCTGGACGACGCCGGAAAATGGCAGCCGGTCAGCAATCCGAGCGGTTTCGGCACGGAATTTCACTCGATCAATGAAACAAAATTTGACGCGGTAAAGACGAAGGGCCTCCGCATCGAGATCCAGTCCCAGAAAGAATGGGCCGGCGGCATCTATGAATGGGAGATCCGGTAGGAAACCATCCCGGTACAGTATTTATCGCACTGTTTTGATTTTTGTTTATTTGGTATTCCGAAACACATCAGGAATTGTTTTTTGAAGTTCCTCAATTTATTTATGGAGTTTTTCATGAAAAAATGGTTTTTTTCACTGAGCGCCCTTTTGCTGGCGTGTACCGGGGCTGTTTTCGCAGAACCGGCCTCCCATGAGTACAATATTTCTCCGGTACCCTTCACGCAGGTGGAAGTCCCGAATGGATTCTGGCGTCCGCGTCTCGATGCTGTCCGCGAGGAAACGATCCCGTTCTCTTTCAAAAAATGTGAAGAGACCGGCCGAATCAGCAATTTTGCCAAAGCCGGCGGCCTGATGGAAGGTAAATTCCAGGGGATCTATTTTGATGATTCCGACCTCTACAAAGTGATCGAAGGGGCTGCGTACGTTCTTGCTCTCCAGAAAGACGAGAAACTCGACGCTTACCTTGACGAGATCATCGCGAAAATCGCGGCCGCACAGGAAGACGACGGCTACCTCTACACCTCCCGCACGATCTACCAGAAAGCGAAGGACAAAAAAGGGCAGTACATGCCGCCGGGAGGTCCCGAACGCTGGTCAAATACCGGAGGACACGAACTTTACTGTGTCGGTCACCTTTACGAAGCGGCGTACGCGCACTATCTCGCGACCGGAAAGCGCAATCTACTCGACATTGCGCTGAAGTCTGCTAACTTGATCTGCGATACGTTCGGTGTCGGCAAATCTCAGAACTGGCCGCCGGGACATCAGGAGATCGAGATCGGGCTGGCGAAACTCTACCGTCTGACCGGCGAACAGAAGTATCTGGACACCGCGAAATACTTCCTCGACATCCGCGGGCAGAAAGAAGGCCGTACGTATCCGATCTACGGTGAGTACAGCCAGGACCACCTTCCGGTCGTGGAGCAGAAAGAAGCGGTCGGACACGCGGTCCGCGCGTGCTACATGTATTGCGGAATGGCGGACGTTGCGGCACTGACCGGCGATAAAGCGTACACCGATGCGATCCTGACGATCTGGAAAGACGTTGTGGAACGCAAACTCTACATTACCGGCGGTATCGGCGCACAGCCCCGCGGTGAGGCTTTCGGCCCGGCATACTATCTCCCCAACGACACGGCGTACTGTGAGACCTGCGCGCAGATCGCCGGCGTTTTCTGGGCGCACCGCATGTTCCTTGATTCCGGAAAGGCGGAATACTATGATGTTCTCGAAAAGATCCTCTACAACGCGCTCATTTCCGGGATCAACCTCGAAGGAAACCGTTTCTTCTATCCGAACGTCCTCGAAGTCCCCGTCCGACGTGAACGCAGTCCGTGGTTCGGCTGCTCCTGCTGTCCGAGCAACCTTTGCCGTTTCCTGGCCTCCATGCCGGGTTACGTCTATGCCGTGAA
>JAFQOH010000012.1:0-1617 GCA_017403345.1 Thermoguttaceae bacterium
TCGTCGGTTTGCAAGAAGACAAAGAGTTCCTCTACGCTTTCATCTACCGGAAAGAGGACGGATCGGTCGAAGTGCTGAAGATCAGCAGAAAGGGAAAAGCGTAATGGAAAACATGCAAGAGAGCCTTTTTCTCTTCATTCTGATCTGCATTTACCTCTTGATGAGGGATTGACTTTTGATTGGAGGGGGGTATAATGGGGGGAAGAGGAGCGCATTTGAGCCGGAATGAAAATGGGAGAATGACCAGGCAGACCTATCGAACTATTGATGTTTTTAAAACGGTCTACCGTGGTCAAATGGTGCAAGTCAAACTCATTGAAGCGGTCAGTACCGGGGGGAGTCGGGATCTTCCATCCTATTCCAATTCCCCCAATGCTATTTATGCGAGACTTGACCAAAAAACCGGAAGAGTGGAATCAATCAGAATTTACAGAAATCACATTGCTTTTCTGGATCTGGATCATCATGAGGGACAGCCTGAGCATGGAACGCATTGGCACTACATAAATTTCGCCAAATCAGAAGGCAAAAAAAGGAAGACCGGAAGGTCAAAAGAGCATTTTCCAGCATCCAAATTAAGTCCAGAATTTTCAGGTTTATTGAAACTTCTTGACAAATACCCACAACAGATTCATTTGGAATTGGAGGAGTAATGAAAACACTTGAAGAATACGAAGCATGGGTTGAGAACGATCCGGATTCCATGACCGGCGAGGATCTTTTTTACTACTGTTACCTTGAGTTTTGCCCCATCTGGTATGAAGAAGATGATGGAGAACTGGTTCGTTTTATCAACCACTGGTCCCTCGATCACCTTGGAATTACAGTCCATATGATCCACGGTTTTAACGTTTCATGGACGGATAAAGAAGGAACACGCCATGAATTCGAGTATGACGGCGTTGAAGAAATGCTCGATGGGCATAATATGCCTGACGGAAAAACTCTCAGGGAAGTCCTGCGGATGAGCGACAAAAAAGATCTTTATCTGTAGTGAATGAAGTAAATGCGCGAACGGAATAACTGGAATCTGGACCTCATCGACTGGAACTTTCTTGAGGGGGAGATGGAGGTCCCCGCGCTTTGGGCAGAAAAAAGCGCAAACGTCCTGCGGCTGGCCGGGTTCCATCAGGTCCTCTCCTTTCACGGAAAAAAAGAAAACGTCGGCGTGCATTTCTATCTCGATGATTACCAGTTCGAGCGGGTCTGGAATCGGCCCGCTCTCTATTTGAACGCGCTGAAGGACTTCGAGTGCGTCCTCGCCCCCGACTTCTCCATGTTTCTCGGTATGCCGAAAGCCCTCATGATCTGGAACCATTACCGGAAAATGACTGTCGCGCACTTCTGGCAGAATCAGGGACTGAAAGTAATCCCGACACTCAACTGGGCAGGACCCGAAAGCTGGGAGTTCTGCTTCGACGGCGTGCCGAAAAAAGGGTGCGTCTCCGTCTCCACCCTCGGCGTCATGGCGGATAAAAACGCGAGAAAAAGATGGATCGCCGGTATGAATGAAGCCGTGAAAAGACTCACACCGATCAGGATCCTCGCGTATGGTTCGCCGATCGAATTTGACGCGAAAAACGCGGAGGTCGTGTGGTTTCTCCCCGAACACATCCA
>JAFQOH010000079.1:0-64145 GCA_017403345.1 Thermoguttaceae bacterium
GACGGCTGTCTCTGCCCGAAAAGAACTTGAGGAACTCCTCGGTCCCGCCTCCGAACCGACTCAAGAAGCCGCCTCTGAGGCGTCGAAAACCGTTCGCAAAGGCAGTGAAAATCTAACCGCAGAATGCACGGAAAACACACAAGCACACACAGAAAACGCGCAAGACCAAACAGAATGTGCGCCGAATCGGGCAAAAAATACGAATGAGCGCGCAATAATCGCGCGAAAGCACGTCAAAAAGTTAGAGCTCCAGTGCAAAAACTTCAAAAAGGCACTGATGACGCAAAAAGATCCGGAAATTTTAGAGGAACTGGAACCAGAACTGGAACCTGAACTGGAATTGGAAACGGTGTGCGGCGAGGCTGAAGAGTCTGCTGCGGAATGCACAGAAAATGCGCAGACGTGCACAGAAAGCGGGTTCTTTCTGCATGCTGACCGCAAAATGATGCGGAAAATGCGCGACGCAAAAAAATGGGAAACTCGTTTTTCACGAGCTTCCCAACGGTATTCCGGGCAGCATTCCGAACGGCTTTTCTGCGGCCGGAATCGAGGATCGCCAAGTTCCGGCTCGCCGCTTGGAGGTTCGCGCCCTCAGTCGGAACGCAGTTTTACTCGCGGATCATGTCGGAGAAAGTGCCGCCGGCGGGGATCATCGGGATGACCTGCTCGCTGTACGGGATGGCGACGTCGAGAAGGTACGGGCCTTCCGCATCGATCATCTCCTGAAGCGCGGATTCCAGCTCTGCCGGGTCGATGACCGTCCGTGCATTCCAGCCGAAACCTTTGGCGATGGCCGTGAAGTCGGGGTAGCGGTTCGTCGGGCAGTAGTCCTTCTTTTCGAGGTACTTTTCCGGATCGTCGATCGGGCCGAGGAACGTCTGCGCGTGATTTTTCTTGCAGAAACGGTCTTCCCACTGGAACACCATTCCGAGGTACTGGTTGTTCAGAAGCAGGACCTTCACCGGGATCTTCTCGCAGAAGCAGCAGCCCATTTCCTGAATGTTCATCAGGAGACTTCCGTCCCCTTCCACGACGATGACCATTTTGTCCGGGTTCGCGATCTTCGCGCCCATTCCGGCGGGGAGACCGAATCCCATCGTACCGGCACCGCAGCTTGAGAGCCAGTGTTTCGGACTGTTGATCTTGAAGAACTGCGCGGTCCACATTTGGTGCTGTCCGACTCCCGTCGCGACGATCGGATCCTGGTCCTTCGTCATTTCGTAGAGCTTCTCGAGCGCCTGCTGCGGGAGGATGTTTTTGGAATCCTTACGGTAGCTGATCCCGAGCCGCTGCTTCCATTCCTTGACCTGGTCCGTCCACGGAGTGTAGTCGGGCATCTGGAGCGGGAGGAGCGCCGCGTTGAGTTTTTCGAGCACCTCGCGCAGATCCCCAGTCACGGCCAGCGCCGGGTCGATGATCTTGCGGATCTCGGAGAGGTCGATGTCGACGTGGACGATCTTCGCATTGGGAGCGAACCGTTTCGCATTTCCCGTCACGCGGTCACTGAAACGTGCACCGAGCACCATGAGCAGATCGCATTCGTGGACCATTTTGTTGGCTGCGCATGAACCGTGCATTCCGAGGAGACCGAGAGAAAGCGGATGTTCCGCGGGGAAGGCCCCCAAACCGGTCAGAGTGCTTGCTGCCGGGATCTTGGTTTTTTCGACTAGCTTCAGGATCTCTTCGGAGGCATCCGACGCGATGGCGCCGCCGCCGATGTAGAACGCGGGTCTTTTCGCGGTGCGGATCAGTTCGACCCACTGCGTAATGGCGTCATCGGAGGGGGTCGGCATTTCTTTTTCGCCGTAGCCGGGGAGGTTCAGTTCGCAGTCGAAATCGGGTTCCTGGAAAATGGTGACGCCTTTTTCGCTCTGGAAGGGCTGACCGACCTGGGCGAGGAAGACGTTTTTGGGAATATCGACGAGTACCGGGCCTTTACGTCCGCTGTTCGCGATGTAGAACGCCTCCTTGATCCCTCGGGCGATGTCGTTTGGGTCCATGATGAGCATGTGGTGCTTCGTGATGCTTCGGAAGACCTCGGTTGAGGGCATTTCTTGGAATGCGTCCGTTCCGATGACGTTGGATCCGACCTGTCCGGTGATGGCGACCAGGGGGATACTGTCCATTTTCGCGTCGGCGATAGCGGTCAGGAGGTTGGCTGCGCCGGGACCGGAAGTGGCGGAGCATACACCGACTTTTCCAGTACTCCTTGCGTAACCCTGTGCTGCGAAACCGCCGCCCTGCTCGTGTCGGGGGAGGACGATGCGGAGTTTATCTTCGTAGCGGGAGTAGGCCTGATGGAGAGGGATCACGGCTCCGCCTGGATATGCGAATACCGTGTCGACCTCATGATGGATAAGCGACAGTACCACGACATCCGCACCCGTAAGAGGCTGGGACGGCGAGGCGGTTTGGGCTGGATTCATCTGATTTTTGATGGACACGGAAATTCTCCTTTTAAAAATTGCGAAAAAAACAAAAAATATTTCTCCAGTATAGAAATATTCCCTTTCATTATAGTAGATTTAAAAATTAATGCAAGGCCCCGCGCATGTTTTTTCTTGGTGAACCTGAATTTTAAAAGATCCATTTTGAGAATTTCGGTTTTTTTTGCGAGATCTGTGTCGGGGCACGGTCACGTTCTCTAAGTTTCCGCTTTTTTTAACTTTTTTGAAGAAAGTTGGCAGAAATTTTCTTTTTTTTCTTTTTTTTCCTTGCCAATTTCGGAATTGCGATATATAATCAGAGAGGACAGTCTGGTTTTACCGGGCGGATTTCCTGAATGATTTCCATTTCCATTTCCATACAGTTTGCGTTTCGATGGAGGAAGACGAAAATGGCCCTTTCTGAATTTGACCGGAATCTGCTTGACCGCTGCCTGCAGAAACAGCCGCAGGCGTGGAATGAATTCGTGGACCGTTTTGCCGGTCTGATTTCTTTTGTGGTCCGCAGTGTGTGCCAGGATCGCGGTCTTTCGCTGGATCTTGCGGCACAGGAGGACTTGATCCAGGAAGTTTTCGTCGTGATCCTTTCGGAGAATTTCGTCGTTCTTCGCCGTTTTCGCGGAAATTGCAGTCTTGCTGCGTACCTCACGGTCATCGCTCGCCGAGTGGTTGTCCGGGTGATTTTGCAGAAGTACGTTCAGCAGCCGGCTGCGGGGACGCTGGACGGTTTGGAAGAGGCTGCGGTCGAGGAGGCTGCGGCGCCTGAGGAGCTGATCGAAAACATGGATGAAGTACTGTTTTTGATCTCGAGGCTTCCGGAGCGTGAAGCGAAAATCGTGAAAATGTATCATCTTGAGCAAAGATCTTACGCGGAGATCGCCGAGAGTCTTAGCATTCCGGTGAATACGGTCGGTCCGACGCTTTCGCGGGCGCGTGAAGTGATGCGTCAGCGCGGATGATGTTTTCGTGCGTGGGAGAAAGATTCCGGTTTTGCTTTGATTTTTCGAAGTGGAACCGTTTTTTTTTGAGAAAAAGGGGAATTTTCGCTAAATTTCGCTAATTTTCGCTAAATTTCGCTAAATTTTGCCTGAAATCGTCAGTTCAGCGGTCGGTCCCCTTTGCAAACCTTGAAATATTTGGTAAAATTCGAATATTGCCGGTCTGTGTTTGGAGAGTTTTCACTTTCGGTATGCGGCCGGTGTTTGAATCCTGAACAATAGTGAGTACAGAAAGAATTTAAAGGATCCCTCATGGATAAAGTATTAGCATTAGTTCTCGGCGGCGGCCGCGGAACACGTCTGTATCCATTGACCAAAGTACGTTCTAAGCCGGCGGTTCCCGTTGCTGGAAAGTACCGTCTTATCGACATTCCGATCTCGAACTGCATCAACAGCGGGATCTTGAAGGTCTACGTCCTGACGCAGTTCAACTCCATGAGCCTTCATCGGCACATTCGCAGTACGTACCTGTTTGACTGCTATCGGAACGGGTACATTGAGATCTTGGCGGCGGAACAGACGATCGAGAATCCGAATTGGTACCAAGGGACGGCCGACGCGGTGAAGAAGAGTCTGCATCATATCGAGAGCAGCAACGTCGATTACGTCGTGATCCTTTCCGGAGACCAGCTTTACCGGATGGACTTTCGGGAGATGCTTCGAGTGCACAAAGAGTCGGGCGCCGATGCGACGATCGCTTCGATCCCGGTCCGTGCGGAAGAGACGGCGGGGCTTGGGATCATGCGGATCGATCCGAAGACCGGTTATGTCGGCGGATTTCTTGAAAAACCGCGAGATGCGGAAGAGCTTCGCGGCTTTGAAACGGATCCGGAATGGCTGCGCACGCAGAATGTGGAGGCTCCGGGACGGGATTATCTCGCCAGCATGGGCATCTACATTTTCAACAAGGAGATGCTGATCCATGCGCTTCGGAAGACGGAATACAAAGATTTCGGGAAAGAAGTTTTTCCGGCGCTCATCCACAGCAAAAAGGTCGCGACGTATGTGTTTGACGGCTACTGGGAAGACATTGGAACGATCCGTTCGTTCTTTGAGGCGAACTTGAGTCTTGCGAAACCGGCCCCCCCGTTCCGGATGTTTGAGCCGTCGGCTCCGATCTACACGAATGCGCGTTTCCTGCCTTCCACGACGATCTCCGGAGCGACAGTCACGGATTCACTCATCGCGGACGGGTGCAACATCGGAAGCGGCGCGGTGATCGAAAACTCGGTCATCGGTGTGCGGTGCCAGATCGGAGAGAACGTCACGATACGGAACTGCATCGTGATGGGGGCGGACTTTTACGATCACGAAGAAAACACGGAGGACGCAGGGAATCCTATTCCGCTGGGGATCGGCAAGGGAAGCCGGATCGAGAATGCGATCATTGACAAAAACTGCCGCATCGGCGAGAACGTGGAGATCCTGAATCCGCAGGGGATCGAGAATTCCGAGGAGAACGAATTTTGCCAGATCGTTGACGGCATCGTCGTGGTCCAGAAAGGAAACAGCATCCCCGACGGCTGGAAAATGTAGAAAAGGCTGAAAACGTAGAAAAGGCTGAAAACGCAGAAAAGGGCTGAAAACGTAGAAAAAAGGTCCATGAAAGGAACTTTTGAACGAACGAAAAGCTCTTGAATTACGGCCGGATCTTCTTCTGAAGGTTTTCGGAAGGAGACCCGGCACTTAATTAAAAGGAATTAAAATAAAAGGAATTGAAATATGAAGTCAAATTGGAAGATCATGTCGCTGGTCGTTTCGACGGCTGCGCTTTTGACTGGCTGTGAACCTCCGGTCGATCGGAATGCCGTGACTCCGGACGCTGCCGGGACGGAAAGTACTGCGAGTGCTGACGGAGCGGCAGTTTCTGCTCCGGCATCGGAAGGACCCCGTCTGACGGACGCGTCGATGGAGATCATTCCGGAGGCTTTGAAGCGTTTTACGCAGCTTCCTTCGGAAGAGACGGCCGCAGCGATGGCGGCGTATCTTGACTTGGTGAGCAGTTCGGAATTTCAGGAAGCCGCTCTTTCGATGCTCCAGGCACAGGAGAATGATGAAGAAGCCCGGATCGGTTGGATGGCGGCGCAGAAGGCCATCGAAGAGAATAAAAAACTCGCGACGGATCTGATCCTTGGAGCTGCGGACGCGACGGAGGAGCAGTACCGCGCAGCTTTGCTGCTCCGTTTGGATGAACTTGCATTTTCCAATGCGTCTCCCGAATCGCTGGAAGTCGAGATGAAAGTCTACCGTGACCGCGCCGCGGCTGGCCGATTTCCGAAACTGGCGAACTTGGCGGACCTTCAGCTCGAGTCGGTGAGACTCGCGGCTCGTGCGTCTTCTCTTTTGGGTGCGGAGGAACCGAAACCGGAAGATCTGGACGCTTTCTACGCGGACTACACTGCGCAGGTCGAAAAGGTCCTTGAGGCGGATATGCTCAGCAACTATCAGCTCCAGATGATCCTAGGGCTTGCGCAGGCGTTTCAGGATAAACCGGAACGGGTCCTGGAAGTCTTCAAAAAGCTGAATGCGGCTTTGGAAAAGAGGACGGAAGAAAAATGGACGCAGCTGCGTACGATGGTCTCGCAGCGAGTGGAGAGGCTGGAGCGTGAGGTGAAGATCCAGTCCACGACGCCGGAACAGGTGAAAGAATTTCTGGCTCCGTACCTTCAGCTTCCGGAAGAAATGACCGCGAAAAACTGTGCGGCCTACCTGGCGCTCTTTTTCACGGAAGAATTCCGGGAGACCGTGCAGACACTCTTTGCCGTGAGGAATGAAGAGGTCGAAAAGGCGGTGGTCGCGGAGATCAAGAAGGTGGAAGAAAATTCGCGCGCTGCTGCGGATGCGATCTTCAAAGCGGAAGATGCTTCGGAAGAGGAATTCCGGATGGCGTTGAACGTGTGTCTCCATCTTGCGATGGCGTATGCGTCTCCGGAAGAGAAAGTTTCGCTTGCCGAGCTGAAAGAACGCTACACTGCGCTCCAAGGCGAGGTGGAAAAGAGCCGTTTCCCGCATCTCGCACCGAAGGCCGCGTGCTATGCTGAGGCGTGCGGGATCTTGGAAAAAGCGGAACCGTTCTTCATGGGAGAAGCTCAGCCGACGCCGGAACAGAAGGACGCACTTTATCCGGAATTGACGAAACTGGCGGAAAGCATGCTCAGCTCGGACACGCTGGACGGTCTTCCGATGGAAGTGTTCATGCAGTGCATGGGCCTCTACCGCACTGAAAAAGAAAAGATCCGTCCTCTGTGTGAAACGATGATCCAGGGACTGGAAGGCAAGACGGGCGAAAATGCGGAAATGCTGCTTTCGACGATGAAGATGCAGCTCGCGATGCTCGATGCTCCGCAGGGAATGAACGGCGGAAATGCGGGTGCGCAGGATAGTGCGCCGTCTGAACCGGAACTGACGCCGGAACAGCTCGAAGAGGCCAAAAAGAAGCTGGAAGCGTACACCGTCCTTCCGGAAGACCGCTCGGCCGCGTCACTTTCGCAGTACGTGGATTCGCTGGACGGTCCGGAATTCCAGGCCTTAGCGGTTCCGCTTTTCCAGATCCAGGAAAAAGAGCATCAGGATTGGCTCACCGAAACGATGGGGCGCCGGAATGATTCGCTCAAGGAAGCGCTCGTGCTGATCTGCAAGGCGGAAGATGCGACGGAAGAGCAGTTCAAGGACGCGCTCCAGTTCCGGCTGGACATCATGCGTTCGGAAAAAATGCGCAAAAATATCGAGCCGGACTACGCCGCGCTGACGGAAGAAGTGAAAGCGAGCCGATTCCCTGCTCTGGTTTCGATGGTCGAGATCGATGCTGCGTCTCAGGCGCTCATGGATGCTGCGAATGCGCTCTTCACGGGCGATTCGGAACCGACGGCGGAACAGAAAGACGAGCTTTTCGTCAAATTCTCGGCCTACCTCGACAAAGTGCTGGCTGCCGGGAAGCTGGAAGGACCGCAGCTTCAGGTCTTGATGCAGGTCTCCACGATCTTCGCGGAAGATAATGCGAAGATCGGCGAGTTCTGCACGAAGATGCTCAAAGGTCTGGAAGGCAAGACGGACGAACAGTCCAGCCAGATGCGCGAAATGTTCCAGAAACGCCTCGGCGAGATCGAATTCCTGACGAAACCGATGGAATTCACGGCTCCGGAAGGCACGAGTTTGGAAGACCTGAAAAAGCTCGTGACCGAAAAAATAGAGATCATCATGCGCTCCATGCGCAGTGACGTTCCGTCTGAAAAACTCGCGGAATTCCTGGCCGCTGTGGAAAAATTCGGCAATGCGGACCTCACGGCCTACACGGGATGGCAGATCGGCCTGATCCGCCTGATCCCGAGCCTCAGCGGTCCGGATCTTGATCTTCAGGCCTTCAAAACGCGCTATCTGGAATGCGTGAAGACGGGTACGGAAAAGGATCACTTCAACCTGAACTGCCTCCAGATGTGCCTCCAGATGGCGGTCGTCGCGTGGCAGAAACCGGGAAATGAATTGAATGCAGAGGGAAAAGAAGCCGTTCTGGAAATGTTCCGCGCTCTCCTGCCGGTCTGCGATCAGATGAAGACGCCGGAGGCCGAGAGATTCCGCCAGGAGATCCAGAGCATCATCGCGGAACTCGAAAAGCCCGCGGAAGTTCCGAACCCGCTCCAGCACGAGCTGCCCGAAATGCCGGCGGAAACTGCTCCGGAAAACGCTGCGGCTCCGGCGAATACAGACGCCCTCCCGGAAGCCATCCAGCTGGAAGACGCTCCGGCAGAAAACGCTCCGGCAGAAAACGCTCCGGCAGAAAACGCTCCGGCAGAAAACGCTCCGGCAGAAAACGCACCGGCTGAAAACGCACCGGCTGAGGAAGTGGTCACTCCGTCGGAATCGACTTCTGCGGTCGAGGAAGAGGAGAGCTTTGAGGAAGAAAAGGATGCCCAGACCGTCGAAGAGTCTGCGGAAACTGTGGAAGCTGCAGAAACGGCAGAAGCTGCAGAAGTGGCAGAAACGGCAGAAGCAGCAGCGGCGGCGGCAGAAGCAGCAGAAGCAGCAGAAACGGCGGCTCCTGCAGTCGAGATCCCTGCTCCGATCCTCGCGCTCATCACGGCTCCCGAAAATGCGACGACGGCGCAGCTTGGCGATTTTCTGGAACGTTTAGACCAGAATATGCAGGAGATCATGATGCAGCTCGGGCAGAGCTCGGATCAGACTCTGCTTCTTGCGGTGTTCGAGAAAGCGATGGAGAACGCCAATTCCGCATCGGACCAGATCCTTGCGGCAGAAGACGCGGAAAAGGAAGTTTGGGAACATGCTTTTGCCATGAAACTTGGAGTCGTGATGACGCAGGACACGCAGGATCCCCAAACTGCGCCTGATTTGGTCAATGAACTCCAGCAGCTGAAGACGACCGTTGAAAAGAGTAAATTCCCGGAACGTGCGGCTGCGGTTGAAGCGATGCAGAAGATCATGGAATTCGAGCAGAAAACTTCAGCCTTGGATCTGGAAGACTTGGGAGAAGAAGAGCGCGCGAAACTGATGTCAGAGGTGAAAACGCTGAGCTCCGAAGTCATCAAAGCGTGCGGCGATGATGATGAGACGGTCCTTCAGTGCCTTCTGAGTACGATGGAATTTTGCTTCATCGATGACGTGCTGCAGATGGAGGTCGTCCAGATACTTCTGGATGGCATGAAAGAGAAAGAGGGTGCGTTCTGGAGTGAATACACCTCGCGTTTTGAGCAGCTCCTTGAGCGGCTGAAGATACAGACGCAGCCGATCGAATTCACGGTGAAGGACGGCGCGGCGCAGGAAGAGCTTCGGGCCGCGGTTGCCGAGAAGACGGAGATGATCTTCACCTCCATGCAGGGCACGGACCTTCTGAAGAAGATGGAGGAGCTGAAAGCGGCGGTCGCGAAACTGGGAAATGAAGACCTGAATGCGTACACGGCCTGGCAGACGGAGCTGTGCACGATTTTCCAGGATGCGATCGGCGGCATGATGGAAGAGGCTGAAGAAGAACTGGAAGACGGCGAAAACGCAGAAGAGGCCGATGGACCGGAGCTGCTCGCGCAGCTCAACGGACTGGCGGATCGTGCGAAGTCGCTGAAGGTTTCGGAAGCGGATTTCATGCGGATGCTCCAGATCTCCATCTCGATCCTGAACTTTGCGCCGGGTACGCCGGAAGAGAAAGCTGGATTCATGGAAAAACTCCTTGAATTGGCGAAGACTTACGATTCGGAAGAAATGAAGCAGCTCCTGCCGCTTTTGGAGCAGGCTGCCGGATCGCTGAGAAATCCTCCGGAAGAGGACGCGGAAACGGAAGCGATGCCCGATCCGGAAGCGATGGCTGCGCAGATGGAGGCGATGAAAGCGGAACTCGATGCGGCAACGAAACCGTACTTGACGCTGCCGGAAAACGCGGACGCGGAAAAAATGGCGGCGTTCATCGAAATGTTTGAGGGACCGGAATTCGAGGCACTCGTCACCGCGATGCAGCAGTTCCCTGACCCGCAGTATGCGCACGCGCAGTTCGAGCAGATGGTAGAAAATCTGCAAACGGCGGTCGATTTTGTGCTGAATGCGGAAGATGTTTCTCCGGAGGTGCTGGAAAAATCGCTGAAAATGAAGCTGGCGTGGCTGAGTGCGGAAGGAACGAAAGAAGATGCCGAAGCACTGAAAGCTCAGATCGCGAAACGTGAGCTCCCGCGTCTGACGCAGCTCGTGGAGTGCTGGGAAGAAACGCAGGCTTTGCGTGAATTCATCCGTGAAAAGATGCAGACTGGCGAGATCACGGACGCCGATGAGGCCGAGTTCCTGACGAAGGCGAAAGAACTGCTTCAGAAGTGCGTCGAAAAGAAGTGCTTTGATGGATTCCAGCTCTCGACGGTTTTCGCGGTCAGTGAGATCCTCACGGCTCCGGAACAGAAAGTGGAGATCCTGCAGGCTTTGCGGGAAGCCGTCGCGGCTCAGAAGATGGAAGACGGTGAGATGCTGGACCAGCTTCTGGCTCAGAAGATCGCTGAGATCGAATCGGCTGCGAAACCGGAAAATGCTGAAAAACAGCCGGAAACTGAAGCGATCCCGGAAGCGATCGATCTGGATGCGGGAGTCTCGTCGGAATCCACTTCATCGATGATGGGAAGTGCGTCCGCCGCAGGGGAAGCGGAAGCCTCCTCCAGTGCCGTGACGGTCTCGGTCTCGACGGCAGATTCTGCGCCGGCAGAAAACGGCGAAGCGGCTGGAGTTTCTCCGGAAGCAGCGGCGGAAGCCTCGGAACTTCAGATCCCGCAGGGCGCCACGACGGAAGAGATCCAGCAGCTCGTGCTGAAACGGATGGTCGAAGTCCTTCAGAGTAATCCGGATCAGCCGATGGAGAAACTCATGGAAGTTCAGAAGTCGGTCGAGAAACTGGGGAATGAAGACGTGACGCAGTTTGCGGCATGGAACATCCACTACTTCCATTTCTTCCGCGTGAAGCTGCGTCAGGCAGATCGCGATGCAGATCTCAATGCGTTGAGCGAAGATTTTGTGAAGATCGTGCGGGTGGGGACGAAGATGCGTGCATTCCGTACGGAAACGCTGGCGAATACGGTCCAGTTCGCGATGTATTTTGCGAGCATGCTGGATGAAGCGCACACCAAAGCGCTTCTGGAAGCCGTCACGGAAGCCCTGAAGAGCAGTTCGGAACCGTGGGCTCCGCAGGCTCAGGCACAGCTCGCCGGCAAACTCACGCAGATGATGCTGCCGGGAAATCCCCTGGTCCTTGAGGCGGAAACGCTGGACGGCAAGCCGGTCAAAATTCAGGATTTCGTCGGAAAAACGGTCCTCGTGGACGTTTGGGCGACCTGGTGCGATCCGTGCTGCGCGGAAATTCCGAATATGCGCAAGGCGTACGACGCATTCCATGACGCCGGGTTTGAGATCATCGGATTGAGTGTCGATTCCGACTTGGATCGGCTCAGGACTTTCGTTGAAAAAGAGCAGCTTCCGTGGATCGTCGCGGTGGAAAATATTCCGGAAGGTTCCGAGATCCAGAGTTTCTCTGACCGCTACGGCATCACGGGGATCCCCGCGATGTTTCTGGTCGGTGCGGATGGAAAGGTCCTTACGGTGAAGGCTCGCGGACGGCTGATGGAACTGCTCTCGGAGATCTACCCGGAAGCTGCCGCAAAAGCCGCGGAAGCCGAACGGAAAGCCGCCGAGGAGCTTGAAAATTCGCTGAAGCTGGATGCTCCGGAGGCGGAAGCACTTGAAAAGACGCTAGATGAAGACGTTTCGTCCCAGTCCATGAGCACGACAGAAAACTCAGTGGAAAACGCAGCGGACGGGCAGCTCCCGGCGGTTTTGGCGGAGTTCTCGAAGCTTCCGGAAACGGCGGACTTGGACACGATGCGGGATTTCCTCCAGCAGTGGGATCTGCGTGCCTACGAGGTCCAGACCGCACTGACGCAGATGGACGAAGCGAGTGCGTTCGCGCTGTTTGAAAAGATCATGAAAGTGCGCGGTCAGGCTGCGGACGCCGTCATTGCGGATCCGAACGCCGGTGCGGAAGATCTGAAACTTGCTGTGGAGGTGAAGTCGGGCGTCATTCTGTTTCTGAATCAGCAGACGATGGACCTTGCGCAGGCAAATGCCGATTTTGATGCGCTCGTCAAGGTGCTGGATGCCCGGAATGCACAGGCAGCAGTCGTTCAGGCACAGGTCGCGCAGCTGATGGGGACGTCCCATTTCGCGGCGAAGATGCCTGGGCTTGAAGAAATGGAGCAGAAGCTGGATCGGCTTGCGGAGATCTGTGTTCGTGCGAAAGCGGCAAAGTGCATGGACGGCGACATGATGGGCCATTTCATGCAGATGGTCGTTTACGCGAATGACGTCGGAGTCACTCCGGAGAAGATCAACCGGACCTGTGCGGCTCTGCGCGATGCGGTCGTCGCGACGGGAGATCCGCAGCTGCTGAACACGGCAGACTTCCTCACCGGAATGGCGCGGCGTGCGACGCTTCCGGGAAAGAAGATGGAACTGGTCGGCGTGACGCTGGATGGGCAGGAAGTCGACATTCAGAAAGACTACGCGGGCAAAGTCGTGCTCGTGGACTTCTGGGCGACGTGGTGCAATCCGTGCGTCATGGAACTCACGAATCTGGAACGCCAATACTATGCGAAGTACCACGAAAAGGGATTCGAGATCCTCGGATTCAGCATCGACGTGGACCGGAATCAGCTGCGCGCTTTCCTCGAACGCCGTAAACTGCCATGGCAGACGATCCTGCAGAAAGACGGTGCGGCAGGCTGTGAGGAGCCGGTCTACTACTATGGGATCCAGGCGATCCCGTGCCTGATCCTCGTGGGACCGGACGGAAAAGTGATTCGCGAGATCCCGACGATGCGCCGGGATGAAGTTCTCGTGGAAGAGCTGAAGAAGATCTACGGCGAATGATGAAGTTTGGCTCAAAATGGGGCTTGCGCGTCCGATTTTGAGGCGGAATGGAGCGAAAGACACGGGATCGCTGGTCTCGTGTTTTTCGCGCTTTAAAGAAAAGTCCCAAAACGGGACGGGAAGTTTTTCTGTTTGGAGACGCAGGAGTTTTCTTGCATGAAGATCATTTTGACGCTTGAGCAGTTTCCGATCTTTTGGCCGGGTGCGTATGGAAACAAAACGCAGAGAATGCCGGGGCTGGACGCATTCACGCTGGAAAGTACCGTTTTTGACCGGGCGTACAGTTCCCGTGCGGACGGACTTGAGACGCTTTTTCAGCTTTGGGAAGTGTGCGATTTTTCGGCGGAGCGGTTTGCGGGAAAGAAGGTCTTTCTTTCGGATCTGCCGGTGGATGCTCCCGATTTCTTTGATGCCGGGAAGACGGTGGACTCCGGGACATTTTTTTCGCAGGAAATTTCCGAAATGCTGGATCCTGCGGAAATGGCGGAGTCTGAAATTTCCGATCCAAAGAGCGTTGGGCTGGTTTGGATCCATTTTCAGGATTGGAGGCTTGAGGAACTGGACGCCTGGCTGATGAACGAAGCGAACCGCACCTGCGTCTTGGCCATTTTGGGGACCAGCGGGGAATTGCCGGAGGGGGATGTGCGTCTCTATTCGTCGGAGGTCCAGCTTCCGTGGTGGATCCGTTTTCCGGAGCCGTCTTTTGCCGGAACGCGTTCCCGGGAACTCGTGACGGACCGCGATTTCCAGAGGATCCTGGATGCGGGAAGTCCGGACGCAAAGTACCGGGAAAATCTTTTGATCCTGGCAGAAAACGCACGCTGGGCACTCGTGACGGAGGAGTGGTTCCTGACCGGATTTGAGCCGGAAAAAGCGGCAGAAAGCAGAGACTGCGGTTTTGAAAACGGCAGTTTTGAAGATCGCAGTTCGCGAGATGCGGATCGGATCGACTCGGAGCTGAGAGAGGTCGGTGAGGAAAATGTGCCGGAACTCTACTTCAAGCCATCCGACTGGTGGGACCAGAATGACGTGGCGAGCCGGTGCTTTGACGAAGTGCAGGAACTCCTGCGCCTGCGGGACTCGCTGAGCTGAAAAAGACGCGCAGCTCTGCTGAAAAACCGCGCAGACTTGGGGAGTGTGTGCGTCCCTGAAAACGGCGTTCAGGAGTAGAGGAAACGGAAATTCTGCGCCTGCGTCAGTCGGTGGAGGAGCTCCTCCTGGAGCGGAAACGTGAGTTCAAATCGGATCCCGCGCGGCGTCTCGTGGAACTCGTAGACCGCTTCCAGATCGGTCCATCCGTAGGCACGGAAGATCACGGACTCACTGGCGGCCGTGAGTTCTCGGAGGGCCTCAAGTTCCGGAGCGGGATCTTTCGGGTCGTGGAAGCGGTTTTGGAGGGCCGTCAGACCGCAGCGCCAGCGTTGGCAGAGTTCGCATCGAAGCTCAAAGAAGCGAAGATCCGCGAGTTTCAATTCCGGCAGCGCGAATGTGTCGAAACAGTCGGTCGGCGAGTAGCGGAGTTCCTTTCCGAGGGAACTGCTCGTTTCGCGGACCCACGTTTCATGGACCCCGCTGTTGAGGAGAGCGAGAAGTTCGGGTGACTCAGTCGGAAAAAGGATCGTGGACTCGGAGTAGACGGCATCGGTCGGGACCCAGGTCGGTGCGAGAAATTTCGAGTGCCGCGTCTGGATGAGGAGCTTTTTCAGCTGTTTTTCCTGAATGGTCTTCATCAGGACGGGCCGTTTGTCGCCGAAATGCCACCAGCGTTCCCGATGTGCGGCTCTTCGGGCATTTTGACGGACTGGAAGCACACGTTCCCGGACGATCGCAAGGGCCAGCGGATACTCTTCCGCCTGCTCGAGCGTCCAGTCGCGGAACGAGATGACGCAGCGCCGGGGAGTCATTTTCATCGGATCTGGCGCGGAAAAAATGTCGTCACCGGTGAAGTAGGGAAGGACGACGTTCCGGTACTTTTCGTCTTTTTCCCAAAGAGTGCGAGCTTCCTCCATCGTGAGGATGAATCCTTTCGCCGCCAAAACGCAGCCTTGGTAGCAGAGCGTTTCGTTTTCCGGAAAACGGTAGGAGGTCAGCGACGAGTCAAGGTGCTTCAGAGAGGCAAAAATGCGCGGGACGCAGATCCCGTTCAGGACGGGGAGGAGTGGGGACGTGCGCGTTTTTCCTTTCGGAAAGTTCAGGTGGATCGCCGTGACGTGGACGGCCGCATTGCCGAGCCAGGGAAAGGAGTCGACCGAGTAGATCTCTCCGCCGCGTGCAAGGATCGGATCCAGGCCGGTCTTCCGTGAGTCGCCTTCCGCGATGGAGTTGGTCATGAGGAGCCCGCAGACTCCGCCGGGTTTCAAAAAACGCTCGGCAAGATGGAGGAAGTAGACGCTCAAGTCGGCGTTTCCGCTTGCCCCGGGAAGGAACTCCTGCGTCAGGAACCGAAAGTATGCGTCGCCGAGCACTCTCCGTATCTTTCTTCCGCCGAGGTAGGGCGGGTTTCCGAGAACGGCATCGAATTTCGCGTTTTCTTCCGGGATCGGCAGTTTCAGACTGTCGGCGCAGTGCAAGTTTTCCGCAAATGCGCCTTCCGCCGCTTTTTCGTACGGAGCGCAGAATCTTTTCAGGACGGAGCGGGAGATCTCGACGGCCTGCGCGTCAATGTCCGTGCCGAAAAGACAGTTTTTTGTGATTTTTGCCGGAATTTCCGGATCCCAGCCCTCGTGAGCGCAGAGGAACTCCGTGAGCTGGAAGCAGGTCTCGAGCAGAAAAACGCCGGCGCCCAAGGCTGGGTCAAAGATTCGGAGCTGAAGGAGCTCTTCCGAATTTTTTGGAGAGCCGTTTTCCCGAAAAAGCAGAGGACGCAGCGTTTCCGTCACGATTTTGGACGCAGTTTCCAGCGGCGTGTAGTGCATCCCGATCCGGAGCGTCGGATCCTCGTGTTTTTCTTCGGATGTGCCGGTACGTTCTTCGTATGCGTAACCGATCCGAGCCAGTTCTTTGCGCAGTTCGCCAAGACGTTTCAGTTCCGAAGAAGCGTCTTTTTTTTTCGGCGGAATGGCTGAACTTTCGGCGAGATCTGCTGAACTTTCGGCGAGATCTGCTGAACTTTCGGCGAGATCTGCTGAACTTTCGGCGAGATCTGCTGGATTTTCGGCGAGAGGGACGTTTTTGTTCATGAAATTCTCACACTTTGTCGCGGAAGATGAAAAAAACGGCTCCCAAAATGCAAAGCGCAGCCCAAAGGTAGTTCCACGTCAGCGGCTTGTGCATGTAGAAAAGCACGAACGGCACGAAGACGCTCAGGCTGATGACTTCCTGAAGGATCTTGAGCTGCGGGAGTGTCAGAAAACCGTTTCCGAGGCGGTTCGCCGGCACCATGAGCGAGTATTCAAACAGTGCGATGCACCAGGAAAGCAGGACCACCTGCCAAAGCGGGGAATTCGCATGATTTTTCAGGTGCGCGTACCAGGCAAACGACATGAAGGTATTCGAGCAGATGAGCAGAAAAACGACCAGGTAAAATTTCATGATGGTGTCCTGAATTGGATTCGCTAAAATACCGGACTGCAAAGGAACTGGGGGACGAATGGTCCCGTTCCTCTGCAGTTCATGGTGTGGAAATGAGTGGGGGTCAGTAGGCTTTTGCCATTTTGACGACCGCCTTGCAGATCTTGTCCGCCTCTTTTTTCGTCGGAGCCTCCGCAAAGATCCGGACGATCGGCTCCGTGTTGCTCGGCCGAACGAGGAGCCAGCTGTTTTTCCACGCGAGACGCAGACCGTCCATTTCGTCCGTTTCCGCATCCTTGTACTTGGCGCGGATGTCCTCGTAAAGCGGCTCAAGGCAGTTTCTTGGTATCTCCGCCTTCGCTTTCGCCAGATAGTATTGCGGGAGTTCGGCAGCCAGTTCGCTCACCTTTTTCCCCGTCTTCGTCATCAGGTCAAGCACGAGAGCCATTCCGAGGAAACTGTCGCGCACGAGACCGACTTTCGGATGGATCGGTCCGCCGTTGCCTTCGCCTCCGAACAGGGCTCCAACTTCCAGCATTTTGTCCGCGACGTTCGCTTCACCGACGGCACTCATGAAGTACTCCGCCCCGAAACGCTCCGCAATGTCCCGCGTCATCATGCTGGTGGAGCAGTTCGTCACGACGGGACCTTTTTTCCCGCTCTGGAAAAGATCGAGCGCACAGAGGGCGACCGTGCATTCCTCACCGATGTAGGTTCCGTCCTCCGCCAAGATCGCGAGCCGGTCCGCATCCGGATCCTGGCAGAACCCGATGTCCGCCTGGTTTTCCGTCACGAGCGGACAGACTGACTTGAGATTTTCCGCCGTCGGCTCCGGCGTGTGCGCGAATTTTCCATCCGGCTTCTCTTTTGCATCGGTGAAGGTCAGCGTGCACCCCAGCGCTTTCATCAAGACCGGCGCAAGGACGCTTCCCGCACCGTGATTGGAGTCCAAAAGTACCTTGAACTTCCGCTTTTTGATCGCTTTCACGTCCACGAGCTTCAAAATCGCGTCAATGTGCGGTTTCTGGAAAACTGCGGGTTTTGGGAGCTGCGGCACATCGTCTTCGAGGGGCTCCTCATCTTCCGCCTCGGTTTTCGCTTCAAACTCGGAATTAATGGCGAATTCCTCCTCCTTCAGCGTCCTGTAAAACCGTTTGACCCGCTCGCCGCTCTCTTTCGGAATGACTCGTCCCTCCTCGTTGAAGAGCTTCAGACCGTTCCACGGCTCCGGATTGTGGCTCGCAGTGATCATGACCCCGGCAGGCGCTCCCAAGTGACGGATCATGAACCCCAGCGTCGGCGTGGCGGCAACTCCGATATTCAGGACCTTCACCCCTGCCGCACGGAAACCTCGTTCCACTTCCTCCGCGATCCAGCCACCGCTCTCTCTTCCATCCGCCGCGATGAGGACCGTCTTTCCTTCCAGCCCGCCAGTCTCACGATACTTGAAACGCAGAAATTCCGCAAATGCAAAAACGTAGCACTGCACCACCTCCGGCGTCAAAGCGAATCCTGTCTGACCGCGAAGTCCGGAAACAGAAATGATCAAAGGAACGGTTTTCTTTTCTTTCATATTTTTATTCCATGCGTTACGGAAAACGGAAGAAAATGGGGAAACAGTTGAATAAAAAAAGGTTCATCCGATAACTGCATACTCCATTCCACCACTGAAAACACCGAGAGATCCACAGAAAGACTCAGAAAGGAAACATGAAAAACATGAAAAACACGAAAAACACAAAAAGATGCGAAATACACCCAAAGGCCGTTAAAAAATATTTTAACCCTTTCGTGTGTTTTCGTGTTCTCCGCGGAATTCGTGTCGAAATATTTCCCTCATCGGTATGATTCTGTGAAAATTCCGTGATCTCGACGGTAAGATCGCGAGCTGGACCGGTATACACTTGCCGGAAGAGCCATAAAATCGGCTAAAAATCAAGACGTGCTTTCAGTATTTCAGCCTGCAAGGGAACTTAGCGACCCGTAGTATTCGGTGTTTCACCTGCCAACGGCACATCGGCACCCACTGGGCGCAGGGAACATATTCCGAAATGAAACTGCAAAAAGCCGGAAATAATGAAAGCACGTCACCTGGATGGTTTGAAATTTTTTGCGGTCTTTCTCCGCCCTGAAACCAACAAACAGTTACGTTTCTCTGAACGATCAATAAATAGTCAGGTTTTTGAAAATCTCCTGGGGTTAAAGGCATAAAATAGGAAAAAACCGATTTTCTGCCGGGATGCGATCTCTCAGCACCCCCTGAAACCAGGACCGGAACGAACTCGCTGGATCTTCATGCAGGACTCCTTTCGGAAACTGACACTCGGAAACGGACTCGGGATACTCGAGCTCTCACAGACGATCTGTCGACCTCCTTCAGCGTCTGAGAGTCAGGATCTGATCCAAATCTTCACAAACGACTAATTATCCGGGAGCCTTTCTTCTCCCAAACGGACCGGACATTTCCAGCGGATCTGCCTGCGAAGTCAAATAAATCGCCGGTTTCCCGTGCATCAAAGATATATTGCAGGTAAATGGGAAATGACGCGGTTCGGACCTGAACTTCTGATGAAAAAGTCTCTCGTTTCGCCGCCATGCCGTAATTCGGCGTTTTTTCCGCTGCGCTGTCTGGCTGGGCCGCGCCCGGGATGGACCCACGCTCCCTGCGGGGAAACATTCGACCCGAAAAGGGAACTTCAGCGTCAGTGGACTGCGAAGGAATTTGAAAACGAGCAGAACGTTTTCATCCATTTGTCGTTTCTATTATTTTTATCGTCGGGATCTTGGCGATCCTCTTCTTTTTTTTCGAAAAAAAGAAAAAAATCATCTTTCGTTCCCCGATAAAAATCGATCATTAATATTTTGCCTGTTTTACCGTTCGTGCCCATTTTAACTTTATCGAAGAGCACCGGCGCCACAGTTTTTCTATCAACATATACAGTATTACACAATTTTGCAAAAAAGTCAAATCCCAAAAGCGAAAATTTAGAGATTTTTTCCAAATTTTTTTTAATTTTTGCCAAATTTCTTCAAAACAAAGCGAAAAAGTAAATTTTTAGGGCTCTTTCGGTGTGTGCGTATCGATCTAGGTTCCGATCTCACCACTGAGGCGCAGAAGAAACGCAGAAACAGACTGAAAAGAAAAAGAAGAAAAAAGTGAGGGAACGTGTCCTGACACGAATTTCACGAAAAAACCGAAAAGAGACGAAAGATTGAAAATATTTTTGAACGCCGTTTGGTGGATTTCGCATTTTTTCGCGTTTCCTTTCTTTCCCCCTTGACTTTCCGAATGGGAGCTGGTATATTTGGAAACAGTGAGCGGAAAATGCCGGAATTTTACCGGTCCTGCCCAACTTTAAAATCCATCCCGACCTTTTGGAATCTGTTTTGAGGCTCAATATGAAACGAATTTTTTTCACAAACCCGCTTGGCACGATTTTTTCGGTCCTGTTTGCCCTTCTGATCCTCCCCGTTTCTGCAGCGCCGGTTTTTGCAGCGCCGGTTTCCGATGCGCCGGTTTCTGCAGCGCCGGTTTCTGCAGCGCCGGTTTCCGATGCGCCGGTTTCCGATGCGCCGATGCAGGAGCCGTCCGGACAGCGTTTTGTTTACGGTCTGGCACAGTATGAGCAGAATGTCGTTCTGGAATTCGCGACTCCGGAGGAAGCACAGGCGGCGGAACTCACGAAGCTGGAAATGCCGGTCGGCAAGACGCTTGCGGTGAGCGGACGTTGGGACGATTCCAGCGGTGAGCACTATTTCATGTCGAAGACGATGGCGGAAAATGGATGGAAAGGGACGTTTTTCCTTAACAAATGCGATGAGAATTACGTCAAAAAGATCGTTTCGCAGATCATCGCGGACGGAAACTCCATCGGAGTGCATACCCTGCGGCATCCGCATCTCGAGCAGGTCGTGCCGAACCGGATGTTTGAAGAGATCCTGGGGAACCGGATCGATCTGGAGAGCAAAACGGACCAGTGTGCATCGACGTTTACGTTCCCGTTTGGACTGGGACGCGATACGGAAGCGTCGCTGACCACTGCGGCGGAACAGGGGGCCGTTCTGAAACGCTGCGGACTGCTCGGCGGGCCGGAGACGATCAACATGGCGGAGCGAATGGGTCTGAAGCCGGAGGAATTCGTTTCGCCGTACCGATTTGTGGCGGATGACCGAAACCCGAATCTGGAGACGTTTGAAAAAGGGTGGAAAAACGGCATCGCGCAGATCGAAGCAGGCCGTTCGACCGTGGGACCGTACATGGCGCTGGGGACGCATTCCTGGCAGAGACACACGCACAAGGACGGCTTTGAGAGACTGAGCCGGATCCTGGCGACGCAGTCGGGAAAAAAGGAGATCTGGTACTGCACGTGCAATGAATTTACGGCCTGGCGTTTGAATTACGTTTGGGCTGAAGTCAGTGAGAAGAAAGTGGTTGGGAACCGCGCGGAGTTCACGATCCGCCGATTTGAGCCGCAGGAACTCGGAGCGGTCGTCGATCTTGGTCTGAAAGCAGTGCCGACGCCCCAAAAAGCGGAATGCGCGTGCGGAAAAACGCTGGAAATTACGGCAAATGGCGAGTTCATGCTTCCGAATGCTCCCGGTCAGACGCTCCCGGAAAAGATCGACCGGATCGACAATCTGACGAATGCGCCGGCGGATCAGGCTGCGGAAAGTGCGGAATTTCCCGGTTTGCGGATCGGAGCGCAGATGGATATGGAGAAGAATGTCCTGACGGTCTTCCTCGCGAACGAGACCGGCAAAACGCTCACGGACGTCAAAGGCCAGGTCCGCCTCCCGCTGAAATGGAAAGGCGAGAAACCGAACTGGTTCGTCGAAAAGATCGAGTCGGGGAGTCAGGTGCTTTTGACGCTCGATCCGGGCGAAATGGAGACGGAGGCGCGTTTCGGAACGTACGATCTCCTGATCGATGTGCAGTGCGATTTTCGTCTGGATGAACAGACCGGGCGCATCCACAGTACGGTGACGGTCACTCAGCCGGCTCCGTAAAGGGAACCGCAGGCTCGCAGCCGGCAGGAAAACGAAAAAGCACGAGTCAGACCGGCCCGTGCTTTTTTCTGCTTTTTTCTGCTTTTTTTATTGAGTTTTCATCCGGATCAGTTGCCGCTTTCTTCGCAGCCGCAGCCGCAATTTTTCGGCTCAAGCCCCGGCCAGATGTGTCCCATTTTCTCGACTTTCGTCCGAATGTAGGCTTCATTGAACGGATTGATCTCTCCCAAAATGCGGACCTGCTCCGTGACGGTCAGATCGAAACTGTTGTAGATGAACGCGTCGACTTTCTTGGGATTGTTCGTCAGCAGGCGCATGTGCGTGATGCCGAGATCCTTCAGTATCTGAAGTCCTACGCCGTAGTCGCGGCTGTCCGCACGATGTCCGAGCGCCAAGTTGGCCTCTACGGTGTCGAGGCCGTGTTCCTGCAGTTTGTACGCTTTGATCTTTTCGGCCAGTCCGATGCCGCGTCCTTCCTGCGGGAGGTAGATCAGGTATCCGTAGCCGTCTTCCTTCATTCTTTCGAGCGATTTGATCAGCTGGTCGCCGCAGTCGCAGCGCAGGGAGCCGAGAAGGTCGCCGGTGAAGCAGGAAGAGTGCATGCGGACGAGCGGATTTTCCGCGATCTCTGCGTTTTTCGCGGTCTCTTTCGATCCGATCTGAATGACGACGGGCTCCATGCTTTCGTACTTGACTCCGTACGCGTAAATGTGTCCTGGACCGTACTTGGTCGGGAGGTTCGCGTCGGCGATGCGGTAGATGAGTTTCTCGCGGGAACGGCGGTAGCGGATGAGTTCTTCGATCGTCGAGTACTTCAAGTTGAACCGGTGCGCGATCTCGACCAGTTCATCACGCGACGCGCGGTTTCCGGACTCGTTGAGGATCTCGCAGCAGACGGCCGTCGGCGTCAGTCCCGCGACCTTCATCAGATCAACGGAGGCTTCCGTGTGTCCCGCACGCCGCAGAACGCCGCCTTCTTTTGCGATGAGCGGGTAAATGTGACCGGGGCGGGTGAAGTCGGCAACTTTGGAATTCGGATCGGCAAGAGCTTTGATGGCGACGGCGCGTTCCTGTGCCGTGATCCCGGTCTTTGCCGTGATGTGGTCTACTGCGACTGTGAACTGGGTGGAGAGCGGCGCCGTGTTTTCACGGACCATTGGCTCAAGTTCCAGACGCTTGCAGTCATCCGGCAGCATTGGGACACAGACGAGTCCGCGTCCGTGCGTGATGCAGAAATTCACCAGCTCCGGAGTCGCAAACTGAGCGGCAAAAATGAAGTCGCCTTCATTTTCGCGTTCTTCATCATCCATCATGATGACGATCTCACCTTTGGCCAAAGCGGCCGCCGTTTCGTCGATTGTTGAAAATTTCATGATTTTTTTCATGGAATGCTAAAAAAAGGAACTGCACCATCATTCTTTCGGGCAGCAGAACGGGATTTTCCCTCCATTCTACCATAAATCGAAAAAATTGCAAGAAGGGTGGGGAAAATTTCAGGCCCGCCAAACTATTTTTTGTTCCGAAGCCACTCGCTCACCACCCAGCCGACTCGTGCCGCGGAGAGCGGGGAGCATTTGTCCGGCGTGTCTTCGTGAGTGTGCCAGAATTCGTAGTCCAGGTCGATGATGTCCACGACCGGGATCTTGCCGAACTCGTAGAGGTACAGATGGTCATCCGTGATGAATGTGCCGATCTGCGGGACGAACTCACGCACGCCGAGCTGTTTCGCCGTGTTCCAGATCTCGCTCTGGATCATGCGGATACGCTGATTTTTGAAGGAAAAAGCTTCCTTCATCAGAAGAACGTCATGCTGCGTGACGAGATCCAGAAGAACGCCTGCCGTGTACGTGAATCCGCGTTTTGCCGGACTTTGGGAGGCATAGACCCGCCCGAAATATTCGGAACCCCAGCAGAATCGTTCATTGGGAAGAAGCTGTCGGCTGGGCCGGAACATGAATTCCTCGGCATCGAGCATCACGATGTCTACGCCGTAGCGGGTCTGCTCTTCTGCCAGAATTTTCGGAAGCTCCTTCGCCAGGACCATCAGAATGCCGATCCCGCCCGCATTGTCTTCGGCACCGACGAACGGAAGGTGCTGCATATGGATCGGATCTGCGGTCGGGATCGGGAGCGTGTCGTAGTGGGCGCAGAAAAGGATCCGCTCTTTCCGTTCCGGTCTCCAGCGGAAAATGAGATTCATCCCATCGACTTTTTGAGTCGGACTTCCGGGGTACGGAAACCGAAATGCCTGCTTTTGTACTTCTGCTCCGCATTGCGTGAAATGGCGGATCAGGTATTCCTGCTGCTTTTTCATCCCCTCAGATCCGGACGGGCGCGGACCCATGGCGCAGAGTTCCGTCAGGTACTGATGCGCAAGCTGACCGTCAAACGGGATCTCTTCCAGCGGACGTTCTGCTGGGATCGCCGGTTTTTCGACTTCACGCTCTTCTTTACTCTCTTCCGAAGGACCCTCTTCCAAAGAACCAGAGACGGCATCTGTCCGGACGGTTTCCGCCTCATGGGAATTTTTAGCCGTGGACTGGGCGGAAAAACCGTTTCCTGAACCCGGATCCGTACCGGAAAACGGCATGAATGCAGGAAGCAGAAATCCGGCTAAAAGTCCGAGCGGAAGCAGGATGACGCACAAAAGTTTCTTTTTCATGGGAGGGCCTCTTGAGGTTCGGACCGGTCGGCAAGATACCGAAGGAGCTGCACGAGAATGATCCCCGTGAACATGCACCCGAAAGTGTACATCGCGCAGCAAAGAGCGACTTTCGGCTGATTTTCGAAGTAAATGCCCGCCAGCATGACGCCGAGGCCAGCGTTCTGCATTCCGACTTCCACCATGAGCGCGCGTGCTTTCCGCATATCGAGCTTCATGAGTTTCGCAGCCAAAAATCCGGCTGTGTAGCCTCCAAAGTTTACGAGAAGCATCGGAGCGAGCATCTGCATCGGGAAACTTTTGCCGCGATTGCCCGCCACCGCGCACGCGATGATCAGAATGATGACCAGATTCGCGGTGATCTCGCCGAAATTCTGCGCGAAACGGTTCCATTTTTTCGAGATCCGAGCCAGCGAGAAACCGAGACCGACCGGAAGGACGACGGTGAGCAGGAGCGTTTTCGCCATATCGATGACGACCTGACCGTTGAAGTAGCTCTGATCCGCGCTGTCCGTGCAGCCGAAGCAGGTTCCGAGGATCGCGATCGCAAGGTAAAGCGTCATTGGCACGATGAACGGTGAAAGAAGCGTCGCGGAGGTCGTCAGACCCACCGAGTAGCTGACGTTTCCCCGTGCGATCATCGTGAGCATATTCGACGCCATCGCTCCCGGTACGCACCCGACGAGCATCATGCCGATGAAGTACGGTCCCTCAAGCCCGAAAATGCACGATGCGAGAAACGCCAGAAGCGGCATGGAAAGGTACTGCGCGCACGTTCCTCCTGCGACCTGCGGCCACTGTTTGGCGACGGAACGCAGTTCGTCGACCGGTAGGAGCGAACCGATCATCAGCATCGTCACCGCGATGTAGATCTCGGCCATGCTGATCTTGAAGATCCCGCAGTCGATCGGCGGCTGGATAAACGGATCGAAAACCAGTCCGAAATTAGGCCAGTACCATGCCAGGACGCACGTGAGCGTGAGCCAGATGATGAGAAATTTGGTCAGGAGTTTGCGAAACATGATCCAAGGACCGGCGGTTTTTCGTGAACTCCTTCCGTTCTGCGTGAAGTCACTTTGCTGCCGGGTGAAAAAGGGAAAATGGTGAAAAAGGGAAAATGGGAAAATGAAATGGACCTGAATTTTAAAATTCACGAAACGAAAACGGGACCCGCTCCGAAAAAGAGGCCGGTCCCGTTTGGAAAAGGGTCAGAGTTCCGACGGAGCTTTCGCGCCGGTCTGGAATGCCGTGATGTTCAGGTCGATGAACTTCGGCTTGACGCACTCGCGGATGGCCTGCTCCCAGATCTCGGAGGTCAGGTTTTCGAGTTTCGTGGAAAGGGCGCCGAGAAGCACGACGTTCGCGCACTTCGGATTCCCAAGTTCCTGCGCGATCCGGTTCGCGTCGAGGTAGACGAGATTTTTGAAGGACTGCTTCAGGATCTCTTTTGCGTTTTCCGGATAGACGGCAGTTCCGGAAGAGACGGTCGTCGGGATGATGACCTGACTGTTCACGACGGCAAGACCGTCCGGAGAAAGGAAGTCGGCGTAGCGGAGCGCTTCGATACGCTCGAGCGACATCAGAACGGTCGCCTCACCTTTGGAGACGAGCGGACTGAAGACTTTTTCGCCGTAGCGGATCTGTCCGATGACCGACCCTCCGCGCTGGGCCATGCCGTGCACTTCGTTAGTCTTCACGTCGAAACCGGCAAACCCTGCGGCCTTCGCAAGAATTTCACTCGCGAGCAGGATCCCCTGACCGCCGACACCGGCGAGAACGATACTGGTAGTTTTGTTCATGGTTTTATGGGTTCAAAAAAAGTTAATTGAAATATGGTCCCAGGAAACGGCTTCCATTGAAATGGATCATGTGTGTTGGATTATCAGCCGTCCACACTTCCGTTTCCCAGGCAATTTCGCTTGAGTAACGTTTCATTGTATTTCGATCTGGAAAGGCAGATACGAAAACCAATCCTGCAGAACATTCTGCAAATAATTGAGTTAATTCTTCTTTTCGTTTAGGATCAACTGGACCATGTGAAGTAACTGCTTCCGCCAGAATCAGCCAATTTTCAGATTCAAGCCACGCAATTATATCCGGCATTTTTCCGTGTGAGTTCACGGTACAATTTAATTGTTCTGCGAGTTTTTCGTCAAAAAATCCCCATTTTTCACCGGTATCTCCAAGATAAATCAGTCTGGCTTCTTTTATGAATTGAGGAATAAAAAGTTCCACAAAATCACGAATAAGCTGACTATGTTTTCCTGGAGAAAGGGATAGTTTCATTTCGGGAATGGAAATATGTACTTTCTCCCGTTCTTCTGCATATTTTTTAGCAAGTGATGGCTGTTTGACCTTAAATTTTGCCAAATTTTGATTCCAGATGGACTTTTTTTCAAATGTTTGGAGCAGATCCAGACATTCTGCCGTAATCTGGTAAACGTTTGCAGGGGAATTGATCGCTCTTTGGGGATCATCCGGATTTAGACAGACCAGACCTGCCTGCATAAATTGATGAAGGGTCTGCCGTCGAATCGTTTCACGGGTATTGGGAGCATATTGCTTTCCATAATATTGCGCAATCCAATTCATTATCGGAGTTACTCCCAGGAGGGGATTTTCTGCATTTTTCCACTTTTTCTCTGGCTGTAGATCCAGTAAGGCAAGCAGCGTTAAGGCGGAACGTTCATTTTGCTGTGCCTTAGGAAGATCTAAAAGCTTCAGGATTTTTATGGCCTCCTGAATGTAAATATGTTGACTGGACTCAGGCATGATCTTCCTCTAAAAAACTTAAAAGTCTGGAATCAATGGATTCCTGCATTTTCTCGGAATGGATCGTATACCACTTGCCAAGCCGAAGAAGATTTTTTCGTGACGGATACTTTAAACGACGTAAATCTCCAGCATTGACCTGGGTATGACCGCTGAATTCGCGAAAATAGGAATCCAGGTATGCTGAATTTAAAAACGCAGTTAAACCGCGGGCAAGAAGTTCTGGAAGTCCTTGTTTATTTTCATGAAAAACATTCAGGTGATTCTCAAATGCCAGAAATCGACAGGATACTCCATTTTGTTTTAATTGGTCCGGTTCGACAGTACTGGCTATGAGACGTCTTTTCTCTTCCTTCGCTGAAAACCTTCTTAAAACCGTATAGTACCCGCAGGGGTAAAGCCATTTAAGGGTTTCTGAATGAAATAAAATTGCGTTTGGTTTTTTGCCTCCAAGTTTTGGCCAATTGGTCTTGTGATCGGAAAAATGGCATGGGTAAAGCAGCGGAACTGTTTCGGAGGTCGGCTGATTACATAAAAAGGATCTCATTCGAAAGTCAACCACAGGCCCCGTAGAAACCTGGATCCCCAAGTCTTCCAATGTACAGTTCAGCAATTTTTGCCATTTAGGTTCGATTGTTGTGGAATTTACAGGGATGTGAATGATCTGTTCTGTATCCAGCGGATCGATGACATGATCAAACGACAGTGTTTTTTTGCAGATATCTGTAAATGAACAATCCGTTGATGTCGAAAGTTCGATATCTTTTTGAATTCCATTCTTTTCTAAAAATAAGATAATATTTTCCTGCAAAACATTATCATCCTGAAAAGCTTTTTTACGGGACTCGAAAAGATGGATCTTTCGGATGGCTGTATTTTTTAAAAGCAGTGTCCGAAATGGTTTGAAGTAGGTGCCATTACAAAAACTGCGTGGAATAATTACGGACAATTCCCCTCCGGACTTAAGCAGCAAAATAGCTAAGGACAGAAATGCTGTATAAAAATTGACGGTTCCTATGCCTAACGAGCGCAGGAGCCGATATTCTTTGGAATTATGGGATAGTTTGCCGTATGGAGGATTCATGATACAATGGGTGTATATGCCATCCTGAAATTCTCCGAAAATTCCAAAGTTTTCCAAAAGCCGTGAATGTGCTTCTGATATAAAATCATTAGTGATCAGGTTCCAGCGGAAGGAGATGTTGCGTTGGCAAAGCTCTTCCTGTACCTGTGCACGATTTTGCATAAAAAAGGTTTGCATGATCTTGTCGACTTCAAAACAGTCAATAGACCAGTCTGGCTTGATTTTATGCTGCCATTGAGAAAGGAATGCTGTTGTCAGACTGCCGATTCCGCATCCTGGATCCAGAAGTTGAACCGAATCTGTCAATTTTTCAGGTGAAAACATGGAAGCCATAAAAGACGCAATAGGAGCAGGCGTCATAAACTGCCCTAATTTCGCCTTTTGGGATGAATGAAGGTGAGTATTGGCGGTATGCCTTAAATACTCAGTTTTTTCCAAAATCGGTTCCATGTATTCACCTGAACTTTAAATCTCACTCGCTGATCGCGCCGAATTTGCAGACCTGATTGCACAGGGAGCAGCCGTTGCAGGAAAGCGGGTTGATCGTCGGTTTGTTCTTGTCCGTGCACTCGATCGCCGGGCACCCGGTCTTCACGCAGACGCGGCAGTTTTTGCACTTTTCCGGGTCGATGCTCCGCACGTTCCCGACGCGCTCTTTCATGATCAGAACGCACGGGCTTTTCGAGATCAGGAGCCACGGTTCGTCCGATTCCGTCGATTTCTTCAGGATCGCCGTGGTTTCCTCGAAGTTGAGCGGGTCGAATTCCGCGATGTTCTTCATCCCGCACGCTTTTCCGATCGCCGCGATGTCTGCCGCGTCGGAGGCTTCGCCCATGAGCGTCTGGCCCGTGCCGGGATTGTCCTGGTGACCGGTCATTGCTGTGATGCGGTTATCCAGCACGATGACCGTGCAGTTCGCTTTGTTCCACGCGATGTTCAGCAGCCCCGTGATCCCGGAGTGGAAGAACGTCGAGTCGCCCAGAACGCCGACGACCTTGCGTTTCTGACCGCTCTGCGCCATACCGTGCGCCATGGAGAAACCGGTCCCCATGCAGATGATCGTGTCCAGCGCGCTCAACGGAGGCTGAACGCCGAGCGAGTAGCATCCGATGTCGCCGACGACGTCCACATCGAATTTTTTCAGCGCGTAGAAGATCCCGCGGTGCGGACAGCCGGCACAGAGCGTCGGCGGACGGTTCGGCAGCGGAGCGTCGGCCATATTTTGGCAGCTGGCGCACGGCTGGTATTCGGTCCCTTCCATTTTCGCTTTGGAAACGCGCAGCACATCGGCGGAAAGTTCCCCGATATTCGGGACGTACTTCTTTCCTTCGCACGCGATCCCGGCCGCTTTCATGTTCACTTCGGTGAAGTCTTCCACTTCTTCCACGACCAGGACTTTTTCCACACTGCCGGCAAACTCGCGGACCAGTTTTTCCGGGAGCGGCCACGCACAGCCGAGTTTCAGGACGGAGGCTTCCGGGAAGACTTCCTTCACGTACTGGTACGCGATCCCTTCCGTCACGATACCGAGTTTTTCCGAGCCTTTTTCGATCCGGTTGACGCCCCATTTGTCCGAGTTGTCCGCCTGGATCTGCTGAAGGCGTTCCTCGACGGCCAGACGGCGCTGACGTGCGAACGCCGGGATCAGCACGCAGTTTTTCGGGTCTTTCTGGAAACCGATCTCGCGGTCCGGCATCTGACGCTCACCCAGTTCGACGAGCGAGCGGCTGTGGCTCACGCGCGTAGAAGTGCGCAGAATGACCGGAGTCCGGTACGTTTCCGAGATCTCGAGCGCTTTTTTGAGGAAATCACGCGCCTCGGCCGAATCCGCGGGTTCGAGGACCGGGACTTTGGCGAGACGTGCGTAGTGGCGGGTGTCCTGTTCGTTCTGCGAGGAGTGCATTCCGGGGTCGTCCGCGACGATGACCACCAGCGCGCCGGGCGTTCCGGTATACGCGATAGAAAGGAGCGGGTCGGCGGCCACGTTCAGACCGACGTGTTTCATCGTGACGCACGCACGCGCACCAGCCATCGCGGCACCTGCGGCAACTTCGAGAGCGACCTTTTCATTCGGCGCCCATTCGCACCGGAAAGTGTCTTTGTAGTGTTTCGCGCAGTTTTCCAAAATCTCCGTAGAAGGCGTGCCGGGGTAGCCGACCGCGAGTGTGACGCCGCCTTCGTACATGCCGCGGGCGAGCGCTTCGTTGCCTGAAAGTAATTGTTTCATGGGTCTTCCTGAATAGTGGATTTGAAAGAAGGAGGACTCCCCTTCTGTCGATGGTAAATTTCCCTCTCTTTTATTATAGTCGGATTTTCAGTTTCGGCAAGGGGGCGAGCTGTTGATTCAAGAAAAAATGCGGGAATCTTTCTGGCTGATTTCGGAAAATAGGAAAGTTAAAAAAACTATTCGCATTTCGATTTTCGAAATTTCCATTTTGTTCAAAATATTTTTGTGAGCGCTCTGCGAAACTATTGACAAATGAATGGCGGGTCGGTATAATTAAATAACGGGACGGATGAACTGCTCGGCAGGTCCTGCCGGAGGGGAAGGTCCTGGAAATCGAAAAATCGAAGAGAGGTGAACATTTTAAGGAGGTTTTTATGGAAAACTATCTATCTTCTGAACAGACATCGGTAAACACTGCTGTTGGCCGGGGCGGCTTTCTTGCCCGTACCTACCTGCATCTGGCGGGAGCTATCGCTGCGTTTGGAGCACTGGAAGCGTACTTGCTGAGCCTGCCGGGGATCGAAAATCTCGTGGCGCAGATGACCCAGGGAAAATATTCCTGGCTGATCGTGCTCGGCGCTTTTATTTTTGTGAGCTGGCTGGCTGAGCGATGGGCGAATAATGCGGCAAGTTTGACGATGCAGTACATGGGGCTCCTGCTCTACATTGCTGCGGAGGCTGTGATCTTCGTGCCGATCCTTTACATTGCGCAGACTTTTTATCCCGGCGTCATCCCCGTCGCGGCAAAAGCAACGGCGCTGCTCACGCTCCTCATGACGGCCATCGTCTTTTTGACGCGAAAGAATTTTTCCTTCCTGCGGACTGGATTGATGTTCGGCGGTCTTGCGGCAATGGGACTGATCGTCGCTTCGATCGTCTTCCAGTTCCCGCTCCAGGGGCTCTTTACGTACGCGATGATCGCATTTGCGTGTCTCTATATCCTCTACGACACGTCAAATATCCTTCACGCCTATTCGGAAGACCAGTATGTCGGCGCGTCTTTGGCTCTCTTTGCCTCGGTCGCCCTGCTCTTCTGGTACATCCTTCAGCTCTTCATGAGCCGGGAATGATGCCGAAAGACCAGCTTTGAAATTTGGACTTTAAATTGGGACCTTAAATTTTTGTCTTTGCCCCGCAGTTTCCAGATCGTTCGGAGCTGCGGGGTATTTTTTTCCTGAAAATGTTCGTGTTGCTGCAGTAAAATGAAGAAAAGAGGCGGAGTTTGTGGGGGGGGGAGTGGGTATTTTTTCTGGGTTTTTGAGAAAATTTAAATCGATTTTAGTGGAATTAAGTATTTTTAGTGTATAATGATTGGCAGGATCATTTCTATTTTAGTTCCTGTTTAGGGAAACTTCCCGTTAAAAGGAAATATAAAATGAAAAAACATAAAGTGTATCGTAATACCGTCCTTGCTGCCTGTGCGGCATTGGCGCCGCTTTCGGCTGCGGAAGCGGAAGTCGTGACGCTGCTTAAAACGCAGCCTGGCGGGAATTCGTGGAACACTGCGTCGTATTGGAGTGACGGAAAGGCGCCGTCATCCGCGAATGATTATCTCGCGGACGGTTTCCAGCTGCGTACGCCGGACAATACGTCCGCAGCAAGCGCGAACACTTTCGCCGGAAATTCCCTGACGATCCGCGGAGCCAACGCCCAGCTGATCATGAAGGGGAACGCTCTGGTTTCCGACCTGATCCTGGACGGCGCGAAAGTGAGGAACGGCAGATCCGCAGGTGCGCTTCTGACGCTGGAAGGAAATCTTCAGGTCGTCGGCACATCGCAGGCACAGCTCGTTTCCTATGAAATGGACAAAAATGCGAAAGTTCAGTCGGACAGCCGGAGTCTGAGAGTGGGGGCAAAGATCTCCGGAGCTGCGGATTCCAGCCTGCTCGCGGAGTCCGCGTCGACCGGGAAGATCTGGTTCCTGAACAGCGGGAACGATTTCGCCGGGACGCTGACGGTGGGAGCGGATACGGACCTCTGGCTCTATGAGACGGCCGGAAGTACGAAAAATGCCGGAACGCTGGGGGCGGATCAGGTCAAGCTCGTCACCTCGCAGACCGCGAAAGTCTACACGGCGGAAGATCTCACGGTCGGGAGCTGGACGGCATCATGGCAGAGTACCTCCGGCGTCAAAACGCAGCTCATGCCGAACGCCGTCACCGTCACGAACGCCTGGGAACAGAACGCACTGCGCATCGCGGGGATCGACGCTCCCATCGGAACGACGGTCACCTCCACCATTTCGGACCGTGTGCCGAATACGTACTTCATCAAAGCGGGGGCGGATGTGAAGGATTCCGTCGGCTGGGACAATATCTCGTATTGGGTCACGGGGAGCGCGGACGGTGAGGCGGCACAGTACATTCCCACGGTGGGCGACACCATTCATCTGACTGCAAAAATACGCGGTTTCCTGAAAAAAGACTCCGGACCGGCAGAATATATGCTGGCAAAAGTGTATCTGGACAACGGCGGCTCCTTCCTGATGAAGAACCCCCAAAATGTGCTCTGCGTTCCGGATATGATCCTCAACGGCGGCGCACTGTACAACGGATCCTCGGACAACACGGCAACCGTTTTGGACGGGCATATTTACGTGCAGGCAGAGAGCAGTTTCTATGCGGAACCGGAACGGACGGTGGAACTGCGTTCGGTTCTGGAAGATTCTCCCTCCGGAACGGCGAACCTCCATGTGAAGCAGGACCGCGGAAGCTCGAATGCCGCGTACAAAAAGTCGACGAAACCGACGCTCCTTCTGACGGCGGACAATTCCGGGTTCAGCGGCTCGTTCATCATGGAACGCTCCACGTGGCTCAAAACGACGGCAGACGGTGCGCTGGGGACCGGCGGTTTTACCATGAACGGCGAAGGACAGGTCCAGCTCGGCGGCGTGCAGTCGGTGAAGGCCGTCGCGATCGCGAACAGCGGTTCAACGGCGCTCAATACGCTGGAGATCTCGGATTCTCTGACTGCAGAGACCGTGGACATTACCGGAAAATCGACGCTCGTGAAGGGGACCGGGACGCTCACGGCAGACCGGATCAGCATTTTCCCGTCGGCGGGATACACGAAGGAAGGATCCACTGCGGACGTGACGTTCGAGAACGGTTTCTCGACCGGAGAACTCCGTCTGCGTGCGGCGAACGTCGTCGTTTCCGGCGGTGATGTCGTCATCGGTTCCGATGCCCGCGACACGTCGCTTTCCGTGCCGTATGTCGACTCGGCGTACAATTCGGAATTGACTCCGCAGACGTTCTACAAAACGGCTCTGGACCTTTCCGGGGCGGATTCCGCGGTCATTAAGGTGAAGCGTTTTGAGATCGCGACGATCGCCGGCGGAAATGACGTTGCGCCGTACGGTGTCGTGCGTCTCGCGCCGGTCTCTCAGATCGTCACGGATACGCTGTCGATGGCGAGTTCGGATAATGTCGGACTTCAGAACCAGACGAACGCGCTTTACCTTGGTTCGGAGGAGACGACGCTCGCAGTCGATACGATGTACATCGCCGGCGGGAAATACTATTCCGCGGACGGTTCCGAAAAAACGGGAACGAAAGGCATCGCGCTCATTCAGGCGGCGGAAGGCGGGAAGCTGACCCTCACCGACACTGCCGGAACGGGAGGCGCGGATCTCTATCTCGGCTGGGCGCCGATCTCCACGGGCGGCGGTTCGGACGGAACGGTGGATCTGCGCGGCGTGACGGACGATTCCGTCATGAAGTTTGGACTCATCGACATGGCGCGGAAAAACAGTCAGGCCGGACACGCCAAAGCGGCTTTCTCGATGGATGCCGGGACCGTGACGGCTGAGAAAATGGTCCTCGGAACGCACGAAGGCGGAGACGGTGCCGTGACGGTGACGGTCGATCTTGAGGGCGGAATGCTCGACGTGAAGACGATCCAGCGCGGGACCAGCACGGGAAAAGAGACCGTGAACTTCAATTTCACCGGCGGAACGCTCAAAACGGACCAGTGGGGGACGGAAACCATGCCGATGGACCTCACGCAGAACGGCGGGATCCTCACTCCTTCCGGAAATTCACTGACGGTCTACGGTGACTATCAGCAGAATGATGGACTTCTGATGCTCGATGTCGGCACACAGACCATGACGGTCTACGGCGGCGCCGCCATGACGCAGCTGGGGCTGGATCTGGCAGACGGGAGCGTGTTCGACGATTCCATGATCTACGAGCTGATCCGGATCGAAAATGCGGCCGACTTCCATGCCGGGGCTTTGGAGCTGAAACTTTCCGACTCCCTGAGCGGATACGAAATTTCCGCGGCCGTCATGGGCGACTTTCTGGTCGTGGGGAATGCGGGACTGATCGCGAATACCGTCCCGGAACCGTCGGCATGGATGCTGCTCGTGTTGGGGACGGCTGGCGTGGGATTTCTGCGCAGACGCGCTTCCCGCAGAACGGCGTGAAAAGCGGAAAGACACCGTGAATAAAAAAAGCCGGGAGCGTGAAGGTCCCGGCCTTTTTTGTGTAGGGAATGAGAAACGGGGTTTATTCCGGAATACTGGCTTTTTCTCCGTCGCGGCGGTCACCAAGACGATTGTGGACTTCCGGCGTGATCTCGTAGGAGATGCGCTGCGCGGAACCGTCGCACATTGCCATGCCGAAGCCGGCGGAGTGCGTGCTTCCGAATGCGTGTTTCGGCGTATTGTATCCTTCGCGGTCCTGGTCAGGCATCTGATCCTGCGAAGATTTACTCACGCAGGTCGTGCGGAGCGTGTCGTTCACGGCACCGAAAAATGCGCCTTCATTATCCGAATCGTTCTTTCCCGTATCGTAGTCGTTCGACATGAGGTACTTCTCGCCGAGGAGGTACGTATTGCTCGTTCCGTCCTTGATCTGCTGCATCGTGACTTTACTGCATCGGTAAATGACGCCCGTTTCGGGGGAATCGCCGCATTGGAAGTCCTGCGCTTCTGCGTAGGTCGCGGGAGTGAATTTCACGGCATTCGTTTCCGTTTTCCGACTTCCGAAGTTGCCCGCGTAGTCGATCTTGGCGACTTCCGTGAGAGTCGGAGACGGCGTGCAGTTGTAGAGTGAGGAATGGTTCGTTCCGTGGGCGAACGGGTAGAGTTTGGCCGCACGGCGTGAGGGGCAATTAAAGACGCTCAGCGGCGTTTCGACGCAGACGCGGGCACCCTGCTTTTTCGCGGCGTTCGGGGTGTTGGTCTTGTCGCCGTTGGAGCCGGACTGGTAAAGTGCTTCCTGTTCCAGAAACGGCAGGAGCGAGAACGCCCAGCCGCCGGGCTGATCCGGTCCCAGACCCCAGTCGGCATCCCCGACGACACGCCAGTGCCAGCCGCCGGAAGGGTAGGTCTTGGCGGTGTCCACGTGATTCAGTGACGCCAGACCCATCTGCTTCAGGTTGTTGTTGCACTGAAGGAGCCGGGCGGATTCGCGTGCCTGCTGAACGGCGGGAAGGAGAAGGCCGACGAGCATCCCGATGATGGCGATGACGACGAGCAGCTCAACGAGCGTAAATCCTTTTTTCATTTCAAAAGTCCTTTTAGAGAGAAGTGGAAATGGCAGGAAATAAAACGCGGTATCGCAAAGACGGTACCGCGCTGCGTTTGGGGAAAGGTGCGGCATTACGCTGTTTTTCGATTTCTTCTGCGGATGCCGAACATCAGGCCGGTCCCGATGACCAGAAGTGTCCAGGCGGAAGGCTCCGGAACGAGCGTCATGTCGGAGTGGAATGACAGGACGCCGTCTTCGGAAACTTCCCACACCGAGGTGGCTTCATCCGCGGAGGAGAGGATCGACTCGAAAACGAATCGGTCATTTTCACCGTCGCTTTCGAAGATCTCGAACATCATGCCCTCTTCCGGAAGCGAGTCGATGTTGATGAACAGTTCACCTCCGGAAATGTCGAACGCCTGCGCTGCGACTTTGTCGTAGGTGTAGTTCCCCTGGTCATCCTTGAGGATGTCGATGACCAGACGGCCGTCCATCTGCTTCAGCGCACCTTCGATGCTCATGGTGCCGACGAGACCCTTCTGGTATTTCTCGAAGTAATTCTCGCCGTCCTTCAGGGAATCGTAGCGTTCCTGCGTCAGGTAGTTCGGCGCGATCTCGATCGTACCGCCATTGTTGGTCAGGCCGCCCCTGGTGATCTGCTGCGTCACGAGCGTACCGCCGGTAAGGTTGATGGACCCTTTGTTCTGAGCGATCGTCGGCACGGAAACGAGACCGCCGGTCATATTAAGATTTCCGTAACCGTTGTTCGCGTTATTGCCTTTCTCGTTTCCAAGGCGCAGTTTAACAGCACCGTAAAGCTCACCGGTACCGCTGACATTCATGGATCCTTTTCCGTCACCTTCGATTCCAAAGTTCGTTCCAACATTGACATCGGTGATGCTGTATAACGTACCGCCGGAGAGATTGTAGGCGGCTTCGTACGCGCCTTCGCCGAACTGGACCTTGGTTCCAGCCGAGTTGAACACGGTGCCGCCTGTCTGATTGATGGCAGCGGGATGGTATCCGTGGATGCCGAACCAGCCGGCGTTCTGGAAGTGAGCCGTGCCGCTGATGTTCATTTCGGAATAGAACGAGTCGCCTTTGGCCGCGCCGATCATGATGCCGCCGTCGCCGCTGGTCATGTCCGCGGTCCACGTTCCGCCGGAGAAATTCAGGGTAGCGGACGCGGTATTTCCAAGACGGAGACGGCTCTGGGTGTGCAGCGTACCGCCGGTGATGTCAAGCGTACCTCCGTTGATGTACGCGAGGTTCCACTCCGCGTTCATGCCGTCGGAGATGACCGGTTTGTTCGTGTACTTGGCGTAGGCCGTGCCGATCTGGACGGTGTCCATGTAGTCCGGGGTGAAGAGGCTGGAATTGTCTTTCCAGTTCGCTTTCGTAGTCCAGTCGGAGCTGGTTCCGCCGGTCCAGGTGAAGGTCTCCTTTGCGCGGTAGGCGAAAATGTTGTTTTCGATCTTCCACGTTCCTTTGTCCGCGGTGATGTTCTCGAACTCGAGCTTGCTGTTCGAGGTATCGCCGAAGACGGCGTAGACGGTCTCTTTGGACGGGAGTTTCTCCGGAGCGTTGACCTGGAGCGTACCGCCGGTGATCTCGACGCCGTCCCGCGCGGTGAGCTTATCGAATTCCGTATCGCTCTTGATGTCCAGCACGATGGTCCCGTCGGTCTGAATGAGTTTGCCGCCGGAGATGCTCATCGTACCGATGGAGCCTTTCTGGTAGGTCTCGAAGTAGTTCGCGCCTTCCGGCAGGGCATCATAGCGAGCCTGATTGAGGAAGTTGGTCGCGACTTCGATCGTGCCACCCGCGTTGGTGAGGTTTCCTTTTCGGACCGTCTGCGCGATGAGCGTACCGCCGGTGAAGTTGATGACACCGTTGTTGATCCCGATATCCGGCACGGAAACGAGACCGCCTGAAATATTCAGCTCGCCGTAGCCTTTACCGTCTTTCCCGAGACGCATTTCGTTACCGCCGTAAAGTTCGCCCGTACCGCTGACGTTCATCTTTCCGTTACCGGAAGCAGCATCGTAATTGTTGTTGGTTCCGACATTCGTTCTGGCGACATTGTATAATGTACCGCCTGAAAGGTTGTAGACGGCTTCTTCCGTACCTTCGCCGAACTGTACCATCGTGCCTTGTGCGTTGAAGATGGTACCGCCGGTCTGATTGATCGTACCGCGGGAGTATCCGTGGATGCCGAAGACGCCGTGGTTTTCAAGGTAGGCGGTCCCGCTGATGTTCATTTCGCTGTATTCGGTCTTGCTTGTTTTTCCGGAGAGCATGACGCCGGCTGATGTGGTGCTGGCGATCCATTTTCCGCCGGAGAAGTTGACGATGCCGGAGGTCTCATTGCCGACACGCAGGCGATTGGAGGTCTCAAGCGTACCGCCGGTAATGTCGAGCTGACCGCCGTTGATGTAGGCAAGATCCCATCTCGCGCTGTCGCCGTCGCCGATGACCGCTTTGCCTTTGTAGTCGGCATCGTGTCTCGTACCGATGTAGACCGTGTCCATCTGATCCGGGAGGAACTGGCTGGCGTTGGCTTTCCAGTTGGATTTGTCGGACCAGTCGGTACTGGTTCCGCCGAGCCAGTGGAAGTCTTCCTTCACGCGGTAGGAGACGACATTATTATCCACGGACCATGCGCGGGTATTTTTTGTTGCTGTGACGGAATCGAAATGGATCGTGCCGGTCGGCGAATCACCGAAGAAACCGACGATGGTCTCTTGCGTCGGCATGGTGCCGGAGTCGTTGATGTGGAGCGTACCGCCGGTGATGTTGAAGTTCGCGGCAGTGAGTTTATCGAACGAGCTTGCCCCGGTGTAATCCAGCACGAGCGTGCCTCCGGTCTGCGCGTAGGTGCCCGATACGGTCATCGTGCCGACCTGGCCTTTTTGTTTTACAGAGTAAATGGTCTGGCCTTCCGCGAGTCCTTCAATATCGGCCTGGTAGGCATTGAAGTTCGGGGAGATCTCGACGGTGCTTCCGGTGTTCGTAATGTTTCCGGTGACTTTCTGCGCCAGGAACGTACCACCGTTGAGGTTCAGCGTGCTGCGTCCGTCGGTGAGATTTAGGTTTCTGACGGAGAAAATGCCGGAATTCAGGTTGATCGTGCCTCGGCCGGTCGCTTCGGTCTGTTTCGTACCGATGTTTGCGGTGTCGCAGATGTAGATCTGTCCATCGCCGGTCCCGTCTTCCGTGCCGATGTTCAGGAAACCGTTGGGATTGCGGTACGCAACGTTTCCGTTGAGCGAGTCATTTTGGTTACGGCCCATCTGGAGGAAGTTCGTGGAGACGATGCCGCCGGTGAGGTTCATGACGCCGAAACCGCCTTCCGCGATGATGAAACGGTTGTTCGTGAGGAAGAGCGAGCCGCCGGACATGTTGATCGTGGAGGCTTCGGTCGTGGAGGCGCCTGCGTGAAGGTCGAAGATCTGCGGGTTGACCATCTTGGCCGTTCCGCTGATGTTCAGCGTCATGACCTGCTGCGCACCCATGGTGAAACCATAGTCGCTATTGTTTCCGACGTTGATCGTACCGCCGGTGAAGTTGACGACCGCATGACCTTTGGGATTATTCTCACCGCCGATGCGCCAGCGTCCGTTCAGATTCAGCGTTCCGCCTTCGATCGTGACGGTCGTATCGCCGTGCGTGTACATGTTTCCCGTCGTGATGGTGTCGCCTGTCGTGATGACCGGGAAATTTTCCGCAGGGTTTTGAATGCGGATGATGTCTGTATTCGCAGGAACGGAGCCGGCCTGCCAGTTCGTGCCGGTGCCCCAGTTGGTGTTCGTGTTCCCGGACCAGTACTGCGTCGCGCCCCAGGCGGTCGGAAGCCCAGCGAGGACGGCAGAGACGGCAAGTGCGGAAACTGCGGTGATTCTTTTACCGGTCATCATACGGTCACGAAGCATGGACGGCAAATTCAGCATGGATCTTTTCATGTTTCTACTACCAAAAAATTTTTCAGGCCCTGAAATAAAAAAATATCTCAATGCTTCCATGGTACTCCAAGGTACGCAAATGTCAAGCGTTTTTCTTTTGAATTTTTTCAAATTTTGAGTTTTTTTGGGAAATTTTGCTTTTTGTGGGGATTTTGACGACCCCTTGACTTTTTTTAGACGAAATAGTAAAATGAAAGAAGTTCGGAAGTGCAGCACGTTTTGCATTTCCATTCCTGCCTCCCTCCCAGTTTAGAAAGGAAAAGTATGATGAAGATCTATCGTCGTTCGTTTTTGAAATCCTCGCTGGCTCTTCCGCTTTTTGCCGCGGCTCCGACTCTGGGGCGTGCGGGCGAGACTGCTCCCAGTGAACGTGTGCGTGTCGGTGTCATCGGTCTCGGAGGCCGTGCGCGCTGGATGATGTCCCGGAGCATTCCGGATGCCAAAGGTGCCGAATGGACGTGCGGCTGCGATATTTACGAACCGCGCAGAAAAAAATTCATGGAGACCTACAAAGGCAAGAATGTCTATGAAGATTTCCGCAAGATGATCGAAGTGGAAAAACTTGACGGCGTTTTTGTCGAAACGGCAACGCATCAGCGTGCGTGGATCGGCGCAATGGCGATGCAGGCCGGGGCGCATATCTATCTTGAAAAACCGATGGCTCTGACTGTCGAAGAAGGACGCTATCTCGTCAACGCCGCGAAAAAGTACAAAAAAGTCACTCAGGTCGGCACCCAGCAGCGTTCGCTCCCGCTGTGCAAATGGGGATGCCAGCAGGTCGCGGACGGCGTGATCGGAAAGATCAAGCGCGTGCAGGTCCCGAATTTCGTCGGTCCGATCCCGTACCCGAAACCCGATACGCTCGATCCGAAAGACTGCCCGAAATGGTGGGACATCTGGACGAACCAGTCCGTGCTGCGTCCGATCGTGCCGGAAGTTCAGTTCTCCTGGAGCCGCTGGGCGGATTACGATGACGGCGGTCTGTGCTTCGGCGTCTCCGGCTGGGGAACCCACTCCTTCGACCAGGCGATGATGGCCATGGGCACGAGCCTCACCGGTCCGACACGCATCCTGCTCGAGGAACCGTGCACGTTCCAGGATTCCGGCAAATACCCGAACCGTGTTCCGGACGACGATGAAACGGGTGCGTCCTACTACGCCATGGCGAAAGTCGCCGGTCCGCGTGCCAAGATGAAAATGTACTTCGGCGACATCGAGCTGGATTTCTGCCTCGACGGCGACCGCGGTCCGGGACTGGGCTGCATCGTCACCGGCGAAAACGGGAAGATCGAGATCAACCGCCACAAACTCGCCTCCAATCCGAAATCGATCGTCACGGAAATGCCCGAAGAATTCCGCAACACGCGCGACGAAACGGTCTACCATGTCGAAAACTGGCTCGAGTGCATCCGTACGGGCGAAAAATGCGCGGCGGATGTCGAGATCGGGCACCGTTCCACCACGATCTGCCATCTCGTGAACATCGTGCGCGATACGGCACCCGTCGGCAAGGAAGTCCACTGGGATCCGGAAAAGGAACTCTTCACGGACCTCCCGGAAGCCAACGCCATGCTCTCCCGTCCGCGTCGTGAAGGCTGGGAACTGCCGACGCTCTGAACTTAAAGCGTCCCTGGAATGCGCCGCGTCTCGTGGGATGCGGCGCGTCCCGCGTCGCTATTGCTGGTATTAGATTCTGTTCGTGACGGTCTGGGAGGCGGCGCGTCCCGCGTCGCTATTGCTAGTGCTTTGAGTCGTATCGTCTGTTCGTGACGGTCTGGGAGGCGACGCGTCCCGCGTCGTTATTGTTAGTGCTTTTTATCGTATCGTCTGTTTGTGACGGTTTGGGAGGCGACGCGTCTCGCGTCGCTATTGTTAGTGCATAGAGTCGTATCGTCTGTTCGTGACGCGGGACGCGTAACCTCCCATTTTGTGCCGCGAGACGCGTCACATCCCAATATTGCTGGTGTTTGTTTCTGTTTGTGACGGTCTGGGAGGCGGCGCGTCCCGCGTCGCTATTGTTAGTGCATTGAGTCGTATCGTCTGTTCGTGACGCGGGACGCGTCACCTCCCATTTTGTGACGCGAGACGCGTCACCTCCCAATATTGCTGGTATTTGTTTCTGTTTGTGACGGTCTGGGAGGCGGCGCGTCCCGCGTCGCTATTGTTAGTGCATAGAGTCGTATCGTCTGTATGTGATGGGATCTGGGAGGCGGCGCGTCTCGCGTCGCTATTGTTAGTGCATAGAGTCGTATCGTCTGTTCGTGACGCGAGACGCGTCACCTCCCATTTTGTGACGCGAGACGCGTCACATCCCAGTCTCAATTGGCGGCGAGTCCTGCATCGGATCTGCTTCCCAATAAGTATCTGGACTGCAGGGGCCATATTCTGCATTTTGGCGAATGTATGCTAGGACCTTTTGGAGATGATTTTCATTTCGGATGATCCTGTCAAACGATTCCTTATGCCAGACAGAACCGTTTTTTCCGAGGATCCTGTTTATTTTGTGTGCGGTAAAACTTTTCCATGAGTGAAGAATGTCTCCGAGAAGATATTCTTCGAACGGAACTAAAAGTACATGAACGTGATTGGACATGATCACGAACGCAAGCAGCTGGTATCTTTGTCCGTGAAAATAGAAAAGAGCCTCTTTCACGATAGTGCGTACTTCTGGAATTTTCAGATAGCAGTTTCCGTAACCGGCATCAAGGTACTCGTCGATCTTTTTCCCAAAAATGGAATAGTATTCTTCCTCTTCGTCTTTTTTCCAGGGTTTGGGATGTCTTTCTTGCCATTGTTTGATTTTTATTTTCAGTTTGCTTAACTGTGTTTGCGGGATGGAATCGGCTAAGTGAAAGGTTACGAATTGAATTTTTTCAAATTGATGCCAATGAGGCAGATGTCCATGGCTAAGGACGATCTTCTCATCTGGATCATAGAATGGAGAAAAGAATCTCCGGACTGCGATCTGGGAGGCGGCGCGTCTCGCGTCGCTATTGTTAGTGCTTTTTATCGTATCGTCTATATGTGACGGGATCTGGGAGACGGCGCGTCCCGCGTCGTTATTGTTAGTGCTTTGAGTTGTATCGTCTGTTTGTGACGGGATCTGGGAGGCGGCGCGTCTCGCGTCGCTATTGTTAGTGCATAGAGTCGTATCGTCTGTTTGTGACGGGATCTGGGAGGCGGCGCGTCTCGCGTCGCTATTGTTAGTGCTTTGAGTTGTATCGTCTGTTTGTGACGCGGGACGCGTCACATCCCAATTTGCATTATTTTTGCTAGAGTGTCGTATTTTTTTCATCTTGTTCGGCCTTCCTGTTTGTGACGCGGGACGCGTCACATCCCAATTTGCATTATTTTTGCTAGAGCGTCGTATTTTTTTCATCTTGTTCGGCCTTCCTGTTTGTGACGCGGGACGCGTCACCTCCCATTTTGTGACGTGGGACGCGTCACATCCCAATGCGATGGAATGTCGTTCGGCTTCATTCATGATTTTTAGTCTTCTGATCCAGTAGCGGCATGACGGAACGTCGGTAGATCATCTCCATGAGCGGGTTGCTGCGGATCAGCTGCATCGTTTGGTAGGTACGCTCCCCCTCTTTCGGATCCATCTCCACGCGGATGGAGTTTCCCTTCGCGTCCACCAGCGTGGCCGTGTACCGGAACGTTCCGTCCTCATTTTGCATCCGCTCGCAGTCGTCGATCTGGGCCGTGTCCGCGTCAAAGGCCTCGACGGAGACTTCCTGTTTGACGGACGTTTCCCGCTCCGGTTCCCCAGGCGTTACGAATTCCACGATCTCGCCGACCTTTTCCTCCGACATTTTCGAGAGTTGCCGTTTCCGCCGGACCAGCTCGCTGCGCGCTTCGTCATTCGTCAGAGACTTGACCCTTTCCGCCTCCTTTTCCGCAGTGGAAAGCGGGGCATTCTTCGCGTTTTCCAGCTCTTCCCTGCTCTGTCCCATCCGCTCGGCTTCCCGCTCGAGAAGTTTCTCCTCTCGCTCCTCTTTCGTCAGACGGCGCGGCGGTTCCTGCGCATTTTCCGCCTTTTCGGCTGCCGTCCCCTGCTCCAACGGCTCCTCGGTCCGTTTCTGGAGATAGGTGATCGACAGGAAAAGCAGAATGGCAGCCAGTACCGCACCAGCTGCCAGGAGTGAGATCCGATCAATGTTCGTTTTCATGGAAATTCCCATTTCTTTTAGGTCATATAGGGGAAGCGTTTGCAATTTTTCTCCATATTTCACTGATTTTACCAGAGAATTCAAAAAAATCATTGAAAATTTGGATAATTTGAAAAAAATAGGGAAATTTTTCTTGCATCTTGGCGGAAAATGTGGGATAATTGGAATAGATGGTAAAATTGTCAAAGTTGGAAAATTTTTACCCAAAACGTAAGGAGACATTCATGTTGGTACTTTCAAGGAAGTTGGACGAAAGCCTGATCATTGACGGGCGGATCGAGATCGTTGTGACGGGGATCTCTGGAAATAAGGTCGCGCTTGGAATATCTGCGCCCGGAGAAGTGTCCATCTATCGTAAGGAGCTGTGCCCGGTTTTAGGAGAAGATGTTCCCAAACGCCGTGATCCCGATCGGGGAAAGAGTTCCTGCTGGCGCACGCTGAAGAAAGTTCGGACGGTTAAAAACTCCGTTCGGTAAGAAGTTGCCAATGATCGGCAAGTGTTTGCCGTAATTTTCGGAAGGAGTGTGCCGAAATGGGATGGAAGTTTCATTTAGGAGGGGGGGCTGTAGAGGATGCAGTCTTCCCGGGAAAAAGTTCACAGAAGAGAATGATGCTTTTCGTGACGCTGTTTTTCTGTTTTGTACTTTGAGACTGAAAGGAAGGCTCTTCCGGAAAGTGCGTACCGATCCAGATTTCGATCTCGCCGCTGAGTGCACTGAAGAGACTCGGACTCACACTGAAAAGACTCGGACTCACACTGAAAAGAAAGAGGAAAAAGGGCACAGTGAACGTGCTCTGACACGAATTTCACGGAAAACACGAAAAGAAGCAAATGAATTTTTGAAAATTCAAAAAATTTGTTCGAGCAGTCTGTTTTTTACTGCTTTTTGTGTTAAGATCCGTGTTTCTTTGTGTGTTTTCAGTGTATTTAGTGGTGAAACTGGTACGCAGTTCCCGGATGGCCCCTTTTTTCTTCTGTTTTTCAGCTGTATCTTGCTGTTTTTGGATCTTTTGCGGTCCTAAACGGTTCCCGGTGCGTGTTTGAGGGTCCTTTCCCGGATCTCTTTTGAGAGCATTGCGATCGCCTCTTCCGGCGTGAAAGTCCCCAGGCTTCCGGTGAGGCGGTCACGGATGGTGACGGTCTTGCTTTCCGTTTCACGTTCGCCGATGATGAACATGTACGGCACAAGCTGGAGCTGGGCGCGCCGGATCTTGGCGCCGATCTTTTCCGAACGGTAGTCGCCGCTGACTCGGATCCCGCAGGAACGCAGTTTTTCTTCGATATCGAGGGCGTATGCTTCGAATTTTGGACTGACGATCAGGATCTTCACCTGTTCCGGAGCCAGCCAGAGCGGAAACGCGCCGGCGAAATGCTCGATCAGGATGCCGATGAGGCGTTCGAAGGAATCGAGCGGTGTGCAGTGGATCATCATGGGACGGTGCTGTGCATTGTCTGCGCCGACGTAGGAAAGATCGAAACTTTCTTTTCCAGGGAGTTTGAAATCGATGTGGATCATTCCGAAACGGGCTTCCCGTCCGAGGGAATCTTTCGCGATAAAGTCGATGCCGGGGCCTTCGGGATGCACGATGCCGTCGGGGAGCGTGGGAAGGGTGAGTTTGGCGCATTCCTGAAGAATGACGTCTTCCCAGTGTTTCCATTCTTCCGGCGTTCCGCTGTACTGGACGTCGTTATCCGAGCGGAAGCAGGTCTGGATCTTCAGGTCGGTGAATCCGAGAGTCTTCAGATTTTCCTGCAGGATCTTCAGGCAGCGTCCGAACTCCTGTGGAAGCTGGGCGGAAGTGCAGAAGATGTGCGTATCGTTGCGCGTGAATCCCCGTACGCGTTTCAGGCCGCTCAGCTCGCCGGACTGTTCGTAGCAGCAGACGTTTCCGAACTCGAAAAAACGGAGCGGGAGTTCCCGGTAGCTTCTGGGGTGGTTCTGGTATATGGCAACGTGGTGGAGCCCGCACGTGGAGCGAAGCGTGTAGCTGTCGTGCCGTTCGACTTCAAAACGCGGAAATGCGCTGTCTGCGGCATAGGGGTTGGTGCTCGTCATGCGGTAGAGTACAGTCCGTCCCATTTCGGGGGAGTAGACCCTCTGGAATCCGTTTTGCGCCAGTTTTTCGCAGAGGAGACTTTCGAGCTGCTGCCGGATGACGGCCCCTTTCGGCAGCCAGAGGACCAGGCCGGAACCGACGCGGGGATCGATGGCGTAAAGTTCAAGCTGGCGGCCGAGGATGCGGTGATCGCGTTTGCGGGCCTCCTGCATCTGGCGAAGGTAGAGGGTGAGGTCCTTCTCGCTGAAAAAAGCAGTTCCATAGATCCTCTGAAGCGGCTGGCGCTGCGGGTCCCCCCTCCAGTGTGTGCTGGCGACGGAGAGCAGTTTAAAATGCTGGAGCAGTTCCGCATTCAGGACGTGCGGTCCGCGGGTCAGGTCGAGAAATTCCCCCTGCCGGTAAAAGTAGAGCTTCTCCGTATCCTTCAAATGTGTGTGCAGATGCTCGAGCTTGAGCGGCTGGTCCATCTCTTCAAGCAGCCGGACAGCTTGAGGACGGGGAACTTCAAAACACTCGAAAGTCCCCTTCTGGCTGATCAGACGGCGCATCTCCGCTTCGATCTTGGGAAAGTCTTCCTCTGAGATCGTGTGCTCCATGTGAAAATCATAGTAAAACCCGTTTTCGACCGACGGACCAAACGCTAGGTGAACATTTTCAAAAAGACGGATCACCGCCCGGGCAAGCAGATGAGCGGTACTGTGACGCAGGATCGCCAAGGCGGCAGGTGAATCCGCGTACAGGAACTCAAAGTCATCGACCGGCCCGGAAGCAGGAAAGAGCGTTTGAAGACCGACGACTTTCCCCTGAAGCCTCGCGGCAACAGGAAAACGGTCAGTATCCGCGAACATGAAGCTCGCAAAATCTGCAATGCGTCTCTGGTAAACGGAAGGCGTGCCGAATTTTCTGTGATCGGATGGTTTTGGCATGATATTGTCAGGGAAGGGGGTCAAGTGGTATGGATAAGTGCAGTATCATGAAAACATTATAGCTGAAAAAAGAAGAAAATTCAAGGGCCTAATAGGAAATAAGGAAATGAATTTTACAAAATATTTGGAAAAGTGTAAAAATTTTTCGGGAAAATCTTAAAATGTGGAAGCCCCCCCCTTGAAAATTTGCAAAAATGTTGTAGAATGACGTCTTCTTTGTTGCCGGAGGAGATTTTGTGCAAAGAACCCCCGGTTGACAAAAAGATCATTTTGGGTAAAATACCCACGATCAAGTTTACTTGGTCGTTATTATCTTTGGAAATGTGTGATGTAACAGGAGGCACTTGTGGCTGGACAGAGTAACAATACAATTAGAATCCGGATGGAGGCTTATGATCACTCGGTGATCGATCAGAGCGCAACGGAAATTATCGATACTGCAAAACGTACCGGTTCCGTCGTTTGCGGTCCGATCCCGCTCCCGACCCGGATCGAACGTTACACTGTCAACTCCAGTCCGCATGTTGATAAAAAATCTCGTCAGCAGTACGAGATTCGTACTCACAAGCGTTTGATTGACATTGTTGATGTCACGCCGAAGACGATCGAAGCACTGAATAAGCTGAGTCTTCCGGCTGGAGTTGAAATTAAGATCAAGGCGAACGGTCGTTAATTTCAGACTGCGCGGCAGTTGACGCAAGTGCTAGGCACCGTCGGTCGCCGCAGTCGGTAGGTTAAGCCGCACAATCGCGGTAAACAATTCATTTTTAAGCAGTAAAAGTTGATGATTTCCGGGTAAATGCCGCGTCTTGAGAAAGCGGAGAGTTCCCGGAAGGCGATAAAAAAGAAGGTGAGAACATGGCAGTTGGATTGCTCGGACGCAAAGTTGGAATGACGCAGGTCTATGAAGTGACTGGAAAATCGATCCCGGTCACGGTCGTGGAGTTGGGTCCCTGTGATGTCCTTCAGGTGAAAACCGCTGAACGTGATGGCTATCAGGCTATCCAGGTGGGTTTCGAAGACAAGAAAAGTTCTTGCGCGACACGTTCAGAACGTGGTCATGTCGCTAATATCGACAGCAAACGTCAGGAAAAGAAAGCTGCATCCGGAGTCGAAGCCGCTCCGAAAGCTGGCTGCGCAGTGAAAAAATTCGTCAAAGAATTTGCTACCCCCGTCGAAGGTTACGAAGTGGGACAGAAACTGGATCTCTCCGTTTTTGATTCCGTGACGGCCGTTGATGTGGTCGGGATCAGCAAAGGACGCGGATATGCCGGTACGATGACCCGCCACAATTTCGCAGGTCAGCGCGCCAGCCACGGTGTCAAGAAGTGCCATCGCCACATGGGCGGTACGGGCTGCAGTGCCTATCCGTCCCGTGTTCTGAAAGGCAAAAGAATGCCTGGTCAGTATGGTAACGTTCGCACGACGGTCCGTAATCTCGCCATCATCAAGATGGATAAAGAGAATAACCTGATGCTCATCAAAGGCGGCATCCCGGGACCGAATGGCGGTTACATCATCGTTCGTCCGACGAATATGCAGCCTCGCGCCCGTAAATTTGAGGGTGAGCTGGTGGCTAACTGACATTGTCAGTCGAGAACGAAACACTCTGGGGGAGTTTGCTCCCCCTGTGGATAAAAAGTGAGACGGTGAGACTCCGTCAATGCATAAAGAAAGTTTTTTCTTTACCGGTGGATCCGGTCGAACCGTATTTTTACAATGCTTCACGGCGTGTAAAAGAATATAACCTTAAGTTCTGCTCATGCCGAACGGATTGACAGGTTCGCAAGGCGCTTGATTTGGATGGCCATTACCCATTCACCTTAGAGCGTTTGGTTAGAAACTCAATTAAAGAAAGATTTTTATCATGGTCAGTCTGCCGATTTATGATCGCACTGGAAAACAGGTTGACACGTACGAATTCGACGTGAATGAACTCGCGGATCGTATCAGTGTTCAGCTTCTTCATGATGCGGTCGTTATGTATCAGTCGAACATGCGCCAGGGTACGGCAAAAACGAAGACCCGCGGCGAAGTCTCTGGTTCTACGAAGAAAATGTACCGTCAGAAGGGTACAGGTAACGCTCGTGCCGGATCCAAACGTTCCGGCGTTCGCCGCGGCGGCGGTCACATCAAGGCCAAGACCCCGCGCGACTGGCGTCTTGCGATGCCGCGCAAAGCGATGCAGCTTGCGACACGCATGGCTCTCCGTTCCAAGTTCGAAAGTGAAAAAGTCATCATCGTTGAGGATTTTGCGATCGACGCACCGAAAACGAAGGAAATGGCTTCTGTTCTCAAAGCTCTGAATGTCACTGGGACCGCGCTTTTCGCGACTTTCGGTTACAATGTGAACATCTACAAGAGCGGACGCAATATCCCGGGTCTCCAGGTCCTCCCGATGAGCGACATCAATGCTCTGGAAGTCCTGAAACCGAAATGCATGGTCGTTACCCGTGCTGCGCTGGATGCGTTCCGTGGTACTGTTGCAGCTGCTAAAAACGCTTGAGAAAGGGACGAACAATGAAAGATATTATGAGTGCAGGCCTGCTTCTTGAGCCGTATCAGATTATTATCCGTCCGCTCGTCACTGAAAAGGGCGTCATGTTGACGGACAAGACCTTCAAGCGTGCGAAGCGCGACGCGGAAGGCAACAAAGTTCGCGATTCGAAAGGTAATGTGGTCTGGGAAGAAGTGATCCAGAACGCATATTCTTTCCAGGTCCACACGGACGCTACGAAAGAAGAGATCAAAGACGCGATCGAAAAGCTTTACGATGTGAAAGTCGTGAAAGTGAATACCCAGAACCGTAAAGGCAAGCAGCGCCGCTTCAAGCAGCGTGTTTCCTACACGAGCGACTGGAAAAAAGCGATCGTTTATCTCGACGCAGAGAGCCGTATTGACTTTGTTTAACATGTGTTGCCGGCATCGCGCTGTCACAGGCGCGTTCCGGTTCAGGTAAGTGGTCGTGCAAAGGTATCCTTTATATCAGTAAAACGATCACAAAGTTGTCCATACAACTTAGAATGGAATTAGTAAAATGGGAATTCGTCATTACAAACCCACCTCTCCGGGCCGCCGCAATGCGAGCGTCAGCGATTTTGCTGATCTGACTCCGGGCGCAAAGGTAGAGAAGTCGCTTCTTGAACCGAAGCGTCGTTCCAGTGGCCGTAACAATCAGGGCATCATCACCTGCCGTCATCGCGGCGGCGGCCACAAGCGTGCCTATCGTCTGATCGACTTCCGTCGCAACAAGGACGGAGTTCCGGCAATTGTCGACTCGATCCAGTACGATCCGAACCGCACGGCCCGAATTGCTCTTCTCGTTTATGCAGACGGTGAGAAACGCTACATCATCGCCCCGAACGGACTGAAGAAGGGAATGAAAGTGGTTTCCGGCGCTGACGCAGTCAGTGATGTCGGTAACTGCCTCCCGCTTTCGAAGATCCCGCAGGGAAGCATGATCCATAACATTGAACTTCAGCCTGGAGCTGGTGCCTGCATGTGCCGTTCGGCTGGAACGTACGCGACGCTTGTTGCGAAGGACACGGAATGGGCTCAGATCATTCTTCCGAGCGGTGAAATTCGCCGTGTTCCGTCCACGTGCCGCGCGGTCATTGGCGTTGTCGGCAACTCTGACCACATGAACATCGTTCTTGGCAAAGCCGGTCGTGTTCGCTGGCTGGGCCGTCGTCCTCACGTTCGCGGTACTGCGATGAACCCGATCGACCACCCGCACGGTGGTGGTGAAGGCCGAACCAAGGGAGGCCGCAATCCGGTCACTCCGCAGGGTAAGCCGACCAAAGGTCACAGCACCCGTAATCGTCATAAGGCCTCGAACAAAGCCATCGTTCGTCGTCGCAAGTCACGTCGTTATGGTCAACTTAAACTTCCAGGTTAGGATTAGAGTACAATGGGACGATCGTCAAAAAAAGGACCGTTTGTTGAGCGGAAATTGTTCATCAAGGTTGAAAAGCAGCTGGAAGCCGGCACGAAGGAACCGATCAAGACCTGGTCACGCCGTTGTGTCATTATTCCTGAATTTGTAGGTTTCACCTTCATGGTTCATAATGGGAAACAGTTCGTCAATTGCTTCGTTACCGAAGAAATGGTCGGACACAGACTTGGTGAATTTGCACCCACGCGTATTTTCCGCGGCCATGGTGGCAAAGGCAAACGTTAATAGAAGAACAATGCGGACGAGCCGTGAGGTTCAGTTCGCCTTATAGAGGAAAGTAGTCATGCCGTACAAAGCATTGTATCGTTATGCAAGAATTAGCCCGCGCAAGCTGCGTTACATGGCAGACCTTGTTCGTGGGAAGAATGCGGATGAAGCTCTCGAAATTTTGAAATATCAGCCGAACCGCGGTGCACGGATGGTGGAACTTGTCATCAAGAGTGCCCTTGGTAATGCTCGCGACAAGAACGAGCAGAATTGCGATGAGCTTTACATCGCGGAACTTTGTGTCGATGGCGGACCGATGTTCAAGCGTTTCCGTCCGAAAGCACGTGGTTCTGCCACAGTGATCAAGAAGAGAATGTCGCACATTCGGGTTACTTTGGACTTACCGAAAGAGGAATGAAATGGGACAGAAAGTTAATCCAACTGGTTATCGCACAGGTGTTTTCCTTGGATGGAAGAGCCGTTGGTATGCTTCGAAGAAAGAGTTTGCCGAGCTTTTGGTCGAAGACCAGAAGATTCGCAAGTTCATCAAGACTCGTAAAGCGATGACTCAAGACAAGCACGAAGTCAAGATGTACCCGATGATCTCAAAGATCGAGATCGAGCGCACGCGTGACGCCGTGAAACTGATCATTTTTTCCAGTCGTGCCCGTGACCTGACGCGCAACGAAGGTAAGATGATCACTGATCTTACGCAAGATCTTCAGAACCTGATCGGTCGAGTATTCAAGATCGAAGTTCGCGAGATCCGATCCTATCACAAAGACGCACAGCTTGTTGCTGAAGACATTGGCGAACAGCTTGTGAAGCGTGCGAGTTTCCGCCGCGTCATGAAACGCGCGATGGAAGACGCGATGAAAGACGGAGCGAAAGGGATCAAGATCCAGCTTTCCGGACGTCTTGGCGGCGCTGAAATGTCTCGAACGGAAACGTCCATTCAGGGATCGATCCCGCTTTCGACACTGCGTGCCAATATTGATTATGGCTTCTATGAAGCGAAGATCGCTCAGGGCCATATTGGTATCCAGGTGTGGATCAATAAAGGCGAATATGGTGACAAAGAGGAAGAAGCGGAAGACGTGAAATCGTCCCGCGGTCCGAGAAAATCGTATAAGCGAGGGTAGTAATCATGGCGATGATGCCGAAACGAATTAAGCACAGAAAAGTGCAGAGAGGCCGTATCACGGGTGTCGCGTCACGCGGCTGCCGAGTCGTCTTTGGTGACTATGCCCTTCAGGCAGTCCAGGGCGGCTGGATCCCGGCGAAGACCATTGAAGCCGGCCGTATTGCTGCGCAGCAGTATCTGCGCGGTGAAGGTAAACTTTACATTCGAATTTTCCCGAACAAACCGATCACGTCGATTCCGTTGGAAACGCGAATGGGTAAGGGAAAGGGTGAACCTGAGTACTGGGCAGCCGTAGTGAAGCCTGGAACGGTCCTTTACGAAGTTGGCGGCACGACGGAAGATGCAGCGCGTCTTTGTCTTGCCCGTCTTGCGCACAAGATGCCGATCCGGGTCCGCATGATCCGCAGACGTTTGAAGTAAAAGTTTAACAAGAGGAAGAGAGTAAACCATGAAAGCGAAAGTACTCCGAGAACAGAGTAACGAGCAGCTTCAGAACACGTTGAAAGAGGCGACTGATGCGCTCTTCACCTTGCGTCTTCAAGCGCAGAACGAACGCCAGAATGCTTCGAGCGAGCAGAAGCGTAATCGTAAATTGATCGCTCAGGTGAAAACGATCCTCCGGGAACGCGTGGCAGAAGAAGTCTAACTCATTGAAAAGAAGGATTGATGAATTATGCCGAAAAGAGTAGTTGTCGGTGTCGTTACGAGCGATAAAGCGAGCAAAACGCGTCGGGTGGAGATCTCCCGTCTCGTGAAGCATGCAAAGTACGGGAAATTCATTCGTCAGAAGACCGTCTGTACCGTTCATGATGAGAACAATGAATCTCGTCTGGGCGATACGGTCAAGATCGAAGAATGCCCTCCGAAATCGAAGATGAAGCGCTGGACCTTGGTCAGCGTCGAACAGAAGAGTCGTCTGGTGGATGTGAACGCGATGCGCGCGAACGCAGAAGCCGCGAAATAGTGAATTAAGGGTTGTTTCAACCATAATTTTAGAATAGAAAAGATCAGGTGTTGTAATGATCCAGATGCAGACCCGGCTCGCAGTGGCCGATAACACTGGTGCAAAAGAACTGATGTGCATCAAAGTTCTTGGCGGTACTCACAGACGTACTGCAAAGATCGGTGATGTCATTGTCTGCAGCATCAAGAGTGTTATCCCGGGCAGCGATATGAAAAAGGGTGGCGTTTGTCGCGCGGTCATTGTGCGTACTGCCTATCCGGTCCGTCGAGAAGACGGCAGTTACGTCCGCTTCGATTCAAACGCTGCGGTGATTATTGATAAAGACAACAATCCGCGTGGAACGCGTATCTTTGGAGCAGTGGCTCGTGAACTTCGCGACCAGGGTTTCCTGAAGATTGTGAGTCTCGCAAGTGAGGTGCTCTGATGCGTATTCGTAAGGGTGATAAAGTTAAGGTCATTTCCGGTCGTTCGAAGGGCGAGGAATCTCGTGTTGTGAGCATTGACCGCGAAGCTGGCAAAGTTGTTGTCGAAGGTGTGAATACTGTTACGAAGCACATTCGTCCGAGTCAGAAGAACCCGCAGGGCGGACGTCTCGAGATCAATAAACCGATCTCGATGTCCAACGTTCAGGTGATCTGCGAGGCGTGCGGCAAAGCGGCCCGTATGGGTACGCGAGTCACGGCAGACGGCACGAAAGAGCGTTATTGCAAAAAGTGCGGTGCAGGTAATGGTCAGATTTCCAAGGCGAAAAATTAAGTTTAACGGCTTAAATTTTGATTTATTGAAATTTTTTCGATAAAAAACGCTAGGGAACCCTTGAAATTTTTTTGGAGAAGGTTATAATGATCTTCTCCATACTTAAGACCAGTCATGCAGTATGATTGGTACACAGCAAGTTAAGGAAGCAAGAGTGGATTGTATAAGCAATCCAACAGAACGGTAAGAGATATGATTCCCCGACTTCAGGAAAAATATAAGGATGAGATTCTGCCGGCGCTTGGCAACGAGCTTGGCATTCAGAATCCCATGGCTCTTCCCAAGCTGGAAAAAATCGTGATCAACATGGGTGTTGGTTCTGCAATCAACGAGAAAAAGCACCTTGAAGAAGCGGTTGATGCGCTTTCCCAGATTACGGGCCAGAAGCCAGTCATTACGGCTGCACGCAAATCCATTGCAGGATTTCGTCTCCGTGAAGGTATGAAAATTGGGTGCAAAGTAACTTTGCGTCATCAGCGGATGTATGAATTTTTGGACCGTCTGATCAGCATCGCACTCCCGCGAGTACGTGACTTCCGCGGTCTGAATCCGAATGGATTCGACAAACGGGGCAACTACAATATGGGATTGACAGAACAGATCGTGTTCCCGGAACTGAATCCGGATAAATTTACCCGTCCGCAGGGTATGACGATCACGATCGTGACCACTGCGAAGAACGACGACGATGCCCGAGTTCTTTTGAAGAAATTCGGCATGCCGTTTCGTGCAGACAAATAAGGGAAATTCAAATGGCTAGTAAATCGAAGATTGCAAAAGCAAGCAGAACGCCCAAATTTTCCACGCGCAGCGAGAATCGTTGTCTTTTGTGTGGAAGACCACGTGCAGTTTATCGTAAATTCGGTGTTTGTCGTATTTGCTTTCGTAAATTGGCAGACCAGGGACTTATCCCTGGCGTGAAGAAGGCGAGCTGGTAAAGGAACGAAAATTATGATGACCGATCCTATCGCCGATATGTTGACACGTATTCGGAACTCCGTGCGAGTTGAAAAGCAGTATGTAGACCTTCCGTTCTCGAATTTGAAGAAGAACATCGCGGAAGTGATGAAGCGGGAAGGTTATATTTGGGACTATCAGATCATTGATGCCCAGCCTGTGAACGTCATCCGTATTCAGCTGAAATACGGCCCCAATGGCGAACGTGTTATTCGGCACATTAAACGAGTAAGTAAACCTGGATGCCGTGTTTATTCGAGCGCAGAAGACCTTAAACCTGTTCTGAACGGTTTGGGTATTTCCGTGGTCAGCACAAGCCAGGGGTTGATGAGTGACCGTGAGGCGAAAGCGAAGAAGAACGGCGGCGAGATCATTTGTGAGATCTGGTGATTTGCCGACATAGCCGCATTCATTGTGCCTCAAAAGGAACAGCTGGCGGGACAGACGTTCCGCCAGATAGAAATAGCGAAGGTAGATTCAATGTCACGTATTGGAAAGAAACCTGTTTTGGTACCTGCTGGAGTGACGGTTACGGCCGAAGCTTCGAAGGTCACCGTCGAAGGCCCCAAAGGAAAGTTGGAATTCCCGGTAGCTTCCTTCATCACGGTTGCTGTTGAAGATGGTAAAGTTATTGTGGACCGTGCTAACGATGAACGTCAGAGTCGTGCATTTCACGGCCTGACCCGCGCCATGATCAATAATATGGTGATCGGCGTTACGGCTGGATATGAGAAGCGTCTTGAGCTGGTGGGTGTTGGTTACATTGCCGCCGTTCAGAACAATACTCTTCAGCTTCGCGTTGGTATGGCGAATGAACTTCAGATCCCGATTCCTGAAGGTTTGAGTGTAACCTGTCCTGATCAGACGCATGTTCTGATTACTGGTATTGACAAGCAGCAGGTGACCCAGTTCGCTGCGTCGACGAGAGCGAAGCGCCCGGTCGAGCCTTACAAAGGCAAGGGCATTCGTTATCAGGGCGAAAATGTCCGCCGCAAGCAGGGTAAAGTTGTTGCGAAATAGTAAAGGTCAGCAGGCATTAAGCGCGGTCAGCGGTCTTCGAAGGCCGTTGACATGCTGACATCAATGTAGAAAAAGAGATTTAGCCGTGGAACGTACTAAAATTAATCAGAAACAGCGTCAGCGTCGCTGCTGGAGAGTTACGAATCGCATCAAGGCGAATTCGACGCGTCCCCGTCTTGCGGTATTCCGCAGCCTGAAGAACATCAGTGCTCAGATCATTGATGACACAACGGGAACCACGCTGGCGTTTGCCAGTTCTCTGGAAAAGGACCTTGCGTCTGAGTTGAAATATGGTGGAAATGTTGCGGCTGCAGCCAAAATTGGTCAGATCCTGGCGGAACGCGCACTTGCGAAGGGCGTGACCTGTGCTACGCTTGACCGTCGTCATTACCGTTATCACGGTCGTGTCGCAGCTCTTGCCGAAGCAGCCAGAGCAGCTGGTTTGGACCTTGGCGGCAAAGCGGATTCCGCCGAGTAGTCGAAATAACCTTTAACGACGAAACGAATAAGATCCATGTCAAACGAAATTAATGAAACAAGAGACGGAATTGTAGAGAAAGTTGTGAAGATCCGACGCTGTGCCGCAGTGGTCAAAGGCGGTCGTCGTTTCAGTTTCGCAGCTTTGGTAGTCGTTGGCGATGAGAAGGGGCGTGTTGGCTGCGGTTACGGCAAAGCCAATGAAGTTCCGCCTTCCGTCGAGAAAGCGGCGAAGGATGGTCGCAGAAGTATGATGAGCGTCACCCTGTCTGGTACAACGATCCCGCACGAAGTGCACGGTCGTTTTGGTACAGCTCGCGTCGTGCTCGTTCCTGCCCGTCCTGGAACAGGAATCATTGCAGGCGCAGCGGTGCGTGCCGTCTGTGAAGCATGTGGTATTCGTGATATTTTGACAAAGAGTTTTTCTTCGAATAACCCTTTGAACCTGGTCAAGGCCACGTTGAATGCGCTGCAGCAGATCCGTTCCAAAGAAGAAGTCGAAAAACTTCGCGGAGTGGAATTGTAAGGAGGGTGATTCATGAACTTAAGTAATGTAAACGTCGGAATTCATAAAAACAAGAAGCCGACTCGTTTGGGTCGTGGTAAAGGTACCGGCCAGGGTAAAACTGCGGGTCGCGGTCACAAAGGTTTTGGAAGCCGTAATGGTTCTTCTCAGAACGTGAGTTTTGAAGGCGGTCAGATGCCGCTCTTCCGCCGCATTCCGAAGCGCGGTTTCAATAACGCTGGTGCTGCGAAGGTGGCGAACATCAACGTGTGCGACATTGACAAGTACTTCGAAGACGGTGAAGTGGTTTCTCCGGAAACCCTTAAGGCGAAGGGACTCATCAAATATCGTTACGACGTTCTGAAGGTCCTCGGTGATGGAGAACTGACCAAGAAGGTCAAGATCCAGGCTCATCGTTTCAGCAAGAGTGCTGAAGAGAAGATCAAGGCCGCCGGCAGTGAAATGGAAGTACTTCCGGGCAAAGCTCCGGTCGTCAAATTTCAGAAAAAAGTCAAGGCTTAATATATCGCCAGCTTTTTGATCTACACGGCGTAAGACTGCACATTGGGTGGTTTTACGCCTTTGTTTTTATGCAGGAGCGGGAGCGCGGCAGCTTTCAGACGGTATTGGTTCACTGACATTATCGTTTCAGTCCAGTGGAGGACTGACGGTTTCTCGAACCTACCCTCTCTCAGCTGGGATGGTGATCTATCATCTTTTTCGAAAGAAAAGCGTTTTTTTTCGTTTTTTTGCATGAAAACACGGATTTATCGCACCATTCCCCCTAGTGGGAAGTGGAATAATGTGGTAAAATCTTGATGTTGTTTACTGTGCTGCGGCGGAGTTCCTTTCATCGCCGTTCTGCTTTTGGGCAGCGGCTGCTTTCGGAGCCGTATGAACGGAGTTGGCTGCGGTACGGTATCGTTTCCTATTGGAGTGGGGTTTCCCACGTATTTCGTTCGGGATGATTTTTTCATTTCGGGCACAGTGTATACAAGGATGAATCATTCATGTTTGAAAAGATTCGAGTCATCTTTACCATCCCGGAGCTGCGTCGCAAGATCTTCCTGACTCTTCTGCTCCTGGCGATTTTCCGTGTTGGTTACCAGATCAATCTTCCGATGGTGAATCCGGATGAAGTTGCGCCCGCGAACACGGGGACGAATGATGCTCTTCAGACCCTTTTGAATCAGGCAGCGGTATTTAGTGCGTCGGACATTCGTCAGATCACGATTTTTGGTCTGGGGATCATGCCGTACATTTCTGCCTCGATCATTTTCCAGCTTCTGGCGAGTGTGTACGCTCCGCTTGAGAAGCTGCAGAAGGAGGGCGAGAGCGGACGTAAGAAGATCAACGAGTACACGCGTTACGCGACGGTCGTGCTTTGCATTTTCCAGAGCTGGTTCTACCTGATCGCCATGCCGACCATTTTTGGGAGCAACAAGATCTTTTTGGAAGGTTTCTGTGATCCGGGGACCGGCACGCTGTATTTGACTTGGCAGATCATTGCGGTCTTCATCATGACGTGCGGAACGGCGTTCCTCATGTGGCTTGGCGAGCAGATCGACGCTTACGGTATCGGTAACGGGATCAGCCTCCTCATCATGGCTGGCATTCTTGCCCGTATGCCGGAACCGATCATCAAGCTGTACGCGGACTTCCACCGCGGCGGCGGTCTGAGCGGTCTGAAGATCAGCGGCGGCGATGCGAGTCTCGTGAACCTGCTCATGCTGGCGTTCCTCTTCTTTGCCGTCGTGACGGGCGTTGTGTTCATCACGCTGGGGCAGCGCCGCATTCCGTCCCAGAGTGCGAAACACGTTCGCGGCCGCCGTGTCATGGGCGGTATGCGTCAGTACCTGCCGATCAAGGTGAACCAGGCGGGCGTCATGCCGATCATTTTCGCGAGTTCGCTGCTCATGATTCCGGCGTGGCTCTTTGGTATGTTTGCGCAGTCTTTGGGCGGCAATGAGAAGACCGTGTGGCTTGGTCAGTGGTTTGGTTCCATGGCCGGCTGGTTCTCGCATGACAGCATGTTTACGTACAATTTCTTCTACATCATGCTGATCTACTTCTTCTGCTATTTCTGGACGGCGATCACGTTCAATCCTAAAGACATGGCGGAGAACCTGAAGCGGAACAACACGATCATTCGCGGTCATCGTCCGGGCAAGCGCACGCAGGACTACCTTGAGAAGGTCATGCTTCACATCACGTATGTGGGCGCCGGTTTCCTTGCTGTCGTGGCGATCCTGCCGCACATCATGGCGAACGCGATGCACATCGACTACAATTTGGCGAGTTTCTACGGCGGCACCAGCCTCCTGATCGCCGTCAGTGTGGCGTTTGACCTTGTGCAGAAGATCGACAGTCACCTTGTGATGGTGAATCATAAAGGTCTGCTTGAGAAATAGTTTTGCGTAAACTTTTACGTTTATTTTCGAACAAACGGCTCTGGTTTCGGCTGGAGCGTTTGTTCGTTTTCCTGTTTTTGTTCCTGAAATTGAAACATACGGAGAATTTCCATGCGTTTGGTTTTCATTGGTCCTCCGGGAGCCGGAAAAGGCACTCAGGCTGAATATCTGATCAAAAAATATCATCCCGCTCATCTTTCCACCGGCGACATGCTTCGCGCTGCCCGTGACGCGGGGACCGAAGTTGGTCTGAAGGCGAACGAGTACATGTCCAAGGGCGAGTTGGTCCCGGACCAGGTGATCGTGGACATCATCAAAGAGCGTCTGACTCAGGACGACTGCAAGGAAGGTTTCCTTCTGGATGGTTTCCCCCGTACGATCGCGCAGGCGGAAGCGCTTGACGTGATGCTCAAAGAAGCCGGCACTCCGCTGGACGTCGTTTTGGAACTGCGTGTTCCGGAAGAAGAGCTTTTCACGCGTTTGGCGAGCCGCGGCCGTGCGGACGACCAGCCCGAAGCGATCCGTACTCGTCTGGTCGGCTACCGCAATCAGACGTCTCCGCTGCTTGACTACTACGGCAAGCAGGGACTGCTGCAGACTATCGACGGTCTCGGCGCGATCGAAGAGATCTGGTCCCGCATTGAAACGGTGCTGGACAAAATTGCGTGATGCAGTTTGTGCAGACTCTTAAATCAAAGAAAGCCGTGAATCGTTTTGCGGCTTTCTTTTTTCATATCTGCCAAAAATCTTCCCGCACCCCCTCTTGCTCTTTATGGAAAAAGGAGTAGAATAGGAGCGTAATGGTTTCATGATGTGCGTCTCCCTGCGCACTGGATAAGAAAGAAGACGAAAATGATTGAATTAAAGACAAAACGTGAAATTCGTCTGATGCGTCGGGCTGGTCTTCAAGTCTGGCACGCGCACCAGTTGATCAAAGAGGCGGTCAAACCGGGGATCACGACCCGTGAAGCGAACGAGCTGGTGGAGAAGTACTTCCATTCCAAGAATATCGAGTGCATGTTCAAGGGGGTCCAGCTCCATTCCCGCCACAAGCCGTTTCCAGCGGCGTGCTGCATGTCGGTGAATGAGGAGGTCGTCCACGGTATTCCGAGTGACCGGGTCTTGGTCGAGGGGGATGTTTTGAGTGTGGATATTGGATCGAGGATCGCGGGCTGGTGCGGCGACTCGGCGGCGACGTATGCCGTGGGGAAGATCTCGGAAGAGAAGCAGAAGCTGCTGGACGTCACGAAAGGGACGCTGGATCTGGCGATCTCGCTTTTGTCCGAGAAGACGCACTGGAATGCGATCGCGAAGGAGATGGAGATCTTCGTGGAGGATCACGGTTTCTCTGTCGTGGATGATTTCGTGGGACACGGCATCGGACGTGAGATGCACATGGAGCCGCAGGTCGCGAATTACTATTGCCCGCACGCGGATTTCCGGATCCAGACGGGGCTGGTCATTGCGATCGAGCCGATGGTGAATGTGGGGACGCACAAAGTCCGGGAGGGCAAGGACGGCTGGGTGCAGAGCACGGCAGACGGGAAGCCGAGTGCGCACTTTGAGCACACGGTCGCCATCACCGAGAACGGCCCTTACGTTTTGACGGCGTCAGACGACGACTACAATAATAAAGCGTTTCTGAATTATTGAGAGACGGATCAAGAAATTGAAAAGAAACACAGAATGAAGTTTTTGTTCCGTGTTTCTTTTTCTATTCAGAGAAAAGTATGGGGCTTAGAGGCATAAAGAGAAGGATGGTTTTGTGTTGGATAAGTATACGCCGAAAGAATTGGATCGACTTTTAGATGAACTTTTGGAAAAAGAAGAAAATGTATGGCTGGAATTTAAAACGAATCTTTCGAAGGCGGAGACTATTGGTAAATATATTTCAGCTTTGGCCAATATGGCAGCTTTTGTTCCGCGATCTTTTGGGTATATGGTATGGGGAATTGAAGATGGGACACGAAAGATCGTAGGAACCTCCTTTGATCCTGTAAAACAAAAGGTCGGAGAACTTCCTTTAGCCGTATGGCTGAAAAGGGAACTGACGCCTGCTGTGGAGTTTAAATTTTATCCATGGAAGCGTGATGGCAAGTGGGTCGTTCTTTTAGAGATCGAAGCTGCTTACCGGACCCCTATCCGTTTTCAGCAGATTCCTTATGCTCGTGCCGGTTCTTCTCTAATGCCGTTGGGGGATTCCAGAGAGATCGAGGAACGGATCTATCGAACGATCGGCAGGGATTGGAGTGCGGAGATCCTTTTGGATGCGGATTTGAACGCACTGGATCCGGAGGCACTTTCTTTTGCGCGTCGGCAATATAAAGAGAAGCATAGAAATGATTCTTTTGCAGAGGATATCGATGGCTGGGATGACCTGACATTTCTGAATAAAGCCAAATTAGCGATAGATGGGAAATTGACACGTGCAGCTCTTATTTTACTTGGAAAACCGGAGTCTGTACATTGGTTAAGGCCTTCTGTTCTTCGTATGACCTGGCAGCTGAAGGATAAAGATGGGAATGTGAAGGATTATCAGCATTTTGCACCTCCATTTCTTTTGACGGTAGAACAGCTTTATCGGAAGGTTCGAAATCTGACGATACGCACGATGCCGGATGGAACGCTTTTTCCTATGGAAGTAACTCAATATGACTCCTGGGTATTCCGAGAAGTCCTGCATAATTGTATTGCACATCAGGATTACCGACTTTGTTGTGATATTGTCATTACAGAGTATCCGGATTCGCTTTCTTTCGCCAATGCGGGAGCATTTCTGCCTGAGACTGTTGAGCGTGCATTGAAAGATAATGACCGTCCTCGTTTTTATCCCAATCGTCAGTTGGTAGAGGCGATGGTCGAGTTAAAAATGATAGACTCGATCGGCTCGGGAATTCGAAAAATGTATACGACCCAGAGGGAAAATTACATGCCTCTGCCGGATTTTGAAATTGCTCCGGACAGTGTACGAGTGACTCTGTATGGAAAAATCATTGATATTCGTTACAGTCGGTTGTTGATAGAGCGTACGGATCTGGCATTTGATGATATTTTTCTTTTGGATCGAGTCCAGAAAAAATTATCGATCGACAAAAGAGCTGCGGACCGACTGCGAAAACAAAATTTAATTGAAGGACGCTTTCCCAATATCTTTCCTGCTGTTTGGGTCGCTGCTGAAACGGAACAGCTGGAACGGTATTTAGACAGCAAGGGATATGATGATGATTTTTATGTTCAAAGGATCTTAGAGTTTATTTGCGCCAAAGGATATGCGAGTAAATCGGATATAAGGAATTTATTGAAAAAGCATTTTCCAGATGTATTGACGGAACAGCAAAAAGAAAATAAAATCAGTAATCTACTTTCTGTGACTATGGCGAAACGTGGTTTGATCCAAAATGAAAAGGGAACTGGAGGGTCACATTGGGTCTTGACTGAGGCCGGGATGGTACTTTGCAGGAGATCCAATCAAAAATGCAGGAAAAAATGTCGGAAATTTTAAGAGCTTTTTAAGAGCTTTTTAAGAGCTTTTTAAGAGCTTTTTAAGAGCTTTGGTGTCGTTCATTCCGTAAAAACAGGGAGAAATCGGTTTTGTATGAGTATTTCAAAAGCATCAGACGACGACTACAATAATAAAGCGTTTCTGAATTATTGAGAGACGCGGTATGTCTATGGCCTCCTCAGAAATGGGGAGGTTTTTTTGTTGGCGTAGCGTTAAAGTTTGTTGATTTTGTGGATGTTGCGGCCTGTTTTTTGGCTGTTTTTTGCGATTTTTGAATTTTTTTCTTGACAAAATTATAATTGGGAATATACTATAAACTATAGAAGTTTTAAAATTTGGGAATATAGGATGGTGTTTTCATGGATCAAAAGAAATTTTCTGCAAAAAATGTCGGGATCGCGGTCCTTTTGGCAGCATTGAGCGTGTCCTCTGCGTCGGCGCAGGCCGTGAATCTTGTGCAGAACGGCAGTTTTGAGACGACGGATTGGACAGGAAACCGTGCGCAGCATGGGTATGTCGTGCATAATGGGAAGGTCAACGGATCGATCCCCAACTGGATGGCTTCCAGCGATGCTTATGGATACGGCACGACGCTGAAGACGGAAGAGTTTGGTAAAAATACCGGCGATTTTGACGGTGACTACGCGCTTTTCATTCAGCGTTCCGGAACGCTCTCGCAGACGATCACGGGACTGGTGCCGGGGGAACTTTATACGTATTCCTTCCGTTACGATGCGCGCAATGCCCATAAGGAATCCACGATCCTGGCGAAGGCCGGCGATCTGACGCTGCTGAATAATGTGAAGTACAGCACACGGAATCCGTTCTACGATTACGAAGTGACGTTCCGTGCGACGGAAGAAACGATGGACATTTCGTTCGCTAATACGCACGGAAATTCGGACACGTCGGTCCTGGTGGATAAAGTCCAGCTTGTGGAGAGTGCTGCGGATGATCCGTGGACCTGTTCCGGGACGACGGATCTCTGGCTCAGTGACGCGACGATCGGGGTCGATTCATCCAACATCTACACCCACACGCTGAATTTTGGCAGCGCGGTCACGAACAATGCGCTGGTCAACGGCGTGCCGTTCGCGAAAGTTGCGGGCAAAGGAACGACGGACTTCTACTCGATTCCAGCGGCGAATGTTTACGGTAAGGCGGACAGCGCTCTTCAAACCATCTTCGGCGCGGCAAATACCGGAAGTCAGGAAATGGCGAAGGACTTCTTCTACGGAGTATCCGGCGTTACGCTGACGGGGCTGGAACCGGGAGTGCAGTACACCACGACGTTCTATCTTGCTTCGTGGGACACGACGAACCGTACTGGTTTCATTACCGCGCCGGACGGAACGAGGTTTGGTCTGAATGAAAACAAGCTGCGTACGGAGAGTAACGGCCGAGCCGGCGGTCTGGTGAAATGGACGGGCCGTGCGTCGGAGGATGGAACGCTGAGTTTCAGTTTCGCACATTCGAGCGAAACGCTGCACATTTACGGCCTCACCAATGAAGTGACGCAGGGACAGACCCCGGAAACTTCCGGCAC
>JAFQOH010000080.1:0-7215 GCA_017403345.1 Thermoguttaceae bacterium
GCAACACCGGCGGCTCAAGCAACACCGGCGGCTCAAGCAACACCGGCGGCTCAAGCAACACCGGCGGCTCAAGCAACACCGGCAGATCTGCAGACCCCGCAGACGCTTTCAGAATTCAAGACCGCCCTTAATGAACGTACCAAAATGGTCCTGACTGAGAGCGAACACCGTTTCCGCCAGACTCAAAATATGGCCATCCTGAATCTCAAGATAGGGATCCGCATCGGAGTTTCACGGATCGAGGGGACCGCTCAATATCGCCGGGAAAAAAAACAGATCGGCAGACAGCAGGTCTCTCTCGTTCACTGGGAGACGAAACTTCAGCTCAATCCGGAAGATCCTCCGTCAGAGCGTAATCGGCTGGAGATCCTTGACGTTTACATTTTAAACGAAGAGCTTCAGAAATACTGGCATGAACAGCATCGGCGGTATCTGCGTCTTCCGCGCAGTCAGCAGACCGCGCTTCGCCCTAGTCCCGCAGAGGATCGTCCAGGTAATTCCTCCAGCGGATCCAGTTCCGTCCAGATGTCTCAGGATCCCACCAGACCACAGACCGTAACGGTCCAGAAGATCAGCAAACTGACGGATCTCAATGAAGTCAAACGCCGGATCGAAAAGGAACCGGATCGATTCAGGCTCCCCAATGACCGCCCGTGCAAAGAGCTTTTCGAAAATATGCTCCGCCGGATTCGGGATTCCTTTTATTTTACGCAGAAGAATGGAGACTCCTTTCAGGACGGCGTCGCGGGTTTTTTAAAGCCGGAACTTGCGTACTCTATCATGCAGAAACGGCAGATCCATGTGCCGGAAGAAGTCTTTTGCCGTGTGGCAGAAAAAAGGAATAAGAAAGTCACAGATCCGAAAACCGGAAAAGAGATCGTGCAGGAAGAGATCGTGTGGAAAGACTGTTCTCTTCTTCTAGATGATGATTTTCGCACGTTCCTCAGTTACCTTCCTCAAGAAATGCCGACCCAGGCGGAAGTTTTTTTCAACGACAGTTTCATGCCGCTCCGAATCGTCTTTCGCAGAACGGATCATGACCCGAAAGACCCGCAGTCCGGTTTTCTGATCGACTTGGACTTTCAGTCAAGTCAGATCTACTTAAAAGCCTCCTATGGACCGCACGATTTTGTGCCGACGCACAATGATTTTGAGGACTCTACAGAAGAATTTATGGAAGCCCTCCGAAAATGACGGCAAACGCCCGGTCAGGAGGAAACACCGGTCAGGAGGAAACACCGCTCAGGAGGAAACGTCAGCCACCCGGCGAAACATCAGCCTCAAAAATAGGCACACTCAAAGAAAAAGCAGCGCGAGCACGTGGCAAACGCTCCCACCTAGGACAAAAAGATGCCAGATCGGGTGCATCCAGGGCAGCTTCTGCAATACGTAAAAAATCACTCCTACCGTATAGAGGATCCCGCCCGCCAGCAGAAACCGGAAATTCAGCGCCGGAAGCGCGGCCGCGACGATCGAAAATTTTGAAACGACGAACCACCCCATAATGAGGTAAAGAAGAAGCGAAAAACGATGCGCTCTCCTTCCCCAAAGGATCTCCGCACTGATCCCGACAAGCGCCATTCCCCAAACTGCAATGCACATCCAAAGCCCAAATGTAGAATAAAAAGCAGAAAGACAGAATGCCGAATAACTTCCGGCGATCAGCACAAAAATCGCGGTATGGTCCAGCTGCTGAAAGATGGTCCTGACTCGTCCGTCTGGAAGTGCATGGTAAACGGTACTCATAATGTAAAGGAAAAGCAGCGACACCCCGAAAATCAGAAATCCGATCCAGGCCGCAGACGGCGAAACAAAATAAGTACCGCTTTTCTCCGGAACATTCAGCAGAAGAAGTACCAAAGCCGCGCATGAAAAAAGGATGCCGACTCCATGCGTGATGGAATTCGCCAGTTCTTCCGCCAAAAAAGTTCTGGATAAAACGACTCTCGATCCAGATGCTGGTCCGATCAGCGATGCAGCCGAATTTTTATTCATAAAACACCTCTTCAAAATACACAAAAGACCAAACCACACATTCTATTTTACTCGAATTTTCAAAAAGTCAAGGTACGCGCAGAGGATTTAACTGAACTTTTACATTCCGCTCAAAAAAAACCACGAAAAACCGCTCAATTTCTCCACCTTACACTTTGATCATCAATACCGGCAATACCGTTAAAATTACGTTATTTCACCAAACCCAGTTTTTTGGCAAAGATCCCCCATACTCTTTGAGCATTTCGATCGGAAGCTCCCGCACAAACTGAATTCCTTTCAAAAACCACAAATTCCATTTGACCGTTTCGACCGTTTCGACCGTTTCGACTCCTACGGCCATTTTTTCCAGTACGTCCAGAATGACCGTTTCAACCGGACGGAAATTGAAAGAAATGGTTCCTTTTAGACGGAGTCTTCTGACTGACGGCAAGTCTGGAGACCGATATTTCCCATAGGATTTCGTATTCCGGGACGATTTAAGAAGCTGATCTAGGAGTTCGGCAGGAAACTGCGTCAGCTTCCCATGAGATCGACCGGAGATTTTAGCCGTAAGGATTCAGGCGCACATGGAGGATTTTGCGATGAGCGGATCATCGGAAGTAGATTATCTTCAGGAACTTTCCAGCCGACATGATGAAGTCATGCAGAAACTGGATGAACTGGAAAAAAAGATTTCTTCAGTTCTTGACGAATATTTAGGCAAAGTGGAAAGCTCGCGGCCGGATATTCAGGAGGAATTGACCCGACTCAGAGCGGAAAGCGGATCCGAACTATGAGGATGAAAGAGAATCTGGCGCTGGTACACTGTCCGATCCATGGGTACATTCCGTTCGTTTCCACAAAAGTCAAATCGGAAAAAGAACGGTACTGCGAGCAGGATCTGATCGACGATCCGTGGGTCCAGCGGCTGCGCCAGATCCATCAGCTTCAGTCGGCATGGTGGGTCTTTCCGTCGGCAGAACATACGCGTTTTCAGCACGTTTTGGGCGTCATGCACCTTGCAAGCCGTGCGGCAGAGGCTTTCTATGATAGTTTAAAGGAAGCGTGCCCGGAGACTCCGGGGCGAGGGTGTGTCGAATCCCTTCTTCGGATCGCCGGCCTGCTCCACGATGTCGGTCATGGCCCATTCGGACACTTTTTTGATGAACACTATCTTCAGAAATTCGGATCAACGCACGAAACGCTTGGTGCCGAGATCATCCGAAAAGAACTGGGTGAGATCATTCGCGGTATCCGGCGGAATCCAAATTCAGAACTTGCTCCGCATGAGTTTCTCGACCCGGAATACATCGCGTTCCTGATCATCCGTCCCCGAAATGATGCTGCCGCAGAAACCCATTTTCCCAAGTGGCTGAAACTGCTTCGCACGCTTTTCTGTGGTCTGTACACGATAGATAATCTGGATTTTGTGCTCCGGGATGCGTACATGTCGGGCTACAGTACGCGGGCGATCGACATCGAGCGGCTTTTCTACTACAGTTTCTTCACGGAAAAGGGACTCACGATCGACGAACGCGGCTTAGCATCCCTCGCGCACTTTCTCTCGGTCCGCGGTGAACTTTTCCGAACGATCTACTTTCACCGGACGGTCCGAGGGATCGACTTGGCTCTCGAAGATCTTTTCCCGGAAAGTGCACCGTATTTCCTTCCCGGAAACGGCGATCCGCTCAATGATCTGGACGCCTACAGGCAATTGACGGAGTGGTCTCTGATCCTCCGAACGACGCAGGAGTGGCGGAATTCCAGTGATCCGAAAAAACGTGAACTTTCGGAACGGTGGAACGCACTCGTAAACCGAAATATCCCATGGCGAACGGCAACAGAACGCACTCTTTTCCACGAGACAAGACGCGCAGAGATGCAGAGTATTTTCTCGGACCGAAAGATACTGGAGATGAAATTTCGGCAGGCGCTCCCTGCGGAACTGCAGAACATTCCGCTTCGTTTTGATATTGCGCGTCATATGTATCGGCCGGGAACCAGCGGTCCGGCTGCAGCGCAGAATTTCGTGCTTGAGACGAAGACTGGGACCATGCGTGCCACGACAGACGAAGAGATCGTGCGCCGCCTTCCGTTCATCAGCTGCATCTGCCGCGTTTACGCAAAAAATGGAGAGCATGACCGGGTCCTGAATCAGACGATGGACCTCCTGATCCATGAGACCGCCTGTGACGACATGACTAACATTTAGAAAAACGTCTGCGTCAAAAAAACTGCGTCAAAAAACGCGTAGAGAAGATCCGCATGAACGGCACAGTGCTATTCATTTTCGCTCCAAACGCACGGTTTCCCTGGAACTTTTGTTTTCAAGTTGAAACTGAAAAGACGTTTTTTAAAAAAATTCAGGGAAAAAGTACCCCCTCCCCCTTTACTGGACTTCCCATTCGGGTATAATTTCCCGTATTGAACCATTTTGCGCAAACTCGCCATTTCTTCGTCATGCAGTTTCCAAGAAACGGATGAAAGAATGCGGATCCGGATAAAAAATTACGGATTTTCGCATTCTGCGGGAGTCGTGAGTTTTTTTGACGCAAAAGTTCGCAGATGCCGAAAAATGAAAAAAAGTGCAGATTTTTTCTCACAAAAAATTTTGGCGTCCAGTTTTGCAGACGATTTCCATCCGTCTGTAAAATAAACGAGGATTCAATCAATTAATGGAGTCATCCAAAATACCATACAGTTCCGGAACGCAGCGTACCTAAAAAACGCAAAGTTCTTTGGAATAGATCGCAGAAGGAGTTAGGAATGAATAAAGCGCTGAAATTTGCTGTGATGGCATTCGTCATGCTGTCGGTTTGGAGTATGAGCCAGACGGCTTCCGCCTGGTGGGGCCACGTCGGTTATTGGGGCGGTCCGTTCTGGGGCCCGCGCGCATTCGCCTATCCGTCCGTCTACAGCTACGGCTACTATGGCTACGGCTGGGCAGATCCGTGCTGCGCTCCGGTCGTTGAACCGTGCTGCGCTCCAGTCGCGGCTCCCGTCGTTGCTCCCGTCGCAGCGGCACCGGTCGTCGCGGAACCTGTTTGCGATGTCTGCGGTCCAGTCTATGCCGGCGGCAGTTACGTCCTCGGCTGGCGTCCCGGTCCGATCCGCCGTCTTCTGTTCGGCCGTTACCGCTGGTATGCGACAAGCTATTTTGGCGGATACTACTACACTCCAGACTACTGCTGCGAAACAGATGCGGTGATCCAGGAAACGGCAACCCCGGCTGCAGTACCTGCGGAACCGGCAGAAAAAGCCGTGCCGTCCGTCGTGACGCCTGACGAAAACAGCGCCTCGATCCTGAACACGCCGTTCCACCAAGCCAGTTTCACGCAGGAAGAAGCCGTCCCGGCAAACAGCGGGATCCTGACCATCAGTGTTCCGCATGATGCAGTCGTTTACGTCAACGACAATCTGACTGCCGCCACGGGAAGCACTCGTTCCTTCGTTTCCTACGGCTTGGAAGCTGGAAATGCGTACGACTACGTCATTCGCGCGGAAGTCACGCTCAACGGCCAGAAATTCGTCGAGACCAAAGTCGTGACGCTCAAAGCCGGCGACCGCAGTAACGTCGCCTTCCAGTTCATCGGCACGAACGTCGGAAATCAGACGGTCTCTCTCTAGGATCTTCCTCGAGTTCGGACACCGAGCACACAGACTGCCGTTCTGGAGACTGTGTGCTTTTTTTGTGAAAAAAATCGCGTACGGTGTGCACATGACAAACTCACGAACACACGATGAGCTCATCTCACGTCACGAAAAGATCGCCGGAGCATATCCTGCAAAGTAAAAAACGGCTAGGCCGGGAGGAGAAACGCATGACTCAAAAAGGAAATGGACGAAACGATTTTCAGAAAAGGAAAATTTTCAGGGATCTTTTGGGCCGGACCGTGCGCACCTGTACCTCCTGTACCTCCTGTACCTCCTGTACCTCCTGCACATTCTGCACCTTCTGGCTCTTCACCGTACTGATGCTTTTCACTGCCCCGATGCTTTTTTCTCCAACAGAAATTTCCGCTGCTCCGGAAGAGAGAGAGCTTCTTCCGGTCTGGGATGAAGAACGGGTCACCGTCCTCGGAAATCATGGAACGGAAGCGATCCGCTTCTGGATCGAAATGGAACGCGGCGGTGAGCGAACAGAAATGATCCTGCGTCCCGGCGAAACCGTCTCGATCTCGAACCCTCAGGCAGCCGCGGCCGTTTTTGACCGAAACGGTGAACTGACCCGGCTTCGTCTCCTCCAGGACGAGATCTACCTTTTCGTGAAGCAGAACGGGACTCAGGAGCTCTACGGAATCGGTCCAGACCACGGTACCGCCATTCCGCACAGCCGGATCCAAGGACACGCATCCTCTGAAAAACATACAGAAAGCCGTTCGGCAACCGATCCGAAAAATGCAGCTGCTCCTGCTCACGCCTCTCAAACAAACGGATCCCAGTCTCCGCAAGCATCTCCCGTCGGTCTGCCGATTTTGACGCTCCCGGTCCTCGTCTTCACCGACATGAACATTCCGCTTGCCGAGAAACTCTGGAGACAGCGCGTCACGGAACGTATCGCACATGCGTCAGAGATCTTGGAAAAGACCTGCTTCGTGCGTCTTGAGATCGAGGCCTTTCATTCTTGGGGATCCGACCCCAACAGCAAGGATCTCCGGGAAGTGATGAGCGATTTTGAAAAAAAGATTCCTAACGTTCCAGGAAAACTGGTCATGGGATTCACGGCACACAAAAACGCAGGCGGAGAACGTACGGAGCTTGGACTTGCCCGCCAGCCATTCTACGGACGGATCCTTCTGCGTGAAGAAGCGCCGCAGATCACGGAAGTCGAGCGTCTCGAAACGCTTCTGCACGAGATGGGACATTTCCTCGGAGCGGTCCATACGTCCGATGAAAATTCCGTCATGCGCACAGTCCTGCACGAACGCAAGTCGCGACACGCCGGTTTTACCATCTCCTTTGACCCGCTGAATGCTCTGGCGATGAACCTCTGGGTCCGTCAGTTTCGACGCGGAGACAAGATCCGGATCCGTACGCTCCACCCAGATGTGCGTGACGAACTGGAAAACGTCTACCTCCTCGTTCAGAAGATCGCTCAGGACCAGAAAGCCGCAGGAGTTCCTGTCCTCGAAAATCCCAATCTGGAATTTTTCCTAAAGATCCTAGGAAAAATGAAAGAGCTCCAAAACGAACGCCAAATGGAAAGTGAGACCGCAGCACAGACCCCACAGACCCCAC
>JAFQOH010000081.1:0-34417 GCA_017403345.1 Thermoguttaceae bacterium
CACTTTCACGTCACTTTCACGTCACTTTCACGTCACTTTCACGTCACTTTCACGTCACTTTCACGTCACTTTCACGTCACTTTCACGTCACTTTCACGTCACTTTCACGTCACTTTCACGTCACTTTCGCGTCACTTTCGCGTCACTTTCGCGTCACTTTCGCGTCACTTTCGCGTCACTTTCGCGTCACTTTCGCGTCACTTTCGCGTCACTTTCGCGTCACTCCCGCACCGCTCTTCGGCCATTGAGTGCGTTTCGGATCTCTTCAGCCAACAGACGCTCGAAATGCCGCGCACTCTCGTCCGTCAGCCGTTTGGAGTCATGATTGATCCCCAGCGTCATCTTCCCGGCGTAGGTTCCCAGTGCGACCGTAAGTGCAGGATCTACGGTCCGAGGCGACGCCAGACGGATCTCATCGAGGATCCAATCGCCGACACAAAGCCGCCCATCCTCCGTTTTAGGGAGTCTGGAATTCCGGAAAAGAACGCCGAGATTCGAAAAAACCAGCGTCGCAAGCGGCGTCTTCCGACGCAAAAACCGCTTCATTCCCCAGCGCCGATCGCCGCCCAAACGCAGTGCACAGAGCCACTTCAGCTCCAGAAGAAGCAATTCCGCACGCTTCTCGGCACGGCAAAGTTCCATCTGCTGATGAAGTTCCTGAAGAAACGCCTGAAAACGTCCCCACTCCGGACCCCTTTCCGAGATCTCACCAGATGCACGCACCAGATCTGAAACCGAATCTGAAACCGAATCTGAAACCGAATCTGAAACCGAATCTGAAACCGAATCTGAAACCGAATCTGAAACCGAATCTGAAACCAGATCTGAAACCGGCGCGAACCGGCGCTGCCACGTTCGGAGTTTCTCCGTCAAAAAAACGACACTCACGAGATTCCGAAGCGGAAAATCGTGCTGCGGCTGACGCAGACTGACCGGGATGGCGATTTGGACCGCACCGCGAGTTTCCAAATTCGGAATGGCCTCCTTCAACCGCCACACGGCACGAAACACCGCCGCTAGCAGCAGTTCATTTACCGAAACACCTTCACTCCGTGCACACTCGCGGAGTTCCTGCGTTTCCTGCCGGGTCAAAGAATGAAAAAGGATCGGAAGCTCCGCTTCTCCCTGAACTCCGGTTTTACTCTGAACTCCGGTTTTACTCTGAACTCCGGTTTTACTCTGAACTCCGGTTTTCGGCGTCTGACTCAGCATTTTCCCGGAGCCGATCAGGCACGGGATCTGCGTCTTTCCGTCCGCAGCCGCTTCGCGTAATTCCAGCGGTCTTGCCGAGGCGTTCCATCTTCGGAAAAACAGATCCCTCAATGCAGCGAGAAACTGCTTCCAGACCGTTTTGCGCAGTTCTCCGCAAAATTCAGGACGCAAAGCCTCCCGGATCTCAGATCCATCCGGCATTTCCGCGTGCGAAACCGTCATTCCTGCGCAGCGTTCAAAAACTTCATCCAGAAACAAAAAAGAACCAAGCGCATCCGTCGTCAGATGATGAAACTGAAACCAAAGCTGAAAACGATTTTCCTCAGGCTGATCGTAGATCCAAAACCGGATCCCGGCTTCCTGCGTGATGGAGATCGCAGAATCGGGGAACGTCTCCGGAGTCGGCTCTCCGTGAAAGTACCGGATCACGACAGGAAATTCCTCTTTGGACCACTCAAGAGTACCGTTCGGCTCGCAGACGGCACAGCGTCTTCCGATACGCGAACGGTTGGCAGTCTCCCGGATCGCCCGTTCCAGACACTCGCGGTCCAGCCGTCCGGAAAACCGGCAGATAGTCATGGCGTCTGCCGAAATACCATGCACCTGCGAATCAAAAAACAGGAGATCCTCAAACGGAATCATGCGGCTTTTCCTGCAGCGTTCACGACTTCACCATTTACGTCCCAAGTATAGCAGGTGACCCGCCTGCCCTGAAAACGTTCGCCGCCGTCAAATTCACCGCCGTCAAATTCACCGCCGCAAATCACCGACGGCACCTCCGTTTCCCAGACATTTTCGCCGATCTGGAACGCTTCCCCGGCCGGCAGTCCTTCAAATTTCAGAACCGAAACATCCTCTGCGAAAAGTCCCCTTCTCTCGCCACCTTCGCGCACCTCTTCACCGAGCAAAGGATCTTGAACGGCAGTCACCGTCTCATTTTCTTCCCCATTTTCTTCCCCATTTTCTTCCCCATTCTCACCCCAAAGCTCCGTATTTTCCTCTTCTCCAACAGGACGGCGGCAGAAAACATTCAGGATCGCCGGCAGGATCAGGAGCGAAGAGAGCCAGCAGCTCGCAGTTCCGATCGCAAGGACCATTCCGAGACTCTGCAGACCGCGATGCTGCGCAAGCATCAGAGTCCCGAAACTCAAGATCGTCGTGAGCGACGTTAGGATGATGCTCATCGATGTAGAAGGTGCAATGCGGAAAAGACCTCTGCGGTCAAATTTCCGGAAATCGTGAATGATGTGGACGCCGTCATCGATACCGATCCCGAGAAGCAGCGGAAGAACGATCATGTTTGCGGCATTGAGCGGAATATCCAGGTACCCCATGATGCCGAATGTGCACAACATCCCGATGAAGACCGGACACATTGCCAGGACTGTATCGGAAAGTTTCCGAAGATCCAGCATCAGAAGCAGAAAAACTGCCGCCAGTGCGTAAACTGCCGCATCTTGGTACCCTTTTTTCATCTGCAGAGAGCACTCGTACGTCTGAAGCGGATTCCCCGTGACTTTGGGATCGACGGAACGCACGTCAGCCGTGAACTTCTCCAGATTCTCCATTTTCCAAAGATCTTCCTTGGCGTAGATCTTCAGGAGAAACATTCCGTCCGCGTACATTCGGTCAACGTAGGGTTTCGGGAAGTCCGCGAGAGACGGAGGTTCCAGGGAGGACATCCTCGCCAAAATATTGAATTTCGTCAGCAGATCCTGAGCCAGAGATTCCTGGTACTGCGTCATCCGCCTGAAATAATCGGTCAGTTTCATCCCGCAAAGCTGTTTCTGGAGCGTGACGATCCTCTGATAGTACGGCGCGAATTCCTCTTTTCCCACGAGGCACAGTCTGGCAGTCTCAAGACACTGGTAGAGTTTTCGAGCGTCTTCTTTCGTCAAATACGGACGTTCCGCACACATCGGCGTCTGAGTCACGGCCTCGTGGATCTGGCGCACGAGCGGATTCTCTTTCATCACCGTCGCGATCTGCTCCACATGATCCACACTTTCCAGCGCCTCAAATTCTTTGATCCGCTTCTGAAGGACTTCCGGGTCATCCGACATGGAGATCGCATACCAGAGGCTCTGCTTGCTTTCTTCGATCAGCCGCATTTCCACCTCGACGCTTTCCAAACCTTCCGGCTGAAGGTTAAGCAGATCGTAGTCGTAGTATAGTTTCGGCACTCCCCAGGCCAGTGCACCAACGGTCAGCACACTCAGCGTAAGCGTGACTCCGGGAGAAAGACGGAAAATTCCGAAATTTTGCAGTTTCGGGATCTTTCCCTGAGGTCGGTTTCGATCCATCAGGAAAAGAAGGATCGGGAGTACCGTCAGCGCCGCCCCGCAGCAGCAGAGGACTCCGCCGCCGGCGATGACTCCAAGTTCCGCGATACCGGTGAATTCCGTGATCCCTGCCATAAAAAACGCAGCAGACGTCGTGAGTGCCCCCGTAAGGATGCCGGGACCGATCTCACGGCCGGCGCGGATCAGTGCGTTTTTCGTATCGTCCCCTTCACTGCGGCACTGTAGATAGCGCGACGTGTAATGGATCCCGAAATCGATCCCCAGACCGATCAAAATGACGGCGAACGAAATGCTCAAAATGTTCAGATGCCCGACAAACAGGCAAATGTACGCCATGCTCCAGCCCATTCCAACGAAAAGAGCGAGAAGCGCAAGGAACGGACGGCGCAGTTCACGGAAAAAGTAAATGTAAAGGAGTGCCACACCCAGGATCGAAAGCCACGTTGCCAGACTCATGGATCCCTGACTGGAACGCATTTCGTCATTTTCCATGACAGGAAGCCCGGTCAATTTCAGCACCGTGCCCGGATTGTTTGCCTGAACGTCACGCAGGATACCGCGCAAGGTCTCGATCCCGGCAGTACCGCGCGCAAAATCTTCATTTTCTTCCTCGACCATCTTCAACATCATGACGGCCGTCTTGTTGGGAACGAGCCACGTGTACTGAATGTGCGCACCCGGCGTCATTCCAAGCTGCGGATCCGGATGCTCGGTCGACTCGGTTTCCGAAACCCCACCGGCACTCTGAACGACGGAACCGACGGTCATCTCCTCAGAAACAAACTCGCCGGACGCCGGCTGCGGCTGCACTTCCGCACCGTATCGCGAGTTGACGGAAACAGGCTGCAGCGGCGGAACGTCTGCGGAAAACGGCTGAGAAAACGGCTGCGAAAACGGTTGCGAAAACGGCGCGGGTACGCTGGCGTCCTGAAACGATGAAACGCCGGCGGTCTGAAATGGAGACACCGGCTGCGTTCCGGCCTGATCCAGCGAGGCAGGATAGAATGCCGCATAGTTTCCGAGCGGAGCAGGATCCACGGCAGCAGATGCAGGGATACTCTGATCCGGTACCGGATATTTGCTCTCGGCAATGGCGTCGTTCAATTCAGAATCATCGAAAAACGGCACGCTCGGATACTGCGAAACGCTCGGATACTGCGCAGTGTCAGTAAAAGAAGCCGGTACGGGAACTGCGTTTGGGGAACTCTGGTACGGAGACTCAAAGGCCTCGGCGCCCGCTTCTTGCACGATTCCCATTCCATCACGATCCGTTTTCGGAATGCCATACGCCTCCGCGAGCGCCGCGTCACTTTCGAATGCAGCCCCCTGCATGCCGGAAAAAGACTGAAGCCGATCCTTTTTCTCTCCACGAGAAAGCTCAATGTCGGGAAACGGCGAAACGAATCGGTACTCTTCTCCCAGCGCATTTTCTAGGCTGGTGACCATCCGCTCCAATGCCTGACGCAGATTCGCTTCCATCCGCGGAGACAGCTGATCCGTGTCTGCCATCAGCGGCATAAAAGTCTGCGGAAAGATCCGGTCCACATTCAGCGAGTCCCACTTTCCTTCAAAGACTTCCCGGCGGCTCATAAGGAAAAGATTCAGATCCTGCAGTTCCTCTTCGGAGGCAAAATAAAGCCCCTTGGCAAGCAATGCGGAATCGTCAAACTGATAAAAAAGCGAATGGTAAAGTTCCGGCTTCTTTTCGATCTCGGCAGCCGTCTGATCCATCGCAGCGATGATCTTTTCGGGAGAGTCCCCATCCACGACGATGACCACGTCATCCTCATTGCCAAATTTTTCCACATACTCCAGCCAGTACTGATTCCACTCACTGTTCGGATTGATCAGATCGATGCGCCGATTCTTGAATCTCAGATTTTCCTGCGCGTAGATCCCGGCCCATACCGCGCCTCCGACAAGCAGAAGCAAAATCAAAAAATAGTGCTTTAAAACAAAATGGACCATTCCCGCCGCTGGTCTGGAAAGGAGGGAATGCTCGCCATTTTTTTTCTTTAACGGATCGGCCTGAAATTCTGTCACGGAATCGGGTCCTTAAATACGTGCTCTTCATTTACTGGAAATTCAATTTCCGCAAAATAAAAAATATTCGACCCTCATCTTATCCGGTTTTGAAATTTGACGCAAGGGCGATTTTGCGAGAAAGCCCAAAAAAACGCACAGTCTCCCAAATTCACGCAAAATTTCTCCCGCTCAAACGGAGCTCCTGCACGACTGCAGATCTACCAAAACAGCGGCACCAGCACCATCCCGAGTTCCGGAGCTAAAATTTGACAGAGAATGAACATCGCAAGCGCAAAACCGTTAAACAGCGCGTGCATAATGGATCCCGGAAGCAGACGGCGAGTCCGCATGTAGAGAAATCCAAATCCAAGCGCAAGCGGAATAAGTGAAATGAAATCCGGTGTGCAGATACCTTTCAGAGGCTCCGTGAGTAAAAACTGGCACAAGTAGGAGATCGGAGCGATACAGAAAAAGAAAAATGCGCCAAGAAGCAGATCCGTCTTCCAATGCGAAAGGTCAAGTCCCATCTGCCGCCAGGAAAAACCGTCTCGAAACCGAAGAAGCGAAAAACTGAGGAGCAGGATCACCAGATACGAAACGAACTGACAGAGAAACTGAAGCTGAAGTTCGGACTCCGACGGATACGTGTCTGCCGCACTGTGAAAATGCAGTAAAGAAAAGAGGATCGCGACTAAAATCAGACTCCGCCAGCCGGAACAGTTCGTCCGATGCCGGATCACCGGACGTTTTTCGGCACTGTCCTGACGCGTACTGTGCTCTTCGCTGCCTGCCGAATGAAAACGGTTCTGGAAACGCCGATGAAAACGCGAGAGCCCAAAACGCTCGCGCTCCCGCGAATCCAGCCAACCCTGCAATACAAAACGAAAGAGGAATTCCTCAAAAAACGGCCCAATGAGCACGATACCGATAAACATAAAAATGCACTTCCCCAGGGACGGATCTTTGGTAAGATACTCAAAAGCCGGATGATGCGGTTTCTTTTCGTTTTCCATCCCGCTCGCCTCCAAAGACGCAGCTTCCTCCAAAGACGCCGTTTCCTCCAAAGACGCAGCTTCCTCCAAAGACGCCGTTTCCTCCAAAGACGCAGCTTCCTCCAAAGACGCCGTTTCCTCCAAAGACGCCGTTTCCTCCAAAGACGCCGTTTCCTCCAAAGACGCCGTTTCCTCCAAAGACACAGCTTCCTCGAGTGAGACCACTGCGGCGGAAGGCGTTTCCGGTTTCAGGTCCGTCAGGCTCCGTGCCGTCTGACAAAAAAACTGCGGAATGAACAGAAAGCACAAAACGATCAAAATGACCGTTTCGAATTTCCACGGCAGACGGTGCATGCGGGACTGCGGCGGCAAAACAGGAAGACGGCAGAAGAGACGGACGGCGATCCAGACCATCGACGCCAAAAATCCGAAAAGGAACGCTCCAGACAGCGCAAGTAACAAAAACAAAATCACAGCTTTCATATTTTTTACTTTTAAATTCAGAAAACCCGGTTTTCGATCGTTTTCAGGAAAGACACGAATGGAAAAATGGAAAATTCTTCCAAAATTTCCCCAAAAGAGCAGGTCGATGCCCTTGAAATTTCGCGTCACTTACTCTATAATACAAAATCGGCGGCTTTTGTCAAGGCACGCCTCCTCAAAAAATTTGATTTCCAATTTCACGTTCATTCCATTGAACAAGAAATTTCCATTAATTTTCCGGTCTTTTCAGCCAAAGGAGAGAATTTCATGCTGAATTTCGAATACTGCAATCCGGTCAATGTCGTTTTTGGAAAAGGTCAGATCGCCAAACTGGCAGACCTCGTCCCGCAGGACGCCAAAGTCATGATGACTTACGGCGGCGGCTCCATTAAAAGAAACGGCGTTTACGAACAGGTCATGAACGCGCTTCAAGGAAGAAAGATCGTGGAATTCGGCGGCATCGAACCGAATCCGAAATATGAAACGTGCATGAAGGCCGTCGAGATCTGCAAGGCGGAAGGGATCGATTTCCTTCTCTCCGTTGGAGGCGGAAGTACGCTGGACGGCACCAAATTTATCGCAGCAGCCGCGAAGTACACCGGAAGCGAAGATCCGTGGGACATCTGCCTGAAAGGTGCGCCGGTTCTGGATGAGATCCCGATCGGGTGCGTCATCACGCTGCCGGCGACCGGGTCTGAAATGAACGGCTGGTCGGTCGTTTCACGCCTTTCCACCGACGAAAAACTCGCCTTCTGGTCCACCCTCAGCTTCCCGAAATTCTCGATCCTTGACCCGGAAACCACCATGTCGCTTCCGGAACGCCAGGTCGCTAACGGCATCGTCGATACGTTCGTCCACGTCTGCGAACAGTACGTGACCCGCCCGGTCAACACACCGATCCAGGACCGGCAGTCCGAAGGCGTTCTGCTCACGCTGATCGAAGAAGCTCCGAAAGTTCTCGCAGACCCGAAGGATTACGATGCCCGCGCGAACCTCATGTGGGCCGCCACGGTCGGTCTGAACGGATGGCTGGCTAAAGGGGTCGTGGAAGACTGGGCGACGCATGGGATCGGGCATGAGATCACCGCCTTCACCGGAACGGACCACGGAAAAACCCTCGCTCTGGTCATGCCCGCGCTCTGGAAGTACCTCCGTAAGGAAAAGGAAGCCAAACTCCTTCAGTACGCCGACCGCGTCTGGGGGATCCGCGGTGAAGATACGGACGCCGTGATCGACGCAGCCATTGAAAAAACGGTCGAATTCTTCAAATCCGTCGGCTGCGACGCCACACGTTCCGCTTACGGCGTGACGGACGAAGTGATCGAAAAGATCGTCCTGGTCTTTGAACGCCGCGGGACGAAACTCGGCGAATGCGCCATCGGTGCACAGGAGATCGGTCAGATCCTGAAGCTCTGCGCGAAATAAGATCCGCACATTGATCCTGAAATCAAAAAACCGGCAGGAAACGGCACGTTCCAAAACCGTTCCTGCCGAATTTGCATCGTACGTTCCAATTCCCTCACATTTTACTCATCACATTCCTTTTAGGAGAAAAAATGAACCGAACGCCTTTCAGCCAAAGACTTTCTGCCGTTTTTTTGTTCCTCATCCTGTTCCTTTTTGCAGGAACTGCCTGGTGCAGTGAAGACCAAGCGGCACAAAATGCAGAAAACAAGACACCGGAAACCTTCATAACATTTTCCGTCAAGAGTGCCAACACGTTTTTCCAGGACATTCGCAAGATCGGCGAAGTTTCCTCCAACCCAGCCTTCTCCGCGATGATCGAAGGACCGATACGCCAGTATCTCGGACGGGATTTCATGGATGCTCTGGATATGGACGCTCCGTTCGGGCTCGCTCTGCAAAAGTTCCAGGATCAGGAGTTTTCCATCCCGCTCATTGGACTCCCTCTCGAAGACCCCATGCTCCTGCTCGACGTTCTGATGGGTGCGAGCGAAGACATTGAGTTCACGGAAAGGGAGGATGGCATCATCGAATTTCAAGGTTCCTACCTGTTGGCAGCGAATGGCTGGACCTGGATCTTTACGGAAGAAGCGCAGGCAAAACAGATCGTAGAGAAGACTCCGGAAGAAATTTTCGGCATTCAGGAAAACGGGTCCTTCCAAATGCGGCTCTACATGAAAAAAATGCCGAAAGAATTTCGTGAAATGGTGCGCAAAAACATGGAGGAAGGCCTGACCATCAGCACGGAACCTCTCGAAGAGGAATCCGATAAAGATCTTGCACTCAGAAAAGCCAAAGCAAACGCGGCACAAAAACAGCAGTTCGATTTTTTTGACGCACTGGAACAGATCGATCTGACCCTCAGCGTTCACCCGGAAACCGGTGCCGTCGAGACAGTGTGCCAAGTTCGGCTCGTTCCGGATTCTCCGGCAGACCAGAAGTACGCAACGCTCCAAAAATGCCTGGGGCCTGACACTCTCAACTTCACGAATGCACCGGGAACTATCGGCGCAGTGTGGGTCCAGTCCGCGCTGAAACTGAAAAATTCCACTCCGCTTCTGAACAATGCGCTGGCCGCTGGAGATTTCGAGACCTTCAAGTCGCTCTCTCTTGAGGAACTTCAGCAGAAAAGCTGGCTGGAAGGTGCGCGCGAGTTCTTTGGTGACGGCGAAAAGGGAACGGCCGTGATGCAGCTCTTTGAGGAACTCACCGACAGTCTGGATGAAACACCGGCATGCACTACCGTCCTTGCGGATACGACACTGGGAAACATGGATCTTGTTTGTGCCGTACAGATGAAGGAACCGGAAAAAATGAAGGAACTCGCATCTAGGATCGTGGAATGGGCACAGGAGAAAAACGAGACTGCCAAGAAGATCAAGATCGAAAAAGACGTCAAACTCCCCAACGGGATCGTCTGTGACCGAATGACGCTTCCGACGCCGGAATTTGTCCGTCTGGTCGATGATCTGGCTGCGCCGGAAGTTAAGGCTTCCGAATCGGAACTTGCCCAAACGGTACAGTCTTTCGGTGAACAGTTCACCCTGCTCGTCGGAACGTCTGAAAAGTATGCGTTCGTCTGCCTCGGTGCGTCGCCCGAAGAAACACTGACCGAATGCCTGAACGCCTCCCAGACGTCCCAAACGCTTCTGGACATGCGCATCGATCTGCTGGATCTCTGCCGGACACTGCAGACCAGCACGAAAATGCAGCTGGAATCTCTTGAGAAGAAGGCCGCGGAAAATAAAGCGGATGGCGAGGCCGCCAAAGATGAAATGGCGGAAGAAGAAGATGATGATGAGTCCATTGAATACGATTTCGATCCGACCGAGCTGCTCCGCAAATCGCTCCGTCAGTACGAAACGGTCCTGGCGATCATGGAGGGAACGGACTCTCCCAACATTCGCATGACCGGAAACTATTCCGAAAACGTCCTCACGTACCAGTTCACGCTGGAATCCGGGATCACCAAGCTCATCGGCACACTTCCGAGCCTGATGCTGATGAACGCATTCTAAGTCTTTCCTGAAATGCTCCAAAAAAGTTCCGGAACGTACTCAAAAGTTCCGGAACTTTTCCGTTTTCTCACTCCAGCTCTCACTCCAGCTCTCACTCCAGCTCTCACTCCAGCTCTCACCCCAGCTGCTTCACGAGACTGGCCAGATTCGCGGGGTCGCCGGTATCGACGATGTGGCGGATCTGCGCCTCCGGGATCTTCATTTTCCGCATGACCTCCTCGGCCCTGCGCCAGCAGGCGGCCAGTTTTTTCCCCTCCGCCAAATAAATGTCCGTGACCAATTCCGCCAGCCGCTGCCGTCCGATGGAATCGTAATTCTCGTAGTACCGTTTGATGATCTTTTGTTGATACGGCGTATGATCCTGCATATCTTTCCCTTTCTTCTGATCATTCAGAAACGCTTCGAACGATTCATGGCCGAAGCATTCCATCGACACGAATATTCTGTAATTTCAGTTCCATCGTCTTCTGATGGATCTCCACACTGTCTGCGTTCAGCGTATCGCGCGGACCACCGGGATACACCTGCTGCGTAAGGAGTACCGGAATATTTCCATCTCCCGTAATGGTACAGACGCCGCGATTTTGCGAGTACCTCATCAACGCCCCGTCAATGGAAAAACCGCCTCCGTCCTTTTTGTATCCGCGGACCCGCACATTGCCAATGGCATTCAGTTCGACCTGCGTATTCTCGACCCATGGAAAAAATTCACTGGAGAGCCGGGAGGCATGCTGCGAGGGAGAAGGAGTCAAAGTCTGCGATGATGTTGACTGCGTCTGCGATGGGGTCTGACAGATCTCGATCCTGTTGCAGTCGAAAAGAACGGCATTCGGCGGCAGCGCGCTGAATAACGGGATCTCCGCGATCACCGGCGCGATCGTATCCACCGCAAGTCCGCACGCTTTGATGTTTCTGGAAAGCGTAAACTCTCCAAAGAAAAGATTTCCAGCCAGCTCTCCGTCATACTGCGCCAAGATCTGGTAGTACTCTAGGCCGCGGTCATTCTGTCTCAGATCCGCAAGCACGCCATTTTCATTCCTGGAAGACCCCCATTCCTCCTGCTCGTTTTTTTCGTCATTTGGATCCCAGTGCGCGATCCAGATCTTTCCAGACGCGGCCTCCAGCTGCCGTTCCTGTCCCGGAAACAAATATAATTCCGACGTCCTGAGCCACCCTTGATCCCGAAGCTGCCCTTCCCGGTAATTCCAAAACTGCACGAGCACGCCATCATTCCCGTTTTCGGTCCCAAGATCCTCTACAGAAATGCTCCTGAAGAGGCGAACAAGTTCACTCTTCTCCATTTTTTGGAGCTCCAAGAGCGACACCACCGGAAGCGCCTCTTCAAACACGCCCCGGATCCGTGCCGCATTGAGTTTCATGTTTGGCGTCTCGATCTGCACATTTCCTTCGACCTGGAAACCGTCCATTTCATACACCAATCGTTCCCCCCACTGAACTTGGATCTGCTCCGGCCCCGCACCGCGGACTTTCTGCGCTCCGAAAGTGCCGTTTTTTTCGTTTTGCGAGTCCAAAAGGATCGTCATTTTTCCACGGACCGGCACCTCAACATGATTCGCCGCCAGATTGAAGAGAAGCTCGGAAGTCACGAGCTGGATACCGTCGCCATTCAAAAGAATAGCGCGTTCCGGGGCGTTTTCGTCGCTCCGGATCTCACAGGAAAGCGTCGTCGGATGCAGATACCAGAAAACGAGCCGATGCGCCTGGATCGAAAAACGCTTGCTCTCCGGCACGGATCCGTCCATATCACGCAGAATAAGTTCCTGAGAAGGGGCCCCTTTGAGCTCCAGACAGTTCACGAAAACACTTTCCTTTCCCGGAAGCAGGTGAAGCTGGGCGAAACCAGTGGAGCATTTCATGGCAAAGAGCCGTTCTTGCTCCAAAGTACCCGCGCTGGAAGTACCCGCGCTGGAAGTACCCGCGCTGGAAGTACCCGCGCTGGAAGTACCCGCGCTGGAAGTACCTGCGCTGGAACCGCCATTTTGAAAGATCCCTCCCGCGCTCGGCAAAGTTCCGTTTACCGGCCTTCCAGCGATACCGTGACGTCCTGCGCCGCTCCCCGGCTCCGCATCCTTCGCAGACACAGACGCAGCAGCTGCAGCACTCTGCCATAAATGATCGGGAAGCCGATCCGGAATCTGGAAATCCACCGTGAACTGCTCCAGCTTTCCCTTCAGACGCGATTTTTCATACAGGAGATTCAAATAGACATTTCCCGCAGCCTTCAAAGAGACCGGCGTGTATTCCTCCGACTCTTCTAACGTTCCCGGCATTCCAAGCTGCCGCTGCAAGCTAATTTCTCTCTGTTTTTCCAACTCTGTTTTCGCTCGAAGCTCCAAAATGACCTTATCCGTGCACAAGACTGCGTTCTCGCTGTTCTTCGCGGCCTCCTCACTGGAAAATCCATTCAATTCCGGAGAATGAAGCACCACATTTTCAAAAATCTGGATCTGCGTGACCTTTCTGGAGGCATCGAAGAACGTCTCCAGTTTCTGCCCCCAACTCAGCTTGACCGGCCGGACCATCCCCTTCTGATCCTGCATTTTGTACGTCAGATTTCCCGATTTCTCAACGTTCAGCACGCCGATCTCATCCTCTTTTACCGATGGGAAAACATACGACAGATTACTGGCACTGAAATCGATCTTACTGTTCGTCAGCATGAACTGCGTGTCACTGTTCAGCTCCAGCTTCTTCGTGCTGAAATGATAGTCCAGTCTCAAGATCGTACCGTCAAGCACCCAATCCATCGATGGCAGTCCGATCTGAAACCTGGTGATCTGCCGAGCATGGAGCGATTCCAGAAGCTCATCTTTTCTCTCTTCGCCATCTCCTCCTTCCATCCCGGCGTTTACCATCCCGGAAGCATCTTCAGCCGGCGCCGCGGCCGACTCCGCGTCCAATGAAGTCAACTCCGGCTGCGGTAACTCGCCAGTCCCCGGAAAACGAAGCGGCTCCATCATTTTATTCCGCATTTTAAGCGTCAATTCTTCACAGACCATCTGCATCTTCGGCTCGCAGGAGATCACAACGTTTTTCTGAAAAGTCAAAGTCCCCGCCGCAACATCAAACCGTACCGGCCCGCGGCACGTCAGTTGGATCAGCAGCACCTTCTCCGTTTTCAGACGCTCCGTCAGCGACTTCTGGACATCATTCGGCAATTTCCACGGCAGCTCCTTCAACCCGGCTTCTGTCAGTTCCAGCGTGATCTTCTCAAGCTGCTGCAGTTCGACCGACCCAATAGCAGCCGCCGCCAGCCGATCCTGCTGCTGACTAAAACGCAGGACCATTCCCATTCCTTTCATCCGCATGACGGGCATGGATCCGTTTCCGCCCAGCTTCAAAACCAGCTCCTGGTTCGTCGTGCAGGACGTCATCCCCATCCGAATGTCCCGCGTCAAAAGCTCCAGCGGGATCCGTTCCCCCTTGCACACCAACTCGGCACTCAAACGGATCTTACCCGACAAATTCCCAAGGACCTGCCGGATCTGATCGTCTTCCGTTCGGCTGAACTGCAGCTTCGCCCCGCCATCCACCTTCAGACGGATCGGTGTCTGAGGCTCCCCCTGAGGATCATGAACGGGGATCAGCGCAAAAAATTTCTCACACGTCAACGCGCCTTCCTCTCCCATCATGACATTCTGGAAAATGGAATGCACGTTTCGAAATTTGACCTCCCAGCTGTTTTCCCACTCCTTCGCTTCCTCGTACAGATCCGAGTGCAGCGTGTCCTCAAGCGAGAATGGATCGGTAACCGGCTCCCAATCATTCTGGACCACCCTCAGAGGGATCGAAACGAACGGCATAAAAAAATAGTAGGCGGAAAACGCTCCTGCCAGGACAAAACACACCGCAAGGAACCGAACGGCCGTAAAATCAAACTTCATGCTTTCTCCCTGAAAAACGTCCCTCTGCGTGTCTGCCCGAAAATGAAAGGCGGATCCGCTTCTTTTCAGCTTCTCTCCGCCTCTCTCCGCCTCTCTGCGCTACTCTGCGCTGCTCTGCGCTACTCTGCGCTGCTCTGCGCTACTCTGCGCTACTCTGCGCTGCTCTGCGCATTTCAGCGTCTTACCTCGTCGTGCGTCTGCACAGCATTCCAGCCCTCGCTCCATCCCGAAAAGCCAAATACCGTACCGACCGGAAAACTCAAAAACCAAAATCCTTCCATTCATCTCTGGATTTAAGGATCTGCTCGATCAGTTCACGCACGGCCCCGCGTCCTCCATTCGTCTTGCAGACGTAATCCGCGATCTCTCGGATCTCCGGAACAGAATCAGCCGGACACGCCGACACACCGACCGCCTGCATGATCTCGTAGTCCACCAGATCATCGCCGACGTACGCGATCTCCTCCGGCGAAAGCTCATATTTCGCGCAGATCTCCGCGAGCATTTTGATCTTGTTTTCGACCCCCTGGCACAGCTCGTGGATCTTCAGCTCCTCCGCACGTTTCCGTACGACCGCAGTACAGCGCCGGGTCACGAAACCGATCAATCCGCCCTTCCGCTTCCAAACAGTGATCCCAAGTCCGTCACGCGCATGAAATGCCTTGATCTCGTTTCCCTGCTCATCAAAAATGAGCGCCCCGTCCGTCAGACAACCGTCAACGTCGGAAAGGATCATGCGGATCTTCTGAAATTTCGCGTTCAACTCCATAAAAACTCCTTGAAATGAATTTCGAGCAACCAAAAATTTACGATCCATCTTTAATTATAGCATAAATCCGGCAAAAAAAAACCGCAATTGACGCTTTTTGATGAAAATTTGCGTCTTTTTTCTCTTTTTGAGCCCCTTCCCCCCTGTGGTTTTGGAAAATTTTCGCTATACTTTACCATATCGTCAGCGTCACGTTTCCATCAGAAAGGAAAACTATGCGTCACCTTATCCATTTTTTCATTCTGTTTTTCATTTTTTCCTGCATCGCATCAGGAAGGACCAACCACCGTTGTTTCGGGAACGAAGAGCTCGATACCACTGCCGCTCACGCGCAATTTCAGGAAACGCTCCTTCTGAAATTCGTATGGATGCACGAGGAGCGCATTCGGGAAGCCATTCTAATGGTCCCGCCGCAAAAAGTCCCCATGCTTTTACTGCGTGTCCTGGACGAAAATGAAAAAATGACGGGCCTGGCTGCCGCACGCGGTGAATTTCTCATGATCCCGAAAAATGAAAACGAGAATGAGAATGAAAACGAGAATGAAAACGAGAATGAAAACGAAAACGGAGCAGAGGACTCGCGGCTGACGCTTCTATGTTCCGACCCCCAAACGCTGTTCGGCCCCCCGGAGACCATGCAGGAGATCCCAGAGCTCATCCTCATTCAGGGAGCACGCGGAGCGGTGGATCTGCACGGAACTTTTGCCCCCTGTCTCGTCGCGCCGGTACTGCCTGAGGATGAAGAAAAAGTCTTGGGTGCTTTCCGTATCCCGGAGTGCCCGCAAGAAAACACACCGAAAACCTCACAGGAGAAAGGAAGCGTCCAATGAGACCCGCCCGGACTGCGTTTTTCCGCCGTTTCCTGCTCCTCTTTTTCCTTGCCGTTCCGGTCGGAAGCCTCACGTTTGCGGCTCCTGAAACGCACGCGCAGGTGTTTCTTGAGTTTACGTGGACTTTTGAAGAAACGTCTTACGAAGGTCTTCTCTACGTCCCGACAGACAAGATCCCCACGATGACCGTCCGGATCCTCGACGCAGATGGGAAAATGAATGCGCTCCTCCTTGAAAAAGTCGATCTGGCCCATGAAAAAGACGGAACGGTCCGACTCATCTGCTCGAAGCCGAAAGTCCTTTACGGAGACCCGCGGCACCCGCATCTTCCCGAGACCTTCTCCGCACACGATCAGGCTCGCGGAAAGGTCACGAATGGGAAATATGAAGCGTTTTACGAGATAAACACGATCGGACCGCACAATATCGAGCAGACCGTCGGAAAGTACATTCTGGAAAAAAATCGGGAACTGCCGCCGAAAACGAACGCTCCGGACACAGAACCCGCGAACGCTCCGGACACAGAACCCGCGAACGCTCCGGACACAGAACCCGCGAACGTTCCGGACACCTCAAGTGCTCCGAACGTCCCGCAGCCCCAAAAGGAACAAAAGGACCTGGAAGATCAGGAAAGGAGACGATCATGCTGACACATACCGTTCAGCTCCGAATTTTCGATACCGACATGGTCGGACACTGCCACCATCTCGCTTCCGCGCAATGGTTCGAAGAAGCGCGAAATGAGATCTTTGAGATCTTCAACCCCAAAATGACGAAAGAGGATTGGAATCTCCTCCTCGTCCGCATCGAGATCGACTACCGCGCTCCGATCCAGTTTACGGAACGTGAAGTCGAGATCCGGACGTGGATCTCTCATCTCGGAAGATCGTCGCTCCACGTCTCCCACGGCGTCTACCTGAAAGACGGGACCTGTGCAGCACTCGGAGGGGCGGCGATGGTCTACTTTGACCTCAAAGAACAGCGCTCCGTTCCGATCCCCGAAGAGATCCGCGAGAAACTTCTTCCGCACCTCGATCCGGACTGTCCGTACCATATGTCGGCAAAAAAATGAAGTATTTTCTCTAAAAAAAGGGCACTCCGACGGGGAGATGCCCTTCTTTTTCAGATTCTTTTTTCAAACCTGCCTTCTCATGCAGGCTGAACTTCCACGTTCGTTTCCGGCCCATTCCCGGTTTCCGGCTCCTCTTTTGTCTCAGGCTGCGCATCAATGTCGATCGGCTTCGGTGCGCCAATGACGTCGATGACGAGACTGAAAAGCAGCGGGACGACCACCAGCGTAAAGATCGTCGCGAATGCCAGACCGCCCAGCACCACCGATCCCAGCCCGCGATACAGTTCGCTTCCGGATTCCGTCGCCAGCACCATCGGCATCATCCCCGCGACGCTCGTTCCGGTCGTCATGAAGATCGGGCGGATTCGCGTTCGGACTGACATTCGGATCGCCATGCGCGGCTCCATCGGCTCGATGCGCTCCTCTTCACTCTCGCCGAACCCCCGCATATAGTTGAGGGCCTGGTAGACCAGAAGGATCGCATTGTTCACCACGATTCCGATCAGGATCACGAAACCGAGCATCGTCAGCACATCCAGCGACTGACTCGGATCCGTCATCCGGAGCCAGTGCAGCCCAATGAATCCGCCGACAGACGCCAAAGGCACGGTGAACAGGATCACGAGCGGATAAATGAAGTTTTCGAAAAGCGCCGCCATCAGCAGGTACGTGATCAGGAGCGCGATGAAGAATCGGCTCAAAAACACGCTTTTGATGGACTCCAGATTCCACCCGGTCCACTCTCCCATCAATGCCGTACGGACCTGCGAAAGCCGGTCGGAACTGCCAGAGTAACGGTAGTGGATCCCGGGAAGGATCTCGCCGGCAGCCCGTGCATCTTCGATCTCCTCCGTGATGATCTGCTCCGCCTCTTCCAATGCCATGGTCGGCGGCGGACTGACGGTCAGGGTGATGGAACGCTGCTGCTCGATACGCTGGATCTGCTGCGTAGAGTCCGTCAGCCGTTCTTCCACGACCTGACTGATCGGAATGATCGCACGATCCCCATTTTCATCCACGACGGAGATCGGAAGGTCTCGGAACGTCGCAGGATCCAGATGCACACGCGGATCGCGGATCAAAATCAGGTCAATGTTGATCCCCTCATAGTTAAAATCCCCCACATACGCACCATCGATCAGCGCTCGGCTCGCGACAGCCAGATCGTTAATGCTCAGCCCCAGGTCTTTTGCCCGAAGCTGATCCACATTCAGCCGGATCTCCGGTCCCGCTTCGTTAAAGTTCTGCGGTGAGGCGGTAACGGCGAATTTCGAGAAGATCTTCTGCATTCGCGCTTCCAGAGCCGTCGCACTCACGCGCAGTCTCTCCAGCTCGTCACCGAACATTTCGATCGTCACGGCATTCGAACCGCCTCCAGTCTTTCCGAAAATGGACGCCTGGCGCGCTACACCGGTCGCTCCCGGAATTTCGCGCATCGCATTGGAGAAGATCGTCGCCACGGGCTTCACGTTCTCGTTATCCGCGCTCGTTCCGATCATGAAGACCGAGTTGTTCGCCACTACGAAAAAGAAGTCGCGCAGATTCGGCACATTCGTCAGCGGTTTTCCAGTCTGGAAGTCCTGAAGCTGGATATTGTGCTCCTTCAAGTACTTCTGAAGCTCCTCCGGACTCTTCGTTTCCCAGAATGGACGGACGTAATCCTCGATGCGCTTCCCGATCGTGTAACTCTGCATCATCGAGTAGCTCGGCGGGACGATCAGCCTTCCAAACGTAAAGTTTTTGTTTCCGTTCGGCAGATAGCTCGCCGGCGGCATGAGGATGATGCTCAGCGCAAGCGACGCGGCCGTAATGGCGGACACGATCACGATACGCGACCAGAAACCCGCAAGATTCCGTGCCGTCAGCATGTAGATGAAGTCCGAGAATTTATCGTTCAGCCACCCGAAAAACGAAACGAGTCCGAAGAAATCCAGAGCTTTCGCCCGCCAGCCCGTCGGTTCGACGTGAGGCTTCATGAAGCGCGAGCAGCAGCACGGAATGATCGTGACCGCCACGATGAGCGAAAGACCTACCGATGAGCAGATCGCCAGTGCAAGATCGTAGAAAAGCTGTCCGGCTTCTTCCTGGATCGTCAGGATCGGAGCAAACACGCCGATCGTTGTGAGCGTGGAAGAAAGGATCGCTCCCCACACTTCCTTCACCGCATTGTACGCAGCCCGAAGAAGCGGCTCGCCGTTTGCGAGATGACGGTCCGTGTTTTCAAGCACCACGATCGCGTTGTCCACGACCATCCCCGTCGCAAAACTCAGTCCCGCGAGCGAAATGACGTTCAGATTGCGTCCCGCTAGGTACATGACGACGAACGTGCCGATGACGGAGATCGGGATCGCCACCGCAATGATGAACGTCGGCCGGACGCTGCGCAGGAAGATCAGCAAACACATGATCGCCAGAAAACCGCCCGTGTACAGACTGTTCAGTACGTTTGCGATCGAGAGTTTGATGTAGTTGGCGTCCTCGTACGTCACGTGCAGTTTCAGACCGTATCGGTCATGATGGAACCGCTTGAGCATCCCGCCGGGCGCGTTCATTTCCTCCACGCGCTGTTTGACCTGTTCCACGATGTCGAGCACATTGGACCCCGTCTCTCTCTTCACAAAAACCGACATGGAAGTCTGGCCTTTGCTCTGATTGAAGTGGATCATCTTCTCCAGCACGAGTTCCGGTACCGCCACGTCCTCCACCCGGATCGGCACGCCGTTCGCGTCGCGCTTGATGACCGTCTTCAGGATCGGATCCAACGAACGGTACTGTCCCAGGATCCGGTATCGGTAATCGAGACGCCCGCCCGGCATATCGCCCGCCGATTCGTTCACGTTGTCCGACTGGAGCGCCTTGAGAAGTTCCACCGGACTGATCTCATGCTGCGCGAGTTTGTACGGATCAAAGCGAACGTGAAGCTCATGCTCGCGCCCGCCGCGAATATCCACTTCCGAAACGCCCATGATGCGCTCAAACGGCGGTTTAATATATCGGTCGGCAAAGTCGTAGATCTCCGCCACTTCAAACGAGGTGTCCTCTGCCGTAAGAAGCATGTACACGACCGCCTCATCCCCCGCAGAGTCCTGCATTCGAATGACCGGGCGGTCCACGTTCTCCGGGTAGCTCTTCACTTCGTCCAAAGAGTTCGCAACTTCCTGAAGTGCTCGCGCTTTGTCTGTTCCGACATTAAATTCCAGCTTGATGTAACTGCGGCCGAGACGTGCCGTGGAAGTCATTTTCCATAGTCCCTGGATCGATTTGAGTTTCTCTTCCTGTTCCAGAATGATCGACTCCTCAACTTCTTCCGGGCTCCGTCCAGACCAGCTCGTCGAAACGGTGATCGTAGGCCGGTCCACGTCCGGCGTAAGCTGGATCGGGATCTGATCCAGCGCAATGACCCCGAAAACCAGCGTCAAAATGATGCCCACGGCAATTTTGACCGGGTTTTCGATAGAAAATCGAATAAAATCCATCGTCTTTTTTTATCTTTTTTAGAGGCAGGTTCGTTTTCAAAATCCGCTCAGGGAGGGGCGTCCCCTGCAAATACATCTTATTTTAGCAAAAAATCCCGTTTGCGTCAAGCGTTCTTTAAAAGAAAAAAAGCAAGAAAGCAAAAGAAACTGCACGAAACACCATGCAGTTCCCATATTTCAGCCATTTCAGACGTTATCCCGCACACCTGTTCACAGTTCGTTTCCTAGATCGCCATACCTCGCCCTTTGGAGACCGGGACCGCCGCATACCAATCCTGGGTAAGCTGCTCAAAAACCTCCGGGGTCTCATACCGAATGATCTGCCCTTCCTGCATCGGCCCGATCAGCCCCCGAAAAAGAGGAAGCCCGCGCAATTCCTTAACGGTACTGCTCGTGTCATTGCCAACCTGATGATAAAGCGCACACAACTGCTCCAAAGACTCAAAATCCCTAGTCTCGATCAGTCCCTGCGGATCTTTCGTAACGACACGATAAATGACTCTTTCCATTTTGACCTGCTCTATTCTGAATGAAACAGAACGTACCTTCCGAAATACATTCTCTTTCACCTCGAAAAACAAAACTCATTCTCATCTATCGGATATGCCCCGGATTTCATTCAAAAAATTTTTTCGCGTCGGCACAGGACTATTTAACCAACCAACTGATTTAAACGAAACGAAGCATCCGACCGATACGATTCGTATTATCGCGGATACTGGCGGCAGTACTCGTACATCGCGATCGCCGTCGCCGTCGCGGCATTATGCGAAAACGGCAGCCCGTACATTGGGATCTCCACGACGTCATCAAGACACCGAAGGATCTCCGGCTCGATACCCAAACGTTCGTTTCCAACGACTAAAAGCGTCTTTTCCGGGAACGCGTACTCGTGCAGCCAGTAGGAATCGTTCGTCTGCTCCAGCCCCACGACTCGCCAGCCTTTCGCCTTCCATTTCCGCAGAAGCTCCGGAGCAAGCGTCCGATGCTGCTCGATCTCAAGGTCGATCCCCGTCTCGCGCGCGATCTTCGCGTTCACGCTGGCGTTTCCGCAGCAAATGATCTTCCGGACTCCGCAGCACCCCGCAGCTCGAACGATGCGCGATAGATTCACGTTACTGTGCATCGGAGGCACCGCCACGACCAGCTCGCGCGGATGACTCAGCTCCATCGGCTCCTTGTGCCGGATCTGAACGAAATCTTTTCCGTCATTCTGCGTCCCGGCGTTCTGCGTCCCGTCATTCAGTGATCCTGAACTCATAAAAAACAGTTCCTTCTCGAAAACCCTAACTCCGCATTCCGGTACCGACCGGAAAACTCTAATCCATCTCCCACTGCGAAAGCTCTTCCTTATTCCGGGAAATGAAGTCCCGGTACTCCTCGTCCAGCTCCTCAAACGAACGCCCAAGATGTTTGGGAAGCGCATTCATCACGGACTGCCCGGAATAGATCTCCCGCAAAATGTCGGCGACCGCGTCCCGGTAGCGCCCATCAGACGAATGCAGAAGGAACTGCATCAGACCAGCCGACTGTGAATAAAGACGCACCATCTGCGGATGCGTCTGGAATTCCTGCGTGTTCATGGCGCATAGCTCCCGGAGCGGAACGTAAAATCCGTCCTTCACGAATCGGATCCGCGCCGCAAGAAGTCTCTGCGTATCGAACCCGCCGACGACATGATACCGTCCCTCATCGTGCAGCGATTCCATGTGGATCGCGATCCCCTCGACCAGCCAGAAATTCGGACGCTCGGTGATCTGGGGCGAAGTCCGGCGCAGCTCGCTGAAAAGCTGGTGCGTCACCTCGTGGAGCATCGTCGCGCGGTCAAATTCCTCTCCCGCGAAAAAGTAGCTCGTCCGATCCTCAATGACGTAGAATCCGCACGAATTCGCGACCGACGGATAACGCGGCGAAAGATAGTCCACGTAATCCTTCCGATTGCGGAAAAACACGATCCTATGCTTCCCGCCCGTCCCGGCTCCCAGTCCCTGCGCCGCACCCCCCGAAGAAGACTTTCCCGCAAAAAGCGCCTTCATCTGCGCGTCCGTCGCAAAGTAACGCAGAAAAAGCTGCTTCCAGACCCGGTAAAGGACCTCCACCTGTTCGCCGATCTTCACAGCCGCCGGCAGACTATGGTTCGTCACGACCGTGAAATGCGGCGTCTCGACCGTCCAGCCATGCTCAATATCACGGTGAAGCCGGGCATCGTCCTCCGCGCTGATCCACCGTCCATTCACGAACCGTTCTCCCTGCTCGTACCGTTCCGCCCCCTTGCGCGGAATCCAGCCGTAAAGCGGATGGTAGACCTTCGTACGAGCCTGACGCACTTCAAATGGCGAAAGCCAGTGCCCCTCGTAAAACTCGTACCCCAGCAGCTTCCGTGCGGCCGGATGATCCGGATCCAGCGTGAGCGCCTTCATCAAAAGGTCAAACGCAAAGGCCGTGTGACCGGACTCCATCGCATCCTGCGCAAGACGAAAACAGTGATCCGAGGCCGCACACTGCACTTTCCGAAGCCGCAACTCGACCTTCTCCCTTAAAGACTTTTCCTCAGACTTTTCCTCAGACTTTTTATCTGACTTTTTGTCTGACTTTTTATCTGACTCCGCTTTAGAAGGACGCTTTTTTTTCGACGCCCGCATCTGCATGAGTTCGGGATCCTGAACCTCCGAAGGCAGAATGACGGCAAAGAGTTTCTCGCCGGCAGCCGGTGAGCGATCCAGCACACGCGCCTTCTCTGCCAGATCTTCGAACCCCTGCGCGTCGCAGAAACGCGCGAGCTTCTCAAGCTCCTGCTCATACTTGGAAAGCGAACTCCATGCGTCCCGCGCATACTCTATTCGCTCCAAACCGCGCCCGTGTCTTTCTGAGGCAGAAAGATCATGTCGGTCCAGACCCTCCCCCCAGGCTTCCCAAAACGAAACCGCACAAAGGAACAAAAAGAATAAAAATCGGGATCGGCTCATCATACGCTACTCCACATTCAATATTTTTTTCATTTTACCACATCTTACCAAATTTGAACAGGGCATCCGACTGCGATTCCGGAAAAAGGAAAGAAAAAAACAGACACACAATCAAAAGAACCGCTACAAAAAGAAAAAGCCGTCTCACGACGGCTTTTAAACGCCCCAACAAGGACTTGAACCTTGGACCTATTGATTAACAGTCAACCGCTCTAACCAACTGAGCTATCAGGGCTTTTTTGTGTGTGTTTGAAAAGGAATTCCGGTCAAGCCGAAACTCAACGCCCCAACAAGGACTTGAACCTTGGACCTATTGATTAACAGTCAACCGCTCTAACCAACTGAGCTATCAGGGCTTTTTTGTGTGTGTTTGAAAAGGAATTCCGGTCAAGCCGAAACCCAGCGCCCCAACAAGGACTTGAACCTTGGACCTATTGATTAACAGTCAACCGCTCTAACCAACTGAGCTATCAGGGCAACACGGGGTATTCTAGCAGAAAAAGATTTTTTTTCAAGGCCCCCCGCCTCATTTTCCGGAAAAAAACTTCAAAATATCTCAAAAATCTATCCCGGACCCGAGCAGGGGGCACCCCCTATGGACGATAAACACCGTCCTTCCAAAAATCTACTCTTCCACGGCCGTCTGACGCACGAATTTCACGTCCGCGTCACGGAACGCGCTGTTTTGCAGTTCCATGATCTCTGCCGCAGACTGACGGGCTTCCATGAACTGCAGCTCACGGCTGAAGTCCGGATTCGCACTCGTGGCGAGGAACTGTTCGCGCAGCTCTGCATCTTCCGGCGCATAGCCTTTCAGCATCACGATGTAAGTGACCGACCGATCCGCGTTCGCGATCGCTTTCACGTCGCCGGGGACCATGGAGTACACGTCATCCGCAAATTCCTGGGAGATATTGTCGAGCAGACCAGCATAAAGCCCCGGATCCAGAAGCATGAACGAGAAGCTCTCGACAGCCTTGGCATTTTCCAGCTTTTTGCTTTCCTGCGCCGTCTTGGCCTGAATGATCGCATTACTCATCGCGATATCCTTCGCCTTTTCCAGTTTCCACGCAGCAATGACGTTTTTCTTCACTTCGTCGGTGAGTTCCGGCACTTCTTCGCCCTTGATCTCCGACTTCCAGATGATGTACTGGTTACCGCTTTCTTCCGCCTGCATGCAGCTGAAGTTTTTCAGACTGGCGAAACGGCGGGAAACTTCCGAGCCGGTATTCAACTGGAGAGCGCTGCCGACCGGCATCTCTGCCAAAGCCGCATCGTCGACCAATTCCAATGTCTTGAACTGGATGCCGAACTTCTGGATGTACGCCTGCGTCTCATCACTCAAGGTCAATTCCGGCGTACTGCCGTCTTCGAATTCCATGAGCTTCTTCGAGTAAGTCACAATGTCGCTCTGGACCAGCTTATAGAATTTTTCTGCATCGAAAATATCGTTCGGATCGATCGTGATCCCAGTTTCTTCGGAAACCGGAGCCGCAGTTTCGACCGGAGCCGCAGTTTCGACCGGAGCCGCAGTTTCGACCGGAGCCGCAGTTTCGACCGGAGCCGCAGTTTCGACCGGAGCCGCAGTTTCAGCCGGAGCCGCAGTTTCGACCGGAGCCGCAGTTTCAGCCGGAGCCGCAGTTTCGACCGGAGCCGCAGTTTCAGCCGGAGCCGCAGTTTCGACCGGAGCCGGAGCTTCAGCCGGAACAGTATCGTTCATCGCGGTGGAGGCGGGAGCCAATTCCGTCGGCGGGACGAGCTCAGAGGGGAGCGATTCCGATTTCGGAGCTTCGTAAACGAAATAGTTGACAGTCATTCTCGTCGGGACTTTGAAACCGATGACACCGGGTCCCGGCAGGGTGTTCTTGTGCAGTTCAAAGAACTCCTTCACTTCGCCTTCCGTAGGATCCGCGACCTTTGCGAGATAGCTTTCCGCCGTGACCGGAACGACTTCGAGCGCAGCAGTCCGGTGCGTTTTGCAGAAGGCATTCCACTGACGCTGAAGCGTAGAGGGGAAGATAGTAGAACCAAAGTAACCGCCGTAATTCTGACCGTAGAACTGATACTGGTCGTATTTCTCGGCAAGAATAATGTCGATCAGCCCTTCTTCAAAGGCGCGGCTTCCCATTTTGTTCTCGCGCAGAGCATTGAGGTAGGCTTCTTTGGATTCAAAACGGCTTCCGATGAAATCGCGAATTTCGCTGTCCGCCACAACAAATCCCATCTCTTCCGCCAACCGGGCTTTGACCCAGTTCGTGAGGATCATATTGTCCGAGAGTCCGCGGAAATTGGAGTCGAGGACCATATAAACAGCCCCCTGCTTCTGACGGATCGTCTCAAGCTGTCCCTGAGACATTTTTCCGAATTTGGAAGTCAGAACGGTCTGGTCGCCGGAAATGAAATTCCTGTTGAACTGCTCAAGGGTCGGAATGAACACAAAAGAAAGCATCGTCAGAACCCCGAGGACTCCGAGCAACGTTTTCTGATTCCTGCGAAAAACGCTAAAAGTTGACATAGTTTAAGTTTCCGGTTGTTAAAAACTGAAATATTACCTGACAGTCCCAGCAAGAGGGAAACACTGTCAATATATTCTCCATTTCGGCATCACGCACACCGTCGGCCGTTTTCACCGAAATGCTTTGGTTCTGTTTTCCGGATACGCCTCTTTCTCAAAGACGATACGGAGACCACATTATACATAAAGTGTCAAAAAAATGCAACCCCCCTTTTCCTCTTTTATTCCTTTTTTTAGTCAGTTTTTGAAAATATTCGCCGAACATCGAAGACAAAAACAAAAAAATCCTGCGATATTTTCAGAAAATCCCCTCACCTCCCTTCCATTTTTGTGTTTTTTCATGTATAATGTGTCATGGCGTCATAGGAACACCGTTCCCGCGGCCTCAGGACATCATCAGAACTTTTTCCCTCATCCCGCTCCCGCCGAGACATTGGCAGGACAGGCAATCAAGAATATCGATGAAAGAAAATAAAACAAACAACACCATCCCGCTGAAAAATGCGGCATTCGCAGCATTCCTTGCATGGTTTCTGCCAGGTTTGGGGCATTTGTATCAGGGAAGAAAGGTGAAAGCGGCGATCTATGCCGTCTGCATTCTCGGTCTCTTCATCTTCGGAGCGCTTCTGGCAAGCGGCAAGTGCGGGATCGCGCGGTGCGTCTACATTTCCATGTCCCCCGGTCCCGGCGCCGGAGTGCGATACTACTATTTCGCGCAGGTCTGGGTCGGCGCCCCGGCACTTCCCGCCGTCGCACAGTATCTGAGCGATCCGACCGGATCCAAACAGGCCGCGCACGGTTTCATGGCTCCGCCGATGCAAGTAACTCCGGAGAGCCGCGGATATTCCGAAAACGACTGTTCTATCGACAACATCCGCAAAAAGCTGAACCGCCGATTTGAGATCGGAACGCTCATGACGACCATGGCGGGCCTGCTGAATATCTTCGCCATTTTCGACGCGCTCTACGGACCAGTCAACGAAGAGGAAGAGGAACGGAAGCGCCAAAAGAAGCAGGAAGAAAAGCGAAAACGTCAGCGTGCCAAACGCAGAAAAGGTGAGGATGCCGCAGAAATTTAGCGTCCAGACAGATACCGTACGGAATGAATTTTCAAATTTTTTAAGAGGGGCTTATGCTGTTTTTCGCCTTTTTGCGTTTGTTTGACTGCCTTTACGCGATTCCGATGATCCTGGCGACAGGCTTAGTCTATGCCGCCTCGCGTAACGAGAATACACAGGAGATCTTCGCGCAGGGACTCCGTCTGAGTGCCTGGATCGCGGGTTTTATGCTCCTCGGACTGGTACTGATGCTGGTCCTTTTCTGAATCGGAAACCAAGTTTTTTGACGGGTACGAAATGCACATTGTGATCCTAGGTGCCGGGACAGTCGGTTACTCTGTCGCCAGGCTCCTGAGCAAAAACAGACACGACGTCACGCTGGTCGACCGAAATGCGGACGTTCTCGATGTACGCGGTGCGACGCTCGACGCAATGACGCTGGCCGGAAACGTCTCGCAGGCTTCCGTACTGTTTCAAGCCGGAGTGATGAACGCGGACATCTGCATGGCCGTCACGGATTCCGATGAGACGAATCTCGTCGCGGCAAGCATTGCGAAAAAAATGGGAGCGACCCGCGTCATCGCCCGCGTTTACGCTCCTGTTGCGAACAATCTCGCCGTTTTTGACTACTATTCCCACTTCGGCATCGACCGGATCATCAGCCTAGAGCAGCTCACGGCCGTCCGTTTGGCGCAGGAGATCGACAATTTCACCGAATCTCTCAATCTGGAATCCAACCTCTACGGCAATCTGGAACTGATGGAGTTCGAGATGCTCGAAGGTGCGCGCGGCGTGGGAAAGCGCATCCGCGACCTCGGTTTTCCCTCCAATGTCCGCATCGGCGCGATCTCCAGAAACCGTACACCTTTCATTCCCGCCGCAGATGACGTTCTCAAGGTCAACGACAAGATCGCCGTTTTCGGAGTCTACGAGGATCTGCTGAAAGTCTGCAAAAGTCTTGGCGGCAAACTCCCGCAAAAGAAGACGATCGTCATCGCGGGCGGCGGAGAGACGGGGCTGCATTTGGCGCAGATCCTCCAAAAACGCCACAAGATCCGCATTCTGGAATCGGACCGAGAACGCTGTGAAGACCTGGCAGAGATACTCGGAAGGTCCGCGGAGGTCATTAATATCGATCTGCACGACAGGATCGACATGGAGGAGGAACACATCGGACGCGCGGATGTCTTCGTGGCCTGCACGGGAGACGACGAAAACAATCTGATCGGGTGCGTCGAAGCCAAAGAAATGGGTGTACGCAAAACGTGCTGCGTCATCAGCCGCGTCAATTACGGCGAGGTCATCAAGAACAAACTCGGCATCGATTTCTGGACCAGCCCGAATGAAACGACGGCACGCCGAGTCATGAATTTCCTCCAGCGCGGAGCCGTCATTTCCCGCGACACGATCTTCCGCAGCCAGATCCAGCTTCTCGAGATCGAAGTTCAGCCCAACTCGCCGATCTCGCAGGTCCCGCTCCGCAAAGCGCAGCTTCCGCCGCAGTGCATCATCCTTGGTGCGACTCGGAAACGCGGACGCACGAATGAAGTTCCCGGCGCGGATTTTCAGTTTGAACCGGGCGACATTGCGCTCGTCGTCACGACACTCACCGGAGCGGATAAAGTGACCGAACGATTCGAGAAAAGATAAGGTAAATTTTTTACGTCCATTGCCTCTTGAGAACAACTCGCCCTCTTTCTTGCCGCATACTGTTTGAAATAAAGCATTTCCCAATTCAAAGAAAACAAAAATTTTATCTTTCTGATATTTTTTTATCAAATATTTCACCGCCCCCCATTGACAAAAGGCATAGTTTTGATATACTTTTATCGTTAATCAGTTATCGATACTTATTTTTTCGAGAAAGTATTTTAACCTTTTAACGCGGAGAATACCAGATGACCGAGGAGTCCAGAATTGAAATTGCGGCAGGCCCGGCAGAAGTTTGCCAGGGACAGGGGAAACCGAAGATCACGATCTGCATTGGAAGTTCCTGCTTTTCCCGCGGTAATTCCAAAAATGTAGATGTTGCGGAAAAATTCATGAAGGAACGCGGACTTGAAGATGAAGTCGATCTTGAGATCTGCGGAGGTCTTTGCGCGGGCAAGTGCGCGGATGGTCCGAACGTCATCGTGAACGGCGAGATCTTCCATTCCGTGGACACCGGAGTGATGCTCGATCTTTTGAATCAGCTCTTCCCGAAAGAAGCATGACCTCAAGGGCCTCCGGATCAGAGCCGATAGCGATTCCGTTCCGTGCTGATTTTGCCATCATCCATACCATAAAATTCCAGAGGATACCATGAATCGTCAATTTCCGATCTACACGACAGAAAATGAATGCCAGGACTGCTATCGGTGCGTCCGGTACTGCTTCACGAAAGCGATCCGGATCGTGAATGCGCGGGCAGAAGTCATTCCGGAACTCTGCGTTTCGTGCGGAGAATGCGTTCGCGCCTGTCCCGCACACGCGAAGAAGATCCGCTCCGACTTTGCGCGTCTGAATCAGTTCCTGGCACAGGGAGAAAGAGTCTTTGCCTCCGTTGCGCCAAGTTTTCCGGGCTATTTTCCGGGAGTCTCGATCCGCAGGATCGCCGGCGCACTCAAGGCACTTGGATTTGCCGGGACGAGCGAAACTGCCCTAGGTGCTCAGGCGGTCAGTTCGGCAACCGGTGAGTATCTTGCGAAAAACGGTGACGGCGTCTACGTTTCCAGTGCGTGTCCGGCAGCCGTAGAATACATTCGGAAGTACCTGCCGCAGTGGAGCGGAAATATCGTGCCTCTGGATTCTCCGGTACTCTGCCACTGCAAGATGCTCCGCCAAGAATTCGGAAACGACATCCGGACGGTCTTCATCGGTCCGTGTGCCGCCAAGAAAAATGAAGCAGATGAGCAGCCGTCCGTTCTGAATCTCGCCATCACCTTCCCATCGCTGGAGAAGTTGATGGAGTCACGCGGGATCCGTTTTGAAGACGTCGAGGAAGAAGCTCCAGTCCTCGGCGAAGCGGAAGAAGGACGCCTCTACTCGCTGGAAGGCGGGATGAACGACACACTGCGCGACCCAGAACGAAAGGAACTTTCCGATGTTCGCTTCATGGCGGTTTCCGGGCTGGAACGGCTCGCGTCTTTCCTGCCGGCAGAAGGTCCAAAGTCCATCACGGGAAGTAAGATCTTCCTGGAAGCGCTTGCGTGCCGAAACGGATGCGTGAGCGGCCCGGTAATGGGTACAGGATCCGCCTCTGCAGAAGTCGTCTCCGTCACGGACCGGATGAGCGCACGGCGTTCCAGTCTCGGACGTCCCATTCCGGTGGACATTCACAGGATGTACTCGCCGCAAACGATAGAGATCGCAGAACCGGAAGAAGAAGAGATCCGGAAAGTCCTCATGAGCGTCGGCAAATTCACGCGCGAAGATGAAGTGAACTGCGGCGCGTGCGGCTACGATTCGTGCCGGGAATTCGCAAAAGCTCTTCTTTCCGGAAAAGCAGAATCCCCGATGTGCCATACGTACCTGAGAAAGAATTTTGAACGGACGAGCAACGCACTGATCCGCTACATTCCAGCCGGCGTGGTCCTGGTAAACGACATGCTCCAGATCGTCGAAAGCAATCGGCACTTCGCGGAACTTCTAGATGCGAACGCACTGGAGATCTTCAACACGCTGGGGAATCTCGACTCGATCCCGGTCAGTGATCTCCTGCCGTTCTGGGATCTTTTCGAGAGCGTTCTGGAAAACGGCGGTGAGATCGAGAAATTCAATCAGCCGCTCGGCAATAAGATCGTCAACGTGAGCGTTTTCTCCATCGCACCGGGCAAAACGGCAGGCGCGGTCATTCAGGACGTCACGAAAACGGAGCTTCAGCGCGAACAGATCGCGGCGAAAGCCAAGGAAGTCATTCGGAAAAACGTTCTGACAGTCCAGCAGGTCGCGCGTCTCTTTGGTGAGCACATCGCGGAGACAGAGATCCTTCTGGAGGAGATCGCTGGGACCTACTTCGGTAAGCGGGAGGAATGAGCAATGGCGGCAGGCGATCTTTTTGTCGAAATGGAGTGCCGGCAATTCACCAAAACCGGACAGAATGCGTGCGGAGACGACTACCAGCTCCTGACCCTTGAGAAAGAGAACCGGAGCATCGCGGTACTCTCTGACGGTCTGGGGAGCGGGATCAAGGCGCACATCCTCGCGAACATGACGACGACGATGGGACTCCATTTTCTCAAGTCCAACGTAGACACACTGCGTTCCGTCGAAACCATCATGGACACACTGCCGATCTGCGAAGTGCGCAAGATCAGCTACGCAACGTTCTCAATGGCGGATCTTCGTCTCGGCGGGATCACGCGGATCATTGAAATGGGGAATCCACAGTACATCCAGCTGCGCGGTACGACAGAAATTCCGGCGATGAACCACAAGCGGATCGTTTCCCAGAGGTGGCCAGACCGCGAGGTCGACTGCTATGAGACGCGGATGGAACCGGGAGACCGGCTCATTCTCTGCTCGGACGGCGTCACGCAAGCGGGGCTCGGACAGAAAAAATTCAAATTCGGCTGGAGGCGCAGCGGCGAGCTGGAATTCATTCAGAAACTGATCTCGCGGGATCCGGACATCTCGGCAAAAGATCTGGCGTACTCGGTCGCATTTCAGGCACTTTCGATCACGCCGGGAAAATGCCTCGACGACATCAGCTGTCTGGTCATTTACCTTCGGCGGCCGAGGGTACTCCGGATCCTCACGGGGCCTCCGTTCCATAAAGAACACGATCGTGAATTCGCAATGCTCGGTTTCTCCGGCGCAAATGACGTGGTCGTCTGCGGCGGAACGACGGCGTCGATCCTCGAACGCGAACTAAAGAAAAAGACCGAGATCGACCTTCACTTGGTCAAGGCAAGCGGCGACCTTCCCCCGCCGGGAAACATGCCGGGAGTAGGACTCGTGACGGAGGGGATCCTCACGCTTTCACGAGTCTGCTCGCTGCTCGAATCCGGAGAGACGGAAAACGCGCCGATGGCGGCCCGCGCGATCATAAACCGGATGCACGAAAACGACGTCATCGAATTCATCGTCGGCACGAAAGTCAACGAAGCACACCAAGACCCCAACCTGCCGATGGAGCTGGAGCTTCGCAGAAACATCGTGAAGCGTCTGATGGCCGTTTTGGAAACTCGATGCCGGAAAAAAGTCATCGTGCGGTACTTTTAGATCGCGTCTACTTTCAGTCTCGGTACGGCATTTAGCTATGCGGGACCTGAAACAGGACCGCTGGAAATCGTTTTTTTGAAATCAATGCCGCGGTACGGAGGCTGTACTGCGGTCCCTGAAAATCAAAGGAGAGTGAAATCATGGAAAAGATCCGTCTTGAGATCTGCTGCGGAACGACCTGCTTCATGCTGGGTGCGGATAAACTGATGCGCATGGAAACGCTGCTTCCAGAAGAATTTCGGGAGCGGGTCGAAGTGTCGGGCGTGCCGTGCTTGAACATCTGCACGGAAGAAAGCATCTGCCGTGCGCCGTTCGTCCGGATCAATGGTGTTCCTCATGCGCAGGCGACCGTCGAATCCGTTTTTGAGGAGATCCGAAAGATCCTCGAAAAAGAGGAGGGCGGCGAATGATCAGCGGTGCGGAATATATGCGGCGCGAGCTGATGATCCGGCTCGTGCGTCTCTTTGACCAGGGAAAACTGGACGAGGAACTGGACCGGGTACCGATCCGTATCCGACCGAAAGATGGTGAAGTCAGCCGATGCTGCATCTACCATGACCGGGCGGTTTTGAAGTACCGGTTAATGGCACTTTTAGGAATGCGCTGCGAAGAGGAAACGGACGAAGCCAAAACGCTCTCCGAGTACTTTCAGGAAGCCGATGCTCGCGAAAAAGCCCCCGGAGACCCGCCGTTGACGGTCTGTACCGCAGGCTGTTCCGGCTGTCCTGACAACTCGTACGTCGTGACGGGAAACTGCCGCGGCTGTTTCGCTCGTCCCTGTGTCTTCAACTGTCCCAAAGGCGCGATCTCGGTCGTGAATCAAGTCTCGCAGATCGACTACTCCAAGTGCATCAAGTGCGGGAAGTGCATGAATGTCTGCCCTTTCCACGCCATCGTGAAGACGACTGTCCCATGCGAGGATGCCTGCCCGGTGGGAGCGATACGGAAAAACGCGCAGGGACGGGCAGAGATCGATTTCGAAAAGTGCATCTTCTGCGGAAAATGCTTCCGTGCCTGCCCATTCAGCGCGATCATGGAACGCTCGCAGATCCTGGACGTTCTGAATGTCCTGAAGCGGAAACCGGCCCGTGTCGCGGCAGTGGTCGCGCCGTCCGCCTACTCGCAGTTTCCCGGCACGATCGAGCAGCTTTTCACCGCGATCAGTAAACTCGGATTCGATGACGTCGTGGAAGCGGCTCTCGGCGCAGAATTGACGTCGGCGAATGAAGCGCAGGAATTCATGGAGAAAATGGCGGATGGTCAGCAGCTCATGACGACGTCCTGCTGCCCGGCGTACGTGGAGCTGGTGAAACGGCATTTCCCCAACTTCCTGCAGTACGTTTCGCATACGCCAAGTCCCATGAAATACGCTGCCCAGCTCGTGCGCGAAAAGGACCCGGACGCGGTCGTCGTCTTCATTGGACCGTGCATCGCGAAACGGCACGAAGCGGAAGAAAGCGAGCTGGTGGACTACGTTTTGACCTTCGAAGAACTCGGCTCGATGATGGCTGGACGGAAGATCGACGTCATCTCGCAAGAACCATGGACGCTCCTGACTCCTGCGGGAGAAAACGCGCGGAATTTCGCGAAAAGCTGCGGCGTGACGGAATCGGTACTCGCAGACATGACACGCTCGACGGGCGGCAAAGGTCATGAATGCGGTGAATGCGGTGAATGCGGTGAATGCGGTGAAAATTTCGAGCTGAAAGCAAAATTCATCAACGGGATCGATCGGAAAACGCTCGCGCAGCTGAAACTGCTGGCGATGGGCAAGGATCCCGCAAATTTCCTCGAAGTCATGGCATGCCCCGGCGGATGCGTCAACGGACCATGTTCGCTGCATCTGAAATGACCCGGAAATTCTGTTTTCCGTCTATTTTCAACGCACATTCCGCCATTTTTTGAAAATGTCCTCAATGGGAGGCGGGAAGATCCCCCTCCCTGTTTTTCTCTCTTCCTCTCGATTCTCCACCTCTCGATTCTCCTCCTCTCGATTCTCCTCCTCTCGATTCTCCTCCTCTCGATTCTCCACCTCTCGATTCTCCTCCTCTCGATTCTCCTCCTCTCGATTCTCCTCCTCTCGATTCTCCACCTCTCGATTCTCCTCCTCTCGATTCTCCTCCTCTC
>JAFQOH010000082.1:0-12226 GCA_017403345.1 Thermoguttaceae bacterium
CTGCGGCAGAAACGGAAACGGAAGAGGTTTCGGAAGAGACGGCGGCAGAAACTGCGGCAGAAACGGAAACGGAAGAGGTTTCGGAAGAGACGGCGGCAGAAACTGCGGCAGAAACGGAAACGGAAGAGGTTTCGGAAGAGACGGCGGCAGAAACTGCGGCAGAAACGGAAACGGAAGAAGTTTCGGAAGAGACGGCGGCAGAAACTGCGGCAGAAACGAAAACGGCTGATGAAACTGCGAATGTAACATCAACGGAGGCAACGAACGGCTTCTGGGCATCTCTGACATCGATTTGCCCGAAGACTTGGGATGAGGCCATTCGCGGCTTTTTCATTCTCTTCCTTGGAATCGGTGTTTGGTGCTATGTATTCAGCTTGCTTGGGCGGATCTTCTTTGGGAAATTCTGCACTTGGTATCGTCTGACTCCTACGGTTTTGATCTGCCGATCCGGATTTTTCATTACGAAAGAACAGCATATTGCTGTTTGGGATATCCAGCGTGTCGAAATGGAACGGAATTTGTGGCAGCGTATTCTGGGAGTTGGAACGCTTGAGCTTCATGTCCGCGACGGCAGTCTGATGGAAATGGACAGTCTGGAAGGTAATGAGTCGGCTGATGTATCGACACCGGACAATATCGTTCATCTTCCCGGTATCCGGATGCATGGGCTATTTACTTCTTCGTGTCGTGAAGTCGATATTTTGAATGAGTATCGCCTGTTCCTCCGCAGCCGAATGGGCGGCCGAATGCTGAATCCGATGGGAGTTGCCTCGAGCGGCGGGAATCAGCGTATGGAGCTTGATGCCTATTTCCGTAATAATTTTGCAGAAAGAGCGAATCAGAAGGTCGAATGGAAATATCGTCCCAGAGACCTTACTGATGAAGGCTTTTATGCGGCTATTTTCGCATTGTTGGGAGGGGGGATCCAGTTGGGGATGCCGAGCTTCCAATCCCTCAGTTTCCTGCTGTATGCGATCTCGGGGTGTGTGGTACTGTGGATCCTTTACCTTCTCGTCATTCGTTATTTCTTTACGAAATACCAGTTGGACGATTGTCATTTTACGTACACGACAGGCGTCCTGACGCAACGTTTGCAGTCTATCGCCGTGACTGACATCGTGCAGATCACGTTGACCCGCAGCTGGTGGGAAAGGATCATTCGGACAGGAACGCTTCGGATCCGTTTTCGTACTGCGACGGGTTTGAAACCGAATCCGCTTGTGATCCGCGGTATCGGCCGTTACTCCGAAATGTTTGAAACGCTGGACTACTATCGAATGTATCATCGACTCGTTCAGTATTTCGGTATGTCGGTCTGATCGAATGATTCGAGCATTTGATCCAGAGTTTAATTGAAATCAGATATTCATGCGGCAGAGGACGTTTTCCATCCGAGATCCTTCTCTGCCGCTTCCATCCTTTTTTATAGATAATGAAATGGAGAAATCGATGCCTACTCCTGAATATCTTCAGAGTTTGTTTGGTTTTGACGGTCAGGTCGCAGTCGTTATCGGCGGCGCAGGGGAACTTGGCGGTGCTGTGGCACGCGGACTTGCCCAGGCAGGCGCGCACGTCGTGATCGCGGATGTGAACGAGGAACCTTGTGTTCAGCGCTGTGCCCAGCTCAGCGAACTTGGCGGCAAGGCGTCCTGGACGCTCATCGATGTGACGGATCGTGGATCCGTGACGGCTGCTCTGAATGTTGCGGCTGCCATCAACGGAAAAGTGGACTGCCTTGTCAATGCGGCCGGTGTGAACTTTGGGACCAATTTCCTGGACTATCCCGAAGAAAAGTGGGATTTCATCATGGACATCAACCTGAAGGGGACGTTCAATACGTGCCAGATCTTTGGCAAACACATGGCAGAGAACGGCGGCGGGGCGATCCTCAATTTTGGAAGCGTCAACTCCATCCTTCCGCTTTCCCGCGTTTTTGGATACGCTGCCAGTAAAGCCGGCGTACTGAACCTCAGTAACAATATTGCACAGGATCTTGCGCTTCAGGGCGTACGCTGCAATACGATCTGCCCCGGTTTCTTCCCGGCGGAACAGAATCGCAAACTTTTGGATGAGCAGCGTGTTGCGAATATCATGAACCACACGCCGATGCGCCGTTATGGTGAACCTGACGAACTCATTGGTGCTGCCCTCCTGATGCTGTCGAAGAACGGCGGAAAATTCATTACCGGTGCGTGCATCAATGTGGACGGCGGTTTCACTTGCGCCTGGTTCTAATAAGATACAGTGTGACGTGTTTTTTGCGAGTCGGCCTTTCATTTTCTTTGTGAAGCTGGATGGTCGGCTCGCGTTAGTGTGACGAAGTATGGATTTTGTTGCGATCGATTTTGAAACGGCGAATTTTCAGCGAAATAGTGCGTGCAGTATCGGCATGGTACGGTGCGTGGATGGTGTTCTGACGGAAGAATTTTACACGCTGATCCGGCCGCCGAGACTTTGGTTTCGTTCGGATTTCATAGACATTCACGGAATCACGCCGGCAGATGTACGCAATTTTGGGACTTTCGATGTGTATTGGGAAGATATCCGCGATTTCATTGGCGACAGACTGCTCGTGGCGCACAATGCGCCGTTTGACCGGGGCGTTCTTTCTGCGTGTCTTGAGTACTTTCGTCTTCCGCAGCTCTCGAATCCATGGAAATGTTCGTGCCGAACTGCGAAGAGATGGTTTCCGGAATGTGTGGGGATCACTTTGCCGAATTACCGTCTGAACACGTTGGCGGAGTACTTTCAGATCTCTTTTCGGCATCACGATGCCTTGGAGGATGCGCGAACGTGTGCGCTCGTCATGGCACAGATGTGTCGAGATGAAACGTGAGTTTGTCCGGGAGGGGCAGCGAACCTGTGAACCAGCGCGCTCCGGATGAAATTTCTTTTCCTTTTTTCGATTTTTGTTAAATTGCAGGATGACTGATTTGAATTCCTCGACTTTTTCTGATTTTTTTCCTTCTGCGTCTCTCGAGACGATGCGAGCTCGGGTAGTGATCCTGAAGCACGTACGGGAATTTTTTGAGGAGCGCGGATTTTTGGAGGTTGAGACTCCGATTTTGAGTGCCGACACGGTGGTAGATCGGTATCTGGATCCAATGTCGCTTACGGAGGGCGGAAAACGCTTTTTTCTTCAGACTTCGCCGGAATTTGCAATGAAGCGTCTTCTTGCATCTTGGGAGATCCCCATTTTTCAGATAGGGAAAGTCTTTCGCCGTGATGAGTGCGGCAGGCTCCATAATCCGGAGTTTACGATGCTGGAATTTTATCGTCCTGGCGACGATCTTGAGCGCGGGATGGGGCTTCTGGATGAATTTCAGCAGGCGATCCTTAAGCGCGGTCCGGCCCGGAAAATGACGTACTCTGAGGCGTTCGAGACATTTTTGGGTCTGGATCCGCTGCGGGCTTCGGTCATGGAAATGGCTGCTTGTGCAAAACGGGAGAAAATGGTGATCCCGGAAGGATTTGAGCTTTCGGAAAATGCAAATCGGGACGATTGGCTTGACTTTCTGCTTGGGGAAAGGATCCAAGCACAGCTTGGAAATGAAACGCCGTTGATCCTTTTTGACTATCCAGCTTCGCAAGCAGCTCTGGCAGTCTCACGCGGAGAGGTCGCGGAACGATTTGAGCTTTACGTGGATGGGATCGAGCTGGCAAACGGATACCATGAACTCTGTGACCCGGGAGAACTGCGGCGTCGGAATGCCGAGACGAATGAACTGCGGCGTCAGGACGGAAAAGAAGCGCTTCCGGAAGAGAGTCGGCTGCTTGCTGCGATGGATCATGGCCTTCCTCCGTGTGCCGGGACTGCTGTGGGACTCGATCGGCTCATCATGCTGGCTTTGGGAGCAAAAAGTTTAGAGGACGTCCTTGCTTTCCCATTTCCGATCGCGTAGAATTTCAAATCAGACGATACAGAAAAGGTACTCCCCGCTGGTTTTGATGCAACCGCGGGGAGCTTTGGGAAATGTACACGCGATAGGGCGGAACGATGTGTGTTTTCGTACGTTTTAGTACATGGAGGCTCTGCGTTTTGCCCTCGCTGCTTCTTGTGCGGCTTTGTATCGTTCTTCGGGGGAAGGGATCCCGTCGAAAACGGTGAAGACGGGGATCTCGCGCCGCAGTTTTCTGAGGTACTCTTCTTTGGCTTCTGTGATCTTGTTCTGCCGGATCTTCGTTTCGATCTCTTTCTGAACGTCTCCGAGCGGTTTGCGAATCAGCGGAACGCGTTCCAAGACACGAATGACGTAGAAACAGTTTTGGTCTTCAATAATTTGAGGACTGAGGACACCTACATCTTGTGAGAAAAGTGCGTCTTCCAGTGGTTGAGATGCGAGTTCTCCCGGTTTGATCCAGTCCTGTATTCCGCCTTTGGAGGCCGTGACGCCGTGTGAGAATTTCTGCGCGACTTCAGCAAACGGCATTTTCTGCATTGCGGCGATGGAGCCGATCCGTACCATTTCCTGATATGCTTCATCCCGTGAATGGAAACGAGCTTTCCGAATGACGAGTTCCTCCCAGCGAACCTGAGGGGGGACTTCAAATTCTTTGGGGTGTGCATGGTAGTAGTCGGCGATCTCAAGGTAGGAGACCGACGGATTTTGCGGGATGGTTTTCATGAGCCACTGTTGGCAGAAGACCATTTCGCGGTAGAGGTATTTTTGTTTTTGGATGCATGTTCCCTCGGAAATGAGGAGTTTTTCGTAGTCTTCCCGAAGCTGGATACCTGCTTTTTTCATTCTGTTGGGAAGTTCCTGTTCCTCAAACAGTTTATCGATGACCGTGAAGTTTTGTTTGATTCCTTCCGCAGGAACGTTACGCAGTACATCACAGAAGATCAGCTTTGCCTCAACGGACTGCTGAAGAAAAAGACGAATGAGCATTTCGCGCTGAAGGTCCCAGATTTCTTCCGGTATCTCCTCTTTTTTTTCCTGCATGAGCCGGTCTACATTGACCATGATATCTCCGGAAAGGATCACTTGTGTACCGACCTGCGCCAAAACTTGGCCGTGTTCGTAGTACTGAATGCCTTCGCCGGCCAGTTCGGAAGAGTCGGCCATGAGCGACGGGACTTGGGTTAGTACGGTATCTGCTTGAAAGTGTACGGTATCCTGTTGAAAACCTGTCTCGGAAGCCGAAGGCAGACCGTCTGCATTTAAGGGGGCAACGCCAGGTTGGCTCGTACTTGATGTTGGCGGAGTGGTTGAGGGGATCCCGGAGGGGGATGCTGCCGGCGGGAGCGAATTGGGAAGTTCGGAAGGAAGCATGACGGCTGTTCCGACGGCGGAATTTTCCGGGGCGACATTCAGTTGTGCCGGAAGCGTTCCTGAAAACGTTCCCGTACCTGCATGCAAATTACTGGACTGAGGATCCGTCAGACCAGAGGCCGGGTTAGAGATCCCGGTTGGGGAATGATCCTGAACGGCAACCGTTCCCTGCTGGGGAGCAACAGATCGGGGGATGACTGGTGCAGCAGCTTGGGGACTGACTGGCGGCAGGTGAACTGCGGGAGTTCCCGGCGTATTTGAAACTGCGGCGGTAGGAGCGGCTCCGACTGGCGGGATGTGCGTCGATGCTGTTTCTGCCGGCGTTTCGAAACCGGGGGCTGGTTTTGACGTATCGATCCCCAATTCCGAAAGATCCTGGTAACGCGGAGGAGCGAGCTGAACGTCTCCAAAGGGATTTTCAAGTTCCTCGGTCTGTTTTTCTTCTTTTTTAGCCCATGGAAAACGGATGAAGAGTCCCTTTTGTTTTTTTTCTTCTTCAAGTTCCTTTTCTTTTTGCTCGGAGTAGCTCAAAAATCGGTCGGTATCTCGCGATGTAACGCCGCTTCCTGCCCGGTCCGCAGTGCCTGTTGCCGGTTTGGCTTCCGGGAGTACGGGAGCATCGAGCGGTTCTGCATTTTGTGCGGAACGAGAGGATCTTGAGGCGGACCTTGGCTTCCACCACTGAGCTGCTGCTTCCTGAACGGAAAGTGTCAGGAAGGTGAAGGCAATGAGCAAAAAAAGGGAAAACTTGAACGAACGCATGAGGTCCTCACGAATATTACGCAGGTTTGCCGCCGAAGTTGGTATCTTCGGGTACTTCTCTTTCGTGAGATTAACAAAATTTCACGAATCACGCAAGAGCATTTCGACATAATTTAGCAATTTTTCGGAATCTGACGCAGAATTTGCCGTTTCTTCATCTAGGGGGAGACAGGCAGAGTGTTCATCAATGAAACGAAGCGTCTTTTTTTCGCTGCCGACGGGGCGAGAGGCAAGCGGTTCGAGTGCTTTTTTTGAGTAAAATTCAAACATAAGGAAATCTCCATCCCGATGGATCGAGTGAATGAGCCACTGGTGGGCTAGGATCCTGACTCGGTAGAGTTTCAGTAAAAGGATGGCCTGAAGGGGCAGTTTGCCAAATCGGTCGATCAGCTCTGATTCAAAATCTGAGACGTGTGCAGGGCGTGTGAGTCGTGAAAGCCGCCGGTAAAGTTCCATTTTGGTTCGCATGTCGGGAACGTAATGGTGCGGAAGGTAGGCGGTGACGGGGAGGTCTACATCAACGTCGACCGTTTCGCGGGGAGGAAGTCGGCGAAGTCGTCGAACTGCCGCGTCAAGCAGGTCGCAGTAAAGTTCGTAGCCGACCATTCCGATCTGTCCGCTTTGTTTCGTCCCCAGAATGTTTCCCGTTCCGCGGATCTCCAGATCGCGCATGGCGATGGAAAAACCGGCTCCGAGATGCGCGAACTCCTCGATCGCTTTCAGTCGGCGGATGGCGACTTCCGAGATTGTGTTGGCTCCATGGACGAGAAGGTAGCAGTATGCGTGATTTTTGAATCGTCCGACCCGTCCGCGCAGCTGATGAAGCTCTGCCAGACCGAAATTGTTCGCTTCGTTGATGAAGATTGTGTTGGCGTTCGGAATGTCCAAGCCGGTCTCGACGATCGTCGTGCTGACCAGAATGTCGACGTCATGGTTTACGAACGACAGCATGACCTTCTCCAGCTCGCGTTCCGCCATTTGCGCGTGGCCAATTGCGATGCGTGCTTCCGGAACGATTTGACGCAGGGCATCTGCGACCTCTTGAAGATCCCGCACGCGATTATGGATGAAAAATATCTGTCCGTTTCTGTCGATCTCGCGCAGAATGGCATTCCGAAGAAGCTGAGGCTGGTAGCGTACTACGTGCGTTTCAATGGCGCGTCGGTCTGCCGGCGGAGTCTCCAAGCTGGAAATGTCGCGCAGTCCGAGAAGCGACATGTGGAGCGTTCGCGGGATCGGGGTGGCGGTCATCGTGAGAACGTCGACGGTCGAGCGCAGTTTTTTGAGCGTTTCTTTGATCCGAACACCGAATTTCTGTTCCTCATCGATGATCAGGAGACCTAGATTGCGGAATGAAACGTCAGAGCTGGCGAGCCGGTGCGTCCCGATCAGAATGTCTACTTTTCCCTCGGCAGTTCGTTTTAGGATCTCTTTCTGTTGGGCTGCGGAGGCAAAACGGGAGATCGATTCGATCGTGACGGGAAACGTTGCCATTCGGGCACGGAATGTGCGTAGATGCTGTTCGACGAGGACCGTCGTCGGGGCCATGATCCCGACTTGGAATCCAGCTTCTACGGCTGTAAATGCCGCGCGCATCGCGATTTCCGTTTTACCGAACCCCACGTCGCCGCAAAGAAGCCGATCCATGGGACGCGGGGAGGCCATGTCGGCGCGGATCGCATCGATCGCCTTGAGTTGATCGGGAGTTTCTGTGTACGGAAAAACGGCATCGAATTCATTTTGGAGCGGTGTTTCTATCGGGAAGGAGAGGCCAGGACGGGAAAGACGTTCCGCTTGCGTCTCCAGCATTTCACCGGCCAGTTCCTTGACCGACTCTGCGACCTCTTCCTTCATTTTTCCCCACGATCTTCCACCGTAGGGCGAGAGTGCCGGTTCCGCGTTTTTGCCGCAAATGTACTTTTGGACTAGTGCGATTTTGGAAGTTGGGACGTAGATCAAAACTCCGTCTCGAAATTCAAGCACCATATGCTCTTCCGCTCCGTTGGCGTTGGGAACGTGAGGCGAGTTGGCTTTGCGTCCCTGGACCTGCCGGAAAATGGAACCATCTGAAGCTGCCGCTGTGTCTGAGATCGAGGAAAGAGGGCGGGGGACGGACTGTGTTTGACTTTTGGATTTCAGAGGCTCCAGAAGTTTCAGGCCGCGATAGCGTGCGATGCCGAACGATACATGAACGACAAAATCTCCTTCCTGCAGATCGGTGAACGAGTCGATCGTCTTCGTCGAGGGCGCGTCGGCGTCAGCATTCGTTTCATCTCCGGTTCCAGCTCCGATTCCAGCTTCTTCCGACCCATTCTGCCGAGTTTTTTTCCTGCTTGAGACAGCACTGCGGCGTACTTCTTCTTTTCGGAATAGCGCGGAGGATGAAATGACCATTTCCCGGGTGGAAACGAGGCGAAATCCGTCGGAGATCGTGCCGAGACGGTAGTGGACGGCTTTTCGTTTTGCGAGATGCGTTTCGCCAAAAATCGTTTCGAGGCGAGCTTTTTCTGCGTCATTGGGGCACAGAACGTAGACGGTCTGACCGATGCCGAAACGATCTAGTTCGCCGCAGACTTTTGAAAATTCGCCGCTGAATCGTTCGACGGATTCCATCGAAAGGGAGAATGTTTCGCCAAATGTCGCGGTTCCGATGCTGGAAACGCTGAAAAACTGGAATTTCATGACTTCACGCAGAAGCTCTTCTGGTGAGAAAAGTGTTTCCGGGTTTTCCTGCGCCTGATAAAATCGGCGTCCCTGAAGCTGGGCATTCTCCGGTTCAAGGAGGAAAAAAAGCGTTTTAGAGGCGGAAAGGTACTTCGTCAGCGGAACTCCGCCGTGAAGCGCATTCAGCATCGAAGTGAAGGAACCGAGTGAAACGGAATCTAGGGACCGCAGGCTGCGTTGTGTTTCGAGGTCGAATTCGCGGATCGAGTCGATGTCGTCGCCGAAAAACTCGATTCGGATCGGTCTTTCCCAATCGATCGCGAAAATATCGAGCAGACCGCCGCGTGCGAAAAATTCTCCGGGAAATTCGACTGCCGTCGTGTTCTGAAAACCGTGAGTCAGAAGCCACTCGATGAGCTCTTCCATGGAAAATGCTGTTCCGCAGGTCAGCGTCAACGATTCCTGCCGAAGGTGCGACGGATCCGGGCATGGAGAAAGGAGCGCGTGAAGCGGGGCTGTGATGATGGGGGCTGCCGAGTCGGTTGGGGGTTCGGTTTCTGCGTGGCGCAAAAGTGCTTTCAGGACACGGAGCCGTTCTCCGATGCTGACGTCCGGAATGAAGGTCGAAAAGCGTTCCGCGGCATCGCATTCTGGATCTGTTTCTTGGTCAGGCATGAAGTCGTGCGGACGATTCTGCCACGGAAACGGAAGGATCGGGCGCTGGTCGAAAAGCGGGAAGTCGTCTAAGATGTTCTGTGCATCTTTTTGAGTCGGAGTCAGGACGATGATCGCGTGGTCTGGTTTTTCCTTTGCCAATGCTGCAAGAACAGCAGAAGTGCCTCCCCCCCAGATCCCGTCAAGGTGTGGGCATTCTTGCGATTTTAGGAGGGTGAAGATCCCTTTTTTTTTCAGTTCCTCCTGGATATGGCTGACGATTTCATGAAGTTCTGTTGGCATTGAAACGGAGTACGGGACGGAGTTTTGGGAAAATCTTCGTTCTGGTATAGATGGAAAAGTAACTCGGCAGCTCGAACGACCTGAACTTAAAGCGGGTACGCATCCTGCGGCCAGCCGGGAGGTTTGCCGAAAAGCAGAAACGAGAAACTTGCGTCGGGCATCTGCTTTCCGGCCGTGAACGTTTCGTTAGTCGAGTTCTTTCACGCGGACATTTTTGAACATGACTTTCGCACCATGTCCGAGAAATCCGATCGCGCCGGATTCATTGTGCAGACCGGGATGATTCCGGTTGTCCATCGTTTGGGTGATCGTTGAAATGTCGGCATCCGTGACGACTTGGCCGTTCACCGTGACACGAATGTGTCCGCCGTCCGCCATGACTTCTTCCGTGTTCCATTCGCCGGCGGGTTTCGTGAAGCCGCGTTTGACCGGAACGACACCGTAAATGGATCCGTGGTACTGGTACGGTTTCAGATGCCGGTAGCAGTCTGCGTAGTCGTCCAGGATCTGGATCTCCATGCCGTGATATGCTGCGTCTTTGCCCATTTCTGCACGGATCCCGAGGCCGTTATTGCCATTCGGCGGAACCATGAAATCGAAACGGATGATGAAATTTTTGTAGTCTTTCGGCAGGTAGAGATTGCCGCCGGGTTTGCACACGATGACACCGTCTTCCACGACGTAACCTTTTGTGTCGCCGCGCCAGCCGTCAAGGTTTTCTCCGTTGAAGATCAACTCGAAACCTTCCGCTTTTTCTGCGTCGCTGAGCTGATTGTCAGCGGCTTGGGCAAACTGGAACGCCGAGATGGAAAGCATGACGGCGAAAAATGCAAAAATCATTTTTTTCATAGTGAAATTCCTTAAATTTAAAGGCGAGTTAGAGAGCACGCGCTCTCAAATTTTTTGTGATCCTAAATTGGGTGAGTTGGAAATGATGAGGCATTCGAACACACCCGGAACGTTTTATTCAACGTTTTATCTTCAGGTCATCTTTCGGAGGCTATGGCATTTTTTATGAAATTTAGTCTGCGTCGATGAATTCCTGCGCTTTCTTATTACCGACAGCTTGGAGTTTTTCTGCGTCCCAGATGATCTTGCTTCCTGAACGGTACGCGGCAGCTCCCAGAAGGACCGTTTCTGTCAGCGGCCCCGTGTAACCGAAATGGCACGGCGGAAGCGTTCCTGTTCGGATCGCATCGAAAAAGTCTGCAAAATGCCCTTTTGATTCCGGGATCCATGGGGCAGGTTCCTGAAAATTCTCAAATTTCTCTTTGGGAGCGAGCGTCCGCTTTGTGTAGTCTGCCTGGATCGCTCCTTCCGTTCCGACGAAAAAGACACCGCCCGGCCACTTCGTCAGTCCCCATTTTTCCAAAATTGCCGGCTGAATGTCTCCGTCGTACCAGAAGACTTGCAGAGTTCTGCCGCGGTACGCAAACTCGTACGTGACCTTGAGACCGAGCGGGGCCATTTCCGTCTGGTCTTCCAGTGCGGGTCCTTCCGCTTCAACGGTCAAAGGCGCTTTTAAGTCAAGGGCCCAAAAGACGAGGTCCATGAAATGGCACCCCATATCGCCGAGCGTTCCGCTTCCGAAATCCCACCATCTGCGCCAGTTGGAGGGATGGTAGAGCTGTGCAGCATACGGACGTTTCGGAGCCGGTCCGAGCCATTCTTCCCAGTGAACCGATGCCGGACACGGGTCTTCCCGATCCGGACGAACGGTATTTCCTCCCCATCCTTTTCCGCACCAGACGTGGACTTCCTGGATCTCGCCGAGCAGTCCGGACTGAACGATCTCCACCGTTCGGCGATAGTTCAGGCATGTGTGCATCTGGTTGCCCATGGAGGTGATGAGATTTTTCTCTGCCGCCTTTTGCGTCATTTCCCGGACCTGCCGGACACTGTGTGCCAGCGGTTTTTCGCAGTAGACGTGCAGTCCGTACTCCATGGCCAGCATGGCGATCGGGTGGTGCGTATGGTCCGGCGTATTGATGAGGACTGCATCGAGCTGTTTGTGAAGTTCCTCCAGCATCCTGCGGTAATCCGAGAAACCACGTGTTCCAAGCGAGCATCGCCCCAATGCACGAGCTAACGCTTCGTCATCTGTGTCGCAGATCGCCAGAACATTTTCTGTAAAGGCTCCTCCGAGGTTTTCTTTGCCGCGTCCGCCTACGCCTACGACGCCGAGATTCAGTTTTCTGTCTTGCATTTTGGTTTACTTTCAGGTTCTGGATTTTTCAATTTCTATATTTTGCCTTAAAATCGCTAATTCGTCAATACGGTCCCCCGCCATTTTGGAAATCTTTTCCAAAAAAAAGACTTTTTTCTCTTTTTTCTTCCAAAATTTTGCTAAATTTCTTCGATTCTTCCTCTTTCTAACTTGATTCTTTGCGAAAAAATGCTTTAATGAAAGAAAATGATTTCGGGAATTGATTCGGGAACTGATTCGGGAACTGATTCGGGAATTGATTCGGGAATTGATTCGGGAATTGATTCGGGAATTGATTCGGGAATTGATTCGGGAATTGATTCGGGAATTGATTCGGGAATTGATTCGGGAATTGATTCGGGAA
>JAFQOH010000083.1:0-2370 GCA_017403345.1 Thermoguttaceae bacterium
CGGTTTCTCCGGTTTCTCCGATCTCTTCAGTTTCTCTGGTTTCGCGCCTTTTTTCACTGCCGCCCCAGCCGCGGTCTCTTCCTCCACGGCACGCGCAATGCCGGATTTGGGTTTCGCGGCCTTTTTCACCGACTCCTCAACTGCTGCGAGCGCCTCCTCGTCCGAAACGTCTTGCGCCCCATCTTCCAAAACGCCTTCCGACGCATCCTGATCCTGCGTTTCTTTTTTCTTACGCGCAAAGAAGGACTTCATGCTGCCGACCGTCTTCTCTGCCAGCGCTTTCAATCCGCCGCCCGACTTCACCGCCGGATCCGTCGGCGTCTCCTGCGCATTTTCGACGGACGCAGTCTCCGCTCCGGCACCTTCATTCTGTTCAGCACCATTCTCCAGTCCGGCATTCTCTTCCTGCCCGCCTTCCGTTTCCGGCTTCTTCTTTTTCTTCAGGAAACTGCCAAGAGCCGCGGTCCACCCCTTCAATTTCTCGCCGAATCCGGGCCCTTTTTCCTTTTTCGCAGCCTCCGCGTCCTGCTCCGCATCCGCATTTTCCGCCGCTTTCAGCTGGATCTCCTTCCAAGCGTCCCGTTCTTCCTCGGCAAGCGATCTTTCCTTCTTCTCTTTCGTCTCTGTCTTCTCTTTCACTTCCGCCGAAGTTTCCGGCTCCGGCTCCGGTTCAGGTTCCGGCTCACTAGAGGAGTAAACGGTCTCTCTGTCATCTTCCTGTTCTTCTTCCTCCACCACATAGTCTTCTACTTCATACTCATCCGCGCCCTCATCCGCATCGACGAACTCCGGGTTTTCCAGCTCTTGCGAGTAAGAAAACTCGTACTCCGCATCATTTTCGTACTGACTGTAATCAGAATCGCTACACATACTCGCCCAACGGTCGTGTTTTCCATTTTTACCTCGATTTCTCTTACCCATAGCTCTACTCCTCTACGATTTCCGCAATGCGCAGTTTGGCGCTTCTGGACCTTGGATTCCGCGTCACTTCTTCTTCATCTGCCAAGATCGGCTTTTTGTTCACGATCCGATAGAACGGCTTTTCCCGAAACGCATCCTTCACCCTCCGGTCTTCCAGCGAATGAAAGCTCAAGATCGCGACCTTTCCTCCCGGCTTCACACAGTAGGGCATCTCCCGCAGGATCTTCTCAAGCGCCTGCATCTCCCCATTGACCGCGATCCTCAGAGCCTGAAAAGTCCGCGTCGCCCGGTCGATCGTCTCGTGAGGAGAACGCGGAACGCACCGGCGCACGATCTCCGCAAGCTCGCAGGCGGTCCGGATCGGCTTTTCCCGGCGGACTTCGCAGATCTTCCGCGCGATGCGTCGGCTGAAACGCTCTTCACCGTACTCGTAGATCAGGTCCGCGAGATTCGATTCCTTCATCGTATTCACGAGATGAGACGCCGGTTTTCCCTCGTTCGTGTTGAACCGCAGGTCGAGCGGACCGTCGGAATTAAAACTGAATCCGCGTTCCCGGTCCGCGAGCTGATCGCTGGAAAGTCCGAGATCCAGCATCATGCCGTCCACTTTGCCGACCTTGATCTCCTCAAGTACTTCCTGCAGTTCACTAAAATTGCTTTCCGCCAAAATGACCGGCAGTCCCTTCAGCGCAGCCTCGGCCCGTTCGATCGCTCCGGGGTCCCGGTCCAGTGAGATGACGAGACCATCTTTTCCGACCTTTTCCGCCAGTGCGCGCGTGTGCCCTGCCCCTCCGAGGGTCCCATCCACGATGACCTGCCCCGGTTTCGGATCCAGCGCCGCCATGATCTCACGCAGCATCACCGGCACGTGGACCGTATGCGGACCAGAGGGCGAAAAATCAAAATTTTCCAGACTTCCGCCGACCTGCGGCTCCAGATTGTCTGAAATTTCAGCAGCAGACGGCTCTTTTTCTTCCTGCATGACGGAATTCCTTTCCACTCCCGGAAAAACCAAATAAAAGTACGGACGGATACGCTATCTTCCCTTTTCGGTCCTTCGCCGAAAAAACTTCAAAATCAGGAAAATACGAAAAACACTTTACCCATTCCACCCATTTTCAACAAAATATTCCAGGTCCATCCGGCAGGTGCGCGACAGTTTCACCACGGAAGACACACGGAAGACACACGGAAGAGTTCACTGAAAGACACTGAAAGGAAACTCGAAAAACTCGAAAAACTCGAAAAAATGCGAAAGGCACCAAAAGGCGATCAAAAATATTGGTCCATCCGGGAACTGTGTACCCGTTTTACCACTGAAGACACTGAAAGGAAACTCGAAAAACTCGAAAAACTCGAAAAAATGCGAAAGGCACCAAAAGGCGATCAAAAATATTGGTCCATCCGGGAACTGTGTACCCGTTTTACCACTGAAGACACTGAAAGGAA